>JAICKK010000149.1 GCA_025927955.1 Nocardioidaceae bacterium
CGCGTGCCGCCTTCGTTGGTACCGGCGTTGTCGCCTGAGTTGGTGCGTGTGTCGTCATCGGCCCTGGTTCCTCGTCTTGGTCAGGTGCGCGAAGACCACCTCGTTACCGACATGGTGCCGGATGCTCCGGTCGAAGTCGCTGCAGGTGATCAGTCGCAGCTGCGGTGTGCTGAGGTCCCCGCCGTAGACCACCGAGGTCGGGAAGCTCTTCTTCTTGAAGTCGCGAACGGCGTTGACGGTGAAGACCGCCGTGACGCCGTCCTTGCGGGTGACCCGGATGTGGTCGCCGGGACGTACGTCGCCCAGCTTGAAGAACACCGAGGGACCCTGCTCGCTGTCGACGTGCCCCTCGATGATCGAGGGCCCGGGCTGGCCCGGGGTCGGCGAGCTCTCGAACCACGCGGCCTGGTTCAGGTGCGGCCCCGGCTGGGGGACCGCGAGCCGGCCGCGCTTGGTGAGCCCGATCGGCTGCACCGTGGAGCTGACGCCGATGGCGGGGATCTGGATCCGGACCGGGCGGGAGGGCCCGAGCGGGGTGCTGGTCGGGCCCGAGGAGGGGACCGGGTCGGCACGGTGCGTCGCGGCCGGGGACGGTGTCGGGCTCGGGGTCTCGATCTTGCCGACCGCCCGTGGTGGCCGCGGCGCGCTCTGCTGAGCGCCCACGGCCACCACGACCAGCACGAGGCCGGCCACGACGGCCACCAGGGCGAGCAGCGTGAGCACGCCCCGGCGACCGGTCATGGAGAACCTGTTCGACATCGAACCGTCAGCGTCCCGCGCTCACGCGCCGACGGGCCACGAAGGCACCGCCGCCGAGGGCGACCAGGCCGCCGCCGAGGGCCAGCAGGCCGAGGTCCTCGACACCGCTGGTCGAGCCGGTGCCGGTGGCCACGCCGCCCGAGGGCATCGAGGAGAGCACGCCGCACAGGGCGGGGGAGGTGGCGGCCAGCGGCAGGCTGGGCACCAGGTCGCTCTTCTCCTTCTGCGCCTTCTTCGACAGCGTCGCCGGGTCCAGACCGTGCACGACCACGACGCCGGTGCCGGCCTTCAGCGACTGGACCGTGGCGCTGCTGAGCGTGATCGACCGGTGGTAGCTGGTGCTGCCGCCGCTCGGCGCGATCTTGATGTCGGTCGCGGCCTTCGGGCTGGTGTCGCCCTTGACCGACAGCGTGGTCCCGATCCCGCCGTAGGCCGGGCCGCCCTCGGTGGTGCTGATGACGCCGTCGTTGTTCTTGTCGGCGGCCATCGTGGGGCAGGCGCCCTGTCCGGCGATGTGGATGTGCTGGACGTGCGGGTAGGCACCGCTACCGAACTTCGCGGCCAGCCCGCTCCAGCTGACGTTGACGTCCGCCTGGTTGCCGTGGAGGCTGACGGTCGCCATGCCCGAGCCGCTGGAGTGGTTCAGCGGGTTCAGCGTGGTCTGGTACGTCGTACCGGTGTCCGCGTTGGCCGGAGCGGCCAGCGCGAGCAGCGGAAGTGCCGCCGCGGCGAGCGGAACGAGTGTACGCAAGCTCTTGCGCATGGGGAGATCCCTTTCTCCTACATTGGTGGAGCCCTGGTCGCAGTCCCCACCTGGGGGGCCCCGCTCGGCTCTCCTGACGGTGGTGGTTCGCCGCCGGGGGCGGCGTGGTTGGGTCTGGCGCCGGATTTGTTCGCCAGCGCCCGTCCGCAGCGCCCGTCCGCACCGCCCGGCAGTCCGCGGCCGTTCCGGGTGCGAACCCCCCTCTGACAGAAGAAGTACGGTGCGACGCATGACGGATGCGAGAGACCCACGATGACTCCTCACACGAGAGCACGCTCACTGGCAGCGGCCCTGACCCTGACCGCCCTGCTGACCGGCGGCTGTGCCGCCGGCGGCTCCTCGGCCTCGACGCCGCACCGGCACGCCCAGGGAACGGACCAGGGCACGCACCAGGGCACGGACCAGGGCATGAAGATGTCGGCCGAGGACATGAAGAACATGAACGGCATGGACATGTCCGCGGCCCGCGGCCCGTCGCAGACCGCGACGATGGTCTGCGGCCGGGAGATCCGCGGCGCCGTCCGGCGCACCCTCGGCCTGGCCGCGCTGCCGCCTCGCCCGTCCTCGTCGTGGTCGGGCTCGCAGCGGCTGTTCGACTGCACCTACCGGGTCCCGCACGGCACCCTGCGGCTGTCGGTGAAGGACGCGACCGACCCGGCGGCTGGTCGCGCGTTCTACGACCGGCTGAGGAGCCGGCTGCCCGGCGCCCGCGCGCTCGAGGGCATGCAGAGCTTCGGCCTGCACGCCTTCCAGGCCACCGACGGCCACGTGGTGTTCCTCAAGGACGGCAAGACGCTCCAGGTGGACGCGAGCGGGCTGTCCGGTGCGGCGCTGCCGGCCGGCTTCTCCCGGGTGGACGTCGCGTACGGCGTCGCCGCGGCCGTCGTGGCCTGCTGGTCGGAGTGAGAGGGCATGGCGCCACGCGCTGCCGGGTACCCCGACCCATGACCAAGGACGACCTGAGCAAGGGCGAAGAGGTCGAGTGGAGCAGCCACGGCGGCACCGGCTCCGGCAAGGTGCAGGAGAGGATCACCTCCGACACCGAGGCGGCGGGTCGCACCGTGCGAGCGTCGAAGGAAGACCCGCAGTACCTCGTGCGCAGTGACAAGTCCGGTGGCGAGGCCGTGCACAAGCCGGAGGCGCTGAGGAGGAAGTGACCGGCCACCACCGGTTGACGAGCTGGGGTCACGCGCTGGAGGGCTGAGCGTCAGCGGCTGTGCCGGTCGTCGCCGCGCTCCTGCTCGACCTCCTCGACGATGCGCGTCGGGTCGCTCGGGTCGTCGGACTCCTCACGACGACGGACTCGGCGCTCCCGCTGCGCGCCGCGCTGCGCGTTCGCGATCAGGATGCCGCCGGCGACCATGAGGATGAGGCCGACGACCGGCAGGTTGATGTTGGGCACCTTGTCGGTGACGGCGAAGGCCAGGATCGCGCCGATCACCAGCAGAGTCATCCCGGCGCCCATGGCGCCAAGATACCCGTGATCGGTGCCCCGCGCGCCCGTCGACCCGGCCGGGAACCGTCGGGGACCAGGGGTAGCGTCGCCCACGACCGGACCGACCCCGATCGCAGGGAGCAACCGTGACGACGCTGTCCCTGGCCACCGTGCTGGCCGAGGCCGCCCGCCGTACCCCCGAGGCCACGGCACTGGTCGAGGGCGACCTGCGCCTGGGCTACGGGCAGCTGTGGCGCGAGGCCCGCTCGCTCGCCGCGGCCCTGCAGCGGGACGGTGTCCGCCCCGGCGACCGGGTGGCGCTGGTGGCGCCCAACGTCGCCGACTTCGTGCGCGCCTACTACGGCATCCTCGCCGCCGGCGGCGTGGTCGTCCCCGTCCCCACGCTGCTGACCGCCGACGAGGCGTCGTACCTCGTGCGGTCCTCCGGGGCCATGACCGTGCTGTACGACGCGAGCTTCGCCGGCGTGGCGGCACCAGCGGCGCAGGCCGTCGGCGTGCCGGCCCGGGACGTCGCCGCCCTGGGCGCGGAGGGCGTCGAGCCGCTGCGCACGCTGGTGCCCCGGGAGGCCGAGGACACAGCGGTGGTCTTCTACACCAGCGGCACGACCGGGCGGCCCAAGGGCGCGCTGCTCACCCACCTCAACCTGGTGATGAACGCGACCGTGAACGCGTTCGACGCCAACCCGATGCGCCGCGACGACGTCGTCATGGGCTGCCTGCCGCTGTTCCACACCTTCGGCCAGACCGTCTCGATGAACTCCACCTTCCGGGTCGGCGCGACCCTGCTGCTCCAGCCCCGCTTCGACCCGGGCGCCGCCCTCGAGCTCATGCAGCGGGAGCGGGCGACGCTGTTCTTCGGGGTGCCGACGATGTTCGTCCAGCTGCTCGAGGCGGCGACCGAGGCGGCTGCGCTCCCGCGGCTGCGGGACTGCGTCTCCGGCGGGGCGTCGCTCCCCGTCGCGGTGCTCGAGCGGTTCGAGTCGACCTTCGCCACCACGGTCTACGAGGGCTACGGGCTCTCCGAGACCTCGCCGACCGCGTCGGTCAACCAGCCCTGGTTCGGCACCCGCGCCGGCACGGTCGGGCACCCGATCTGGGGCGTGGAGGTGGAGATCGCCGACGAGACCGTCGACGACCGCATCGAGCTGCTGCCCGCCGGCCGGCTCGGGGAGATCGTGGTGCGGGGGCACAACGTGTTCGCCGGCTACCTCGACGACCCGGCCGCGACCGCCGACGCCGTGGTCGAGGGATGGTTCCGCACCGGCGACATCGGCAGCCGCGACGAGGAGGGGTTCATCACGATCGTGGACCGCAAGAAGGACCTGATCATCCGCGGCGGCTTCAACGTCTACCCGCGCGAGGTCGAGGAGGTGCTGCACCGGCACCCCGGCGTCGCCCAGGTCGCGGTCGTCGGCGTGCCCGACGACCAGCAGGGCGAGGAGGTCTGCGCGGTCGTGGTGGCCGCGGCCCCCGGCCTCGACGGCGACGAGGTGGTCGCCTGGGCGCGTGAGCGGCTCGGCGGGCACAAGTACCCGCGCCGGGTCGAGGTCGTCGAGGCGCTGCCCATGGGCCCGAGCCACAAGATCCTCAAGCGCGAGCTGCGTGCGCGGCTCGCGACGCCGACAGGAGACGCCTCATGACCGCCGCCACGCAGGTCCGCCTCGCCCGCCGGCCCCAGGGCGAGCCGGACGACGCGACCTACCGGGTCACCCACGACCCCGTCCCCGAGCCGGCGGACGGGCAGCTGCTGCTGCGGGTCGTCTACGTCTCCCTCGACCCCTACGTGCGTGGGCGGATGAGCGACGCCCCGTCCTACGCCGCGCCGATGGAGGTGGGCGACGTCATCGTCGGTGGCACGGTGTGCGAGGTCGTGGAGTCGCGGCACCCGGACTACACGGCCGGCGACATCGTGCTCTCCTACAGCGGCTGGCAGACCCACGCGCTCAGCGACGGCTCCGGGCTGCGCAGGGTCGACGCGTCCGTCGTACCGGTGTCGACGGCGTTGGGCGTGCTCGGCATGCCCGGGTTCACCGCGTACGCCGGTCTGCTGGAGATCGGCCGACCGCAGCCCGGCGAGACCGTCGTGGTGGCGGCGGCGACCGGCCCGGTGGGGTCCGCCGTCGGGCAGGTCGCGCGGGTCAAGGGCGCGCGGGCGGTCGGCATCGCCGGCGGGCCGCAGAAGTGCCTGGCCCTGCTCGACGACTTCGGCTTCGACGCCGCGGTGGACCACCGCTCGGACGCGTTCGCCGAGCAGCTGGCCGACGCGGTGCCCGACGGCGTCGACGTGTACTTCGAGAACGTCGGCGGCCGCGTCACCCGGGAGGTGCTGCGGCACGTGAACACGTACGCGCGGATGCCCGTGTGCGGGCTGGTGTCCGGCTACAACGCCACCTCGGCGCCGGAGGGCCCCGACCGGCTGCCCGGCTTCATGGGGCTGGTGCTGCGCAAGAGCCTCACCGTCCGGGGGTTCATCCAGGACGAGTTCACCGGCTCCCACGGACGCGACTTCGTCCGCGAGATGTCCGGCTGGGTGGCGGACGGGTCGGTGCGCTACCGCGAGGACGTCGTCGAGGGCCTGGAGAGCGCGCCCGAGGCCTTCCGCGGCCTGCTGACCGGCCGGAACTTCGGCAAGCTGCTGGTGCGGGTGGGCGAGGACCCCACGCGCTGACCCGGCCGCGCCGGCAGCGCTCAGCGAAGGTGCAGGTCCCGGGAGAAGACGTCGGGGGCCCCGTTGACGTCGTGGACCACGATGTTCGTCGACGTCGAGTCGTAGACCACGCGGTGCCCGTCGGCGGAGAGCAGACCGCGCCGGCTCGTGGCGTCGCCGAGCACCAGGCGCGGGGAGACGGACACCGGCCAGGTGTCCTCGGCGAACCGGTCGCGCATCATCACCTGTCCGGCCGAGCCCGGACCGGACAGCAGGTTCGTGGCGAGCGTCTGGAAGACGACGAAGTGGCCGTCGGCCGAGATGCCGGTGCCGAAGCTGTCCCCGTCGGCTCGCGCGCCGTCGCCGCCCACCGAGACCAGCTGCGTCGTACCGTTCCGACGGTCACGCACGAAGACGTCGAAGTCGCCGTTGGTGTCGCCGTCGACCAGCCCGGACTGGTTGCTGCTGAACACGACGTAGCGGCCGTTGGCCGAGATCGCGCCGTACGGGACGACGGCTGAGCCGTTCTCGCCGCCCTGCCGGCCGTGGCTGTCCACCGAGACCCGCCGCGTGGTGCCGGTCCTGCGGTCGAGGACGAAGAAGTCGCTGGTGCGGTTGGTGTCGCCCCTGACGAGGTTCGCCGCCGCGGACTCGAAGACGACGTACCTGCCCTGCGGGGACAAGGCGACGGCGACGCTGGCCCCCTGGGCGGACGCGCCGTCACGGCCCACGGACACCAAGCGGGTGGTGCCGGCCATCCGGTCGCGCAGGAAGACGTCGGGGCTGCGGTTGGTGTCGTGCGCGGCCAGGTTCGACGCCGGCGAGGTGAACAGCACGAACCGGCCGCCGGAGGAGATCGCGCTCAGCTCGCTCTCGGCGTTGGCGGGGACCTCGCGGCTGTCCAGGGACACCCGGCGGGTGACGCCCTTCTGGCGGTCGCGGATGAACACGTCGGGCCAGCCGTTCGTCTCGTGTGGCGCGAGGTTGGTCGACTCCGAGGTGAAGGCGACGAACCGGCCGTCGTCGGAGACCACCGCCGTGTCCCCGCTGCCGAGGTTGGCCTGCTCCTCCCGGCTGGTCCACGACTCCCGCTTGGTGGTCCCGGTCCTCCGGTCGCGGAGGAAGACGTCGCGGGCGCCGTTCGTGTCGTGCGGGGTGAGGTTCGACGCCTCCGAGGTGTACACCACGAAGCGGCCGTCGGCCGACATGCCGTTGTGGCCGGTCTCCGGGGCGCTGTAGTCGTTGCCCTGGACGCCCCCGGAGGTGACCGACAGGCGGTGGTTCTTGCCCGCCGGCACCACGGGCCCGTCGGGCGCCGCCGCCGCGGCGACGCCGCCCCAGGCACTCGCGGCCACCGCCAGGGCCACCGTCGCACCCGTGACCGTCCGCACGCCGCCGATCGACCTCATCGCGGTCACCTCCCTGTACGTCGGGCCACGGACTCTACCGCCGCCGTGAGCTACGGCGAGGAGACCGCCGAGCGGATCGGCCCGGTCCTCAGCGAGGCGAGCACCGCCAGGACCGCGACCGCGCTCATCGCGGACAGCACGCTCCCGAAGACGACGGTGAGGTCGCCGGTCGGGCGGAGCGCGGCGAACACCGTGCCGCCGATCCCGACGAACAGGCCTCCGCCGAAGGCCTCGCCGAACTGCAGCGACGAGGCGTTGCGCCCCTGCTCCACGCTCTCGGACAGCGCCATCGTCGCCAGTGAGGTGCTCGAGGTGGCCAGGCCCATCCCCATGCCTCCGACCGTCCAGCCGATCGCGACGAGCCCCACCCACGGCTGCAGCCAGGCCACCACGGCGACGAGGGCCACGCAGGTGAGCACGCACAGCGCGCCCGCCGTGATGATCCGGTCTCGGCGCAGCCGCAGCGACCGCAGCGACTGCAGCCACGAGCCGACGCTCCAACCGAGCGCGCCGACCGTCAGCGTGGTGCCCGCGACCAGCAGCGACAGGTGGCGCTGCTCCACGAGCATGAGCGGCACGAACGCCTCGGCGCCGAAGAACGCGCCGGCGATCAGCGTGCGGACGAGGATCACCGGCGCCAGGCCCGGCCCGAACCGGAAGAACCCCCGGGGCATCAGGTTCGGGAGGCTGAGCCCGACGAGCGCGATCCCCACCACCCCGATGAGCAGGCCCACCGGCGACAGGTGCTGGCCCCCGAGCTGGATCGCCGCGGCGCCGAGGGCCGCGAGCCCGGCGGCCCACAGCGCGGCCGGCCTCGCGGACCGGTGTCCGGCCCGCGCCGGCGTGTTGGCCGACCGCAGCACCGGCGGCAGCATCATCACGGCGCCGACGGCGAGCAGCGGGAGCACCGCCCAGAACACCGCCCGCCAGTCGAGGTGGTGGGTCAGCCAGGCCGCGACGCCGGGCCCGACGAACGACGGCACGACCCAGGCGCTCGAGATGTAGGAGAACATCCGGGGCCGCTGCCGCTCGTCGTACACCTGCGCGATGACGACGTACATCGCCACCGACACCACCCCGGCCCCCAGGCCCTGCAGCAGCCGGCCCACGACCAGCTGCACCATGGTCGCCGCCGTGGCCGCCACCACCAGGCCGGCGGCGAACAGCACGAGGCCGCCGGCCATCGGGCGGGCGGGGCCGATGCGGTCCGCGACCCGTCCGGCCGCCACCGTCGCGAACAGCTGGCCGATGAGGAACAGCGAGAACGCCCAGGCGTAGAGGTCGAGCCCGTCGAGCTCGCGGGCGGCGGCGGGCATCGCCGTGGCCACGGAGATCGCCTCGAACGCGACCGCGACCACCGCCGTGCACAGGCCGACGGTCAGCGCCCGTCGCCGGCGCACCTCACCGCCGACGGCCCGCGCGGAGTCGACGGCCGTGGTGTCCATGTCGCCCAGTCCAGCACCTCGAGCCTGGTTGAGGTCAACCGGGCGGTCGACGCGCGTGAACCGGGCCGGATGTGGGAAGGAGGGCGCCATGACCGCAGCCAACGACCCCGACCTGGCCAGCATCGTGCAGATCACCGACGCCTTCGGTCTCGAGTACGACGTGGTGCTGACCCTGGCCGGCCTGGTCGTGTCCGGGACGCTGATCGGCGCGCGCGCCCACGCCGCCCAGGTGGCCGACCTGGTCCAGGGCGAGGACCCCGACGAGACGTTCCGCGGGGCTCTGGCCGGGCGGTTCCGGCAGCGGGCCGAGGACCTCCGTGACTGGGGCGCGGGCAGCAAGCTCGGCGCGCTCGACCCCGAGGGGCCCGAGGGCGAGGACCTCGAGCCGATGCCGTCGGTGGCGTACGTCCACCTGCGCGACGTGACGGTGCTCCCCGGCTCGGGAGGCGCCACGCACCTGGACCTGTGGCGGGGCCGGCTGGCCGACGTGGCGGGGTGGAGCCTCGGCTGAGCGTGCGGCCCTACCAACGTACACAAACCCCTGCTGGAGCCCGAGAAGACCTCTGTAGCCCGATGGTGTACGTCCGTAGGGCCTGTGGACGACCGTTCGCGCGCTCGGTCCGGAACGCGAGAGGGTCGAGCCGTGGACGTCGTGGAGGCCCTCACCTGGCGCGGTGGGGTGCTCGACACCGCCACGCTCCGGCACCTGACCTCGCGTCGCAGGATCCGCACGGCCCTGACCCGCGGCGACGTGGTGCGGATCGGCCGCGGCAGCTACGCGCTGCCCGATGCCGACCGGGCCATGACCGCCGCCGCCCGGCTGTCCGGTGTCGCCTCCCACCTGAGCGCTGCTCAGCTGCACGGGTGGGAGATCAGGACCAGGCCGTCGCTCCCCATGGTGACGGTGCCCCGCGGACGCAAGGTCGAGCCGTGGCGTCGGGCCGGTGTCGACCTCCGGTGGCGGACCCTGGACGAGGACGAGACCTGGAAC
>JAICKK010000065.1 GCA_025927955.1 Nocardioidaceae bacterium
GAGATCTCCTGGTCGAGGATCGCGCGCAGCAGGTCGTTGGTGTCGGCGTCGAACTCGTCGGTGCTCGCCACCCAGCGGATCAGGTGCTGCATCAGCGTCTTCGGCACGCCGGTGTTGACGGCGTAGTGGGACATCTGGTCGCCCACGCCGTACGTGCACCAGCCCAGGGCCAGCTCGGAGAGGTCGCCGGTGCCCAGCACGATGCCGCCGCGCTGGTTGGCCAGCCGGAAGAGGTAGTCGGTGCGCAGGCCGGCCTGCACGTTCTCGAACGTGACGTCGTAGACGGGCTCGCCCTGCGCGAACGGGTGCCCCATGTCGCCCAGCAGCTGTCGTGCAGCCGGACGGATGTCGAGCTCCTCGAACGTCACCCCCAGCGCCTCGGAGAGCCTGGTGGCGTTGCTCTTCGTGCCGGTGCTGGTCGCGAAGCCCGGCAGCGTGAACGCGAGGATGTCGCTGCGCGGGCGGCCCAGCCGGTCCATCGCCTTCGCGGCGACAATCAGCGCGTGCGTCGAGTCGAGGCCGCCGGACACCCCGATGACGACCTTCGGCTGCCCGATCGCGTCCAGCCGCTGCTCGAGGCCCGAGACCTGGATGTTGTAGGCCTCGTAGCAGTCCAGCGCCAGGCGGTCGGGGTCGTCGGGCACGAACGGGTACCGGTCGACCTGGCGCCGCAGCCCCAGGTCGCCTCGCGGGGGGTCGAGGGCGAGCCCCACCGTGCGGAAGCTCGCCGCCCGTGAGGAGTGGGTACGACGGTTGTCGTCGAACGTGCCCTGCCGGAGCCGCTCCTGGCGCAGCCGCATCAGGTCGACGTCGGCGACCGCGCGGCGCGGGCCGTCGGGGAAGCGCTCGGTCTCGGCGAGCAGCTCCCCCACCTCGTAGATCATCGTCTGCCCGTCCCAGGACAGGTCGGTGCTCGACTCGCCCTGCCCGGCCGCGGCGTACAGGTAGGCCGCGAGGCAGCGCTGGGAGGCCGACCGCACCAGCTGGCGGCGGTCCTCGGCGCGGGCCACCGTGATCGGGCTGCCGGACAGGTTCAGCAGCACTGTGGCGCCGGCCAGCGCCGCCTCCGCGCTCGGCGGCACCGGCACCCACATGTCCTCGCAGATCTCGACGTGCAGCACCAGGTCGGGCACGTCGGTGACCCGGAACAGCAGGTCGGGACCGAGTGGCACCGTGCGCCCGGCCACGACGACGGTCTCGCCACGACGGTCGTCGCCGGGCGCGAAGTGCCGCTTCTCGTAGAACTCGCGGTAGTTCGGCAGGTAGGACTTGGGCGCGACCCCGAGGACCTCGCCGCCGTGCAGCACCACCGCGGTGTTGAGCAGCCGGTTGCCGTGTCGCAGCGGTGCACCGACGACGAGCAGCAGGTGAAGGTCGGCGGTGGCGGCGGCCAGGCCGGCGATCGCGTCCTCGACCGCGTCGAGCACGGTCTCCTGCAGGAGCAGGTCCTCGATGGCGTACCCGCTCAGGGACAGCTCCGGGAACAGCGCGACGGTGACCCCCTCCTCGGCGCACGCGCGGGCCTCGGACAGGATCGCGGCGGCGTTGGCGCGGGGGTCGGCGATCGCGACCGGGACCGTGCAGGTGGCCACTCGCACGTACCCCTGGTCGTACACGGAGTCGAAGTTCACAGGAGGAGTCTGTCAAACGCCGGGCGTGACGCCCGACACAGTCCGGGCGGGCCGCTCCGGGTCTAGGGTCGATGTCGATCCGGGGACTCGGTCGAGAGCCTCGAGAGCGCGGTGGAGGACGGGCGATGACGCAGACGGGCGAGACGCCGGCGCCGTACGGGGGCGGACCGGACCCGACGAACCAGCCACCGCCGGTACGGCGGGTGCGCACCCGTCACCTGCGCGAGATGAAGGAGCGCGGCGAGCGCTGGGCGATGCTGACCGCCTACGACATGTACACCGCGTCCGTCTTCGACGAGGCCGGTATCCCGGTGCTGCTCGTCGGCGACTCGGCGTCGAACAACGTCTACGGCAACGAGACCTCGCTGCCGGTGACCGTCGACGAGCTCCTCCCGCTCGCGCGTGCCGTGGTCCGGTCCGTACGACGGACGCTGGTGGTCGCGGACCTGCCGTTCGGGTCCTACCAGGCCTCGCCCGAGCAGGCGTTCCACACCTCCGTGCGGTTCATGAAGGAGGCCGAGGCGCACGCGGTGAAGCTCGAGGGGGGCGAGGAGATGGCCCCGCAGGTCGAGCTGCTCACGCGGTCGGGGATCCCTGTCATGGCGCACATCGGCTTCACCCCGCAGTCCGAGCACAGCCTGGGCGGCTACCGGGTGCAGGGCCGCGGCGAGACGGGCCGGCGGCTGCTCGCCGACGCGCAGGCCCTCGAGGCCGCAGGTGCGTTCGCCTGTGTGCTGGAGATGGTCCCCGGCGACGTCGCCGGGGAGATCACCCGGGCCCTGAGCATCCCGACGGTCGGCATCGGCGCCGGGGTCGACTGCGACGCCCAGGTGCTGGTCTGGCAGGACATGGCCGGGCTGCGGACGGGCCGGCTGCCGCGGTTCGTCAAGCAGTACGCCGACCTGCACGGCACCCTGCTGGCCGCCGCCCGCGAGTATGCCGCCGACGTCGCGGCGGGCAGCTTCCCCGGCCCCGAGCACACCTTCTGAGCTCGAGACCATGGTCAGCCTCCGCGCGCACCCGACCCCGTTGGTTGAGGTGCCGAGGCGCTAGCCGAGGCCTCGAAACCACGCC
This sequence comes from Nocardioidaceae bacterium, assembly GCA_025927955.1. Classification (GTDB taxonomy): domain Bacteria; phylum Actinomycetota; class Actinomycetes; order Propionibacteriales; family Nocardioidaceae; genus Nocardioides_B. The sequence goes on from JAICKK010000065.1 coordinate 2,706, forward strand.
CAGCCTCCGCGCGCACCTCACCATGGTTTCGAGGCTCGCAAGCTCGCACCTCAACCAGCGGGGTCGAGCCGAGGGCGGGTCAGCGCAGGTCGGAGTAGGTGCCGCGGGTCTCGGCGAGCCGGCGCTCGACCCGCAGCACGCCGGTCTCGTGCTCCGCGTCCCCGGACATGACGGCGGCCAGCCGCAGGTGCGGCAGCGCCTCGGCGTACCGGCTCTGTCGCTCCAGCACCCGCCCGAGCGCGAAGCGGGCCCAGACATCGGTGGGGCAGCGTTCGACCAGCTCGAGCAGGTCGCTCTCGGCGCGCTGCAGCCGTGCGGACTGGAAGTACGCCCAGGCCCGCAGCGTGCGCAGGCTCACCGACTCCGGCTCGGTCTCCAGGGCGGGGTCGAGCAGCTCGATCGCCCGCTCCGGCTCGCGCTGCTCGAGGTGCAGCCACGCCAGCCGGTAGGCCTCGCTCGGGTGGAGCTCCCGGTCGAAGTCCGGCGGCTGCATGCTCATCTGCTCTCATCTCCCCTGGCGGCCAACGTCTGCCGTTCCAACGCCGCGGGGGCGCCGGCGATTCCACCGACCTCGACGACGGACGAGGGACGACGGACGAGGGATGAGCCGGCCTGTAGGCCGGGTTCTGTCCCCGGACGCCTCGCGACGTCGCGGTGTGCGGCCATCCATCTAGGGCTGCCGTTGCCGACAGCCTCGTGCGGTCTACCCGCGAGCTCGGGCGGGCCGCCCTCGAACGCTCGCGCGAGCGCCCGGTCTCCCGGGCCCTCTTCTTGACCTTGCTCCAGGTGGGGTTTACCGAGCCGCTCCGGTCACCCGGAACGCTGGTGGTCTCTTACACCACCGTTTCACCCTTACCGCCCCGCCGTCGCCGGCGGGGAGGCGGTCTGCTTTCTGTGGCACTGTCCCGCGGGTCACCCCGGGTGGGTGTTGCCCACCACCTTGCCCTGTGGAGCCCGGACCTTCCTCGACGGGTCTCCCCGCCGCGGCCGCCCGGCCGGCTCATCCGCGAGCGAGTGTACCCGTCCGCTCGCGTGCGGCCGCGCCGCGCGAGGCACCCCTCAGACCGCGGACGGACCGGGCGCGGGTCACAGCTCGAAGCGGACGCGGCGGGTGTGCGGGTCGGCCTCGGCCAGCCGCGCGCGCACCGCGCCGCCGAGGGGCAGCGGTCCCGACGACGTGAGCGACGCCTCCACCGCGGGGTCGGGTACGACGAGGGTGCCGCGGGTCTGGTCGTGCTCCTCGACCGACACCACGACGCCGGCGAACGTCTCGCCGACCCGCGGCTGGAGGACGACCGCCTCCACGAGGTCGTGGACCGCCCCCTCGTACTGGTGGGCGCGGCCGTCGGCGGCCCGCATGACCTTGGGCAGCCCGTCGAGCCGCTCCAGCACCCAGCCCGGCACGTCGCGCCCCGCGCACAGCGCCACGCAGACCTCCCCGGCGTACCGGTCGGCGAGCCGGCGCAGCGGCGCGGTGACGTGGGCGTACTCGGAGGCGAGCCCCGCGTGCTCGGGCTGCGCCGGTGTCACTCCGTCGAAGGCGACGTAGCCGGCCCCGCGCAGCAGCCGCGTGCACGCGGTCACCATCGCCGCGTGCGTGTCGCGGGCAGGGTCGAGGGAGCGGACGAAGTCGGGGTAGAGCAGCTCGGCGGGCCAGTCGATCCCCAGCGCCTTCGCGGTGCGGTGCAGCCGCAGGACGTCCTGGGCGTCCGGCGGTGGCAGGGTGCGCAGCAGCCCGACGCGCGCGTACACCATCAGGGAGGCGGCCGCCATGCCCGTCAGCAGGGAGATCTGGGCGTTCCACTCCTCCACGGGCAGCATCCTGCGGAACCGCAGATCCCAGCGGTCGCCGCTGCCCACGACCTCCTGCTCGGGCAGCGGCAGGGACACCCCGCCACGGGCCGCCTCACGGCGCCGGCGCAGCTCGCCGACCTCGGCGAGCAGCCCGAACACGTCCTCGGCGGTGCCGTCGTCGATCGCGCGCTGCACGCCCTCGTAGTCGTGCTGGGCACGGCTGCGCACGAGGGCACGCTCGACGTGCACGTCGGTGCCCTCACCGTCCGCGTCCACCCTGATCGTCCAGAGCAGGGCCGGACGGATCGTGTCGGGCAGCAGCGAGGCGGACCCCTCGGAGAGCACCAGCGGGTGCAGCGGGATCTTGGACACCGCGCCGTACAGCGTCTCGCCCCGGCGGTTCGCCTCCTCGTCGATGGGGTCGCCCGGCGCGACGAAGGCCGCGACGTCGGCGATCGCGTAGTGGACGACGTAGCCGCGCCCGTCGCGCTCGATGTGCAAGGCCTGGTCTAGGTCCCGGGCCCCCGCCGGGTCGAGCGTCACGAAGGGCAGGTCGGTCCGGTCCAGCGAGGGCAGCCGCGGGTCCCCGGCGGCCTGGCGGGCGGCGCGCTCCACCTCCTCGGAGAACGCCGTGGGCAGGCCGAGCTCCTCCTCGATCAGCCCGACGCCCTCGCGCAGCACCTGACCGTCCGCGCGCACCACCTTCACGACTGGTCTCGGCACTACCCCGCGCTCCTCGCCTCGGCGGTCCGGTCGGTCCCGGCCAGCATAGGGTGGCCCGCGTGCTCGTACTCCTGCCTCCGTCCGAGGGCAAGAGGCCACCACGCCGGGGCCACCCGCTCGACCTGTCCTCGCTGAGCTTCCCCGACCTCCGGCCGCACCGGGCGGGCGTGCTCGACGCCCTCGTCGCCCTCTGTACGACGCAGAGCCCGGCGACGGCGGCGGCGGTGCTCGGCCTCGGGCCCACCCTCGCCGACGAGGTGAGGGCCGGCGCGCTGCTGCGAAGCGCGCCGGCGGCCCGCGCCGAGCGGGTCTACAGCGGCGTGCTGTACGAGGCGCTCGACCTCGCCTCGCTCGACGCGCCGGCCCGGCGGCGGGCGACGTCGTGGCTGGCGGTGACCTCGGGGCTGTTCGGGCTGCTGCGCCTTCCGGACCGGATCCCGGCGTACCGGCTCTCCGGCGGCGTCTCGCTGCCCGGCATCGGCACCGTGTCGACGTACTGGGGACGACACCTGGACGCCAGCGTCCGCGAGGCGGCCGGGTCGGGTCTCGTCGTCGACCTGAGGTCGTCGACGTACACGCCGTTCTGGCGTCCGGGCCGGGACCTGGCAGCCCGGACGGTGTCCGTGCGGGTGCTGCAGGACCGGGACGGGCGACGCTCGGTCGTCTCCCACCTCAACAAGGCCACCAAGGGCCGGCTGGTGCGAGCGCTGCTGCGCAGCGGCTCCGCGCCGCGCTCCCCCGCACGCTTCGCCGACCACCTCCGGTCGCTGGGGTGGAAGGTCGAGGAGGGCCCGTCCGGACGGCACGGGACGACGCTCGACGTGGTGGTCAGCGAGCTGTGAGCGCGACGTCCGTCGGCCGGGAGTTGAACGTCCGCATCGAGGCGTTGCCATCGTCGAAGAACGACACCACGCTCACCGAGGCGGGCGCCAGCTCCATGCGGAAGACCGACTCCAGCGGCGCGCCCAGCGCATGCGCGACGAGCACCTTGATGGGCGTGACGTGGCTGACCGCCAGCACGGTCTGGCCGGCGTGGGCGGACAGCAGCCGGTCGAGGCTGCCGAGGACCCTCTTCTCCACCACGCGGAACGACTCGCCGCCGCCGGGGGTGTGGTCCAGGGAGCCCAGCCAACCGTCGAGGTCGTCGCGGTAGCGCTCGCGGACCTCCGCGAACGTCAGCCCCTCCCAGACCCCGAACTCCATCTCGGCCAGGCCGTCGTCGACCTGCACCTCGCGACCGAGCCGGGCGCCGAGGATCTCGGCGCTCTCCCGCGTGCGTCGGACCGGGGAGGTGACCACCACGTCGATGCCCTCGGCGAGCGGCGAGAGCCAGTCGGCGGTGGCGCGCACCTGGTCGCGGCCCTCGTCGGTCAGGCCGGGGTCGGTGCCGCCGAGACCCCCGGAGAACCGCTTGTCGAGCGTGTGCGCGGTGGCGCCGTGCCGGACCAGCAGCAGGGTCGTCGGCGTGCCCTCGGGCCCCCAGCCGCGCGCGGGCGCGCTCGTCGAGGGCCTCGGAGCCGTCGCGGTCGGACCGTCGGGCGTCCTCCGGCGCTGCTCGGCCTGCGCGTCGAGGGCCTCGTTGAGGATGCGGTCGGCGTAGGTGTTCTGCTCGCGCGGGATCCAGGTATAGGTGGTTCCCAGCGGCGCGAGCTGCTGGGCGCGGGCCGCGAGGGGCCGCATGTCGGGGTGCTTGACCCGCCACCTGCCGGACATCTGCTCGACGACGAGCTTGGAGTCCATGCGGACCTCGAGGTCGGCGTCCGGGGTGTGCTCGAGGTACAGCTCGAGGCCGGCGATCAGGCCGGAGTACTCCGCGACGTTGTTGGTGGCGGTCCCGATGCACTCGGCGCGCTCGGCGATCACCTCTCCTGAGCCGGCATCGAGCAGCACCGCGCCGTACGCCGCCGGGCCCGGGTTCCCACGGGAGCCGCCGTCGGCCTCCACCCGCACGGAGCGCTCGGCCATCAGACCCCCGACTCGGGGGTGCGCACCAGGATCCGGTTGCACTCCTCGCACCGCAGCACCTCGTCCGGCGACGCCTTCGCGATGACGTCGAGGTCGCCGGCGTTGAGCTGGAGGCTGCACCCGGTGCACTGGCGGTGCCGGAGGGCCGCGGCGCCGACGCCCCCCTTCTGGACGCGCACCCGCTCGTAGAGCGCCATGAGGTCCTCGGGCACGCCCGAGGCGACGACCTTGCGCTCCTCGGTCGCCGCTGCGATCTCGCTCTCGGTGTCGCCGGCCTTGGCGTCGCGGCCCGCGGTCAGCTCGGCCATGCGGGCGTCGATCTCCGCCAGCCGCGCCGTGAGCCGGGAGTGCTCCTCCTGCGCGGCCTCGAGCCGCTCCATCACGTCGAGCTCCTCGTCCTCGAGCGTGGCGATCCGCCGGTCCAGCGAGACCAGTTCCTGCTGCATGCGCTCGAGGTCCTTGGGGTTGCTCACCAGCCCGCGGTCCATGCGGTCCCGGTCGCGGGTGCGGCGGGTCTTGACCTGCTCGACGTCCGCATCGGCCTTGCGCTGCTCGCGGCCGAGGTCGTCGACCTCGATCTGCGCGTCGCGGGCCCGGTCGTTGACCTCGGCCCGCTCGGCGGCCAGCCGGGTGAGCTCCTGGGCTTCCGGCAGATGCGCCAGCCGGTGCCGCAGCTGGTCGACCCGGGCATCGAGCTCCTGGACGTCCAGCAGCTTGAGCTGGGCGAAGGCGTCGGCTTTCAGCGGAGGCTCCTCATCGCATCTCGGGACAGGTCACGGGAGCCCGCTCACCTGCGGTCGGCGCGGAAGGTCCACGGATCGGTCACGAGCGTGCTCACGCGTGTCGCCACCGTATCTCCCCGCTCCCTCACGGCGGCCCGCAACCTCTCCTCGACCAGGGGCAGCCACGTCCACTCCCCCGCCCAGTGCGCGACGTCGACGAGCGCGGGACCGTCGTGCTCGCGGAACTCCGCGGCTCGATGATGGCGAAGGTCGGAGGTGACGTAGACGTCGGCGTGCGTGCCCAGCACCGTGTCGAGCAGGAAGTCGCCGGAGCCGCCGGCGACGACGACCGTCTCGACGGGTCGGTCGGGGTCGCCGGAGACCCGGACGCCGTGGGCCGTCGCCGGCAGCGCCGCCGCCACCCGGTCGGCGAACTCCCGCAGCGTGGTGGGCGCCTGCAGAGCGCCGATGCGGCCGTGTCCCCGCGTCGGGCGGCGGAGGCCCGCGACAGCGGCCAGCTCGAGGACGTCGAAGGCCACCTCCTCGTAGGGGTGGGCGCTCCTCATCGCCTCGACGACCTGCCGCCGCAGCCGTCGGGGCAGCACGACCTCGACGCGGGACTCCGCCACCACCTCCGGGCGCCCGGGACGCCCGATCGCGGGGCCGGCTCCCTGCAGGGGGCGGAAGCGGCCCTCGCCCGTGCTGGTGAAGCTGCAGCCGTCGTAGTCGCCGAGACGGCCCGCGCCCGCGTCGGCCATCGCCCGTCGTACGGCGTCCGCGTGCTCGTGCGGCACGAAGGTGACGAGCTTGTCCAGCGCGTCGGCGGAGCCGTCATCGAGGTCGGTGACGACCTGGGGGTCCGCGATGCCGACCGCCCGCGCCAGCGCCTCGTTGACCCCGCCCGCGGACACGTCGGCGTTGGTGTGCGCCGTGAACAGCGCCGTCCGGGCACGCACCAGGTCGTGCACCACGCGACCCTTGGGGCTGGTCGCGGCGACGCCATGGACGGGCGTGAGCAGCAGCGGGTGGTGGCACACGACGAGGTCGGCTCCCCAGCCGACGGCCTCGTCGACAACGGCGGGGGCCGGGTCGACCGCGAACAGCACCGAGCCGACCGGCTGGTCCGGGTCCCCGCAGACCAGGCCGACCGCGTCCCAGCTCTCCGCGCATGCCGGGTCGAACCACGAGTCGAGCAGCTCCGTCACGTCACGGAGGCGCAGCGTCATGGGGCGAGCCTAGGGCGCCCGCCGCCGGCGCCCCGGAGCCGGCTGGCCCGTTCGGGCCATGGTGGCCGTTCCCCTGCTGTGGACCGTCTCCCCGGCGTCGGCGGTCGTCGACTCCAGCGCCACGATCACCACGCTGGCCGGGACGCACGTCCGTGGCTTCGCGGGCGACGGAGGTCCCGCGGCAACGGCCGCACTCGACGAGCCTCGCGACACCGCCGTCGGTCCAGGAGGCGAGATCTACGTCGCGGACACGTTCAACGACCGCATCCGCGTGATCAGCCCCAACGGCACGATCAGCACGTTCGCCGGCAACGGCAGCCACACGGCGCCCACCGATCCCGACGTCGGCGACGGCGGGCCGGCCGTGAAGGCGGACCTCGCCTGGCCGCATGACGTGTTCGCGGACGGTGCCGGGAACCTGTTCATCGCCGACTCCGAGCACAACCGCATCCGGGAGGTGACCACGGACGGGATCATCCACACCGTCGCCGGTCGGGGGGCGGCCGGAAGCACCGGCGACGGCGGACCGGCCGTCGCGGCCCGGCTCAAGAACCCGAAGTCGGTGTTCCTCGAGGGCGGCTACCTGTACACGGCGGGCCTGGACAACGAGGTGCGACGGATCGACATGTCGTCCCAGGTCATCACCGCCTACGCCGGCACCGGCGCGGCGGGGTACGTCAACGGACCCGCCGCCGCGGCCCAGTTCAGCTCTCCCCAGCGGCTGCAGGTCGACTCGCGCGGGACCGTGTACGTCGCGGACGCGAAGAACAACGCCATCCGCCGCATCGACCCGCTGACGCACCGCGTCTCCACCGTGGCCGGCACCGGCGTCGGAGGCTACAACGGGGCGTCCGGACAGGGCGTTCAGGTGCAGCTCGACCAGCCCCGGGGCATCGCGCTGGACGGCGACGCCAGCCTGTACATCGCCGACTCGAACAACCAGCGGATCAGGCGGCTGAGCCTCGCCTCGGGGGTGCTGACCACCGTGGCCGGCACGACGCGCGGCTACTCCGGTGACGGCGGTCCCGCCGGGTGCGGCCCAGCTGTACCAGCCGCGCGGCCTGAGCGTGACCCCCACCGGCGACCTCCTCATCGCGGACACGCTGAACTCCGTTCTGAGGGTCATGAGCGCGGCCCGCTGAGCCGGGACGACGGACGGAACGCGGCGGCCCGGGCCGGTGGCGACATCGTCCCGGGCCCGGCCGACACCCGAGCGCCGGGGCGCCGGGGCGCCGGGGCGGCTACCGGCAGCTCAGGGGCCGGCCTCGACGATCCGCCGGACCTCGGCGAGGTCGAGGTCGAAGGGCCCGATCCGCGTCAGCACCCACGAGGCGCCACGGTCCAGCCACGCCGAGGGGTCCTGCTCGGGCCGCAGGTCGATGACGAGGTCGTGGCCCGGCGCCGGCGAGTGCTCGGCGAGGCCGGCGGTCACGTCGTCCAGGTCCTCGGGGCGGTCCAGGCCGATGACGAAGAAGCCGTCGTGCCTCGCGGCCCGGCGCAGGGGTGCCCGGTTGCCGTACCGCCCCGCCAGCCAGATCGGCACGGCAGCTGCTGGGCGGAAGCGGACCCCGCGGGCGGCGTAGTGGGCTCCGTCGTGGTCGACCGGCCCGCCGGACAGCAGGGTGGTCAGGACCTCGAGCCCCTCGTCCAGCATCCTGCCGCGCACCCTCGGGTCCGTCTCGTCCCCGAAGGCGCCGAGCTCTCCCACCCAGTCGTCGCCCAGCCCGAGGCCGAGCACGAACCGGCCACCGGAGAGCACAGCGAGGCTGGCGGCCTGCCGGGCCAGGACCTGCGGGCGGCGCCGCGCCAGCGGGGTCACCATCGGCCCGAACCGCACCTTCTCGGTGCGCATCGCGACGGCCGCGCAGCACGTCCACACGTCGGCGATGTCGGTGACCCGCTCGCCGTACTGCAGGTGGTCCCAGACGAAGAAGCCGTCCCAGCCGGCCGCCTCCGCGCTGGCAGCCAGGTCACCGACCACCCCCGGGTCGGCCAAGGGATCGAAGGGAGCGACGAAGAGCCCGCGACGCGTGGTCATGGCCGCGATCATGCCCGTCCGGCCGGCCCGGGCCCCGGCGGGGGCGGCCGTACGGAGGGACACGCTGCGGAGGTGTCGGAACCGGACCGGTGCACGCTGCGTCACACTGGTGCTCGGCTTCGGAGGTGGGTATGCATGCGTGTCGTCGACTGACCGGCAGCGCTGCCGTGTCCGCGTTGGTCGTGCCCATGCTGGTGGCCTGCGGGGGCAGCTCGTCCGGAGGGGCGAACGCGTCGTGCGTCGGGCCGTACCTGGACGACCAGCAGCCCGGCGGGCGGTATGGCGCGCCTGCCCCGACAGTCACCACTGGTGAGACGCTCACGGTCTACGGACACGGGTACACCTCCACCTGCAACGACACAGGTGGCGACGATCCGCAGGAGCCGCTGGCACCGGTGCACCTGACCCTCACGCTGCCGGGCGCCCGGGTCGTGCCGCTGGGAGAGTTCACGCCCCACGGACGAGACATGGGCTTCAAGGCGGACGTCCACATCCCTCGCGGCACACGTGGCGGCACCGCGATGATCCGCGACGACCAGACGAACCCGGTGACCTACCGGTTCAAGGTCGCCACCGAGTAGGCGCTCGCGCGCCCCACCGTCGAAGTCCCCGCAGACGGCGTCTGGGCAGCCGGAGCGTGAGTGGGCGCAGCAGGGATCGAACCTGCGACCACCTCGTTGTAAGCGAGGTGCTCTACCGCTGAGCTATGCGCCCCCGCCGACGGCGGGCGCCTGGGCCCGGCGAAGCGCCCGACAGCCTACGTGAGCCGGTGGCCGGCCCACAAAGCGGCGGTCGGCGGGCAGGACGTCCGCAGAAAAGGGCAACGACCGCCGGCGTCTCGGGTCACCAGCGGTCGTTGCAGGACCAATTCAACTACGTCGAGTGCGCGTTGTCAGCCAATCGGGCGCCGGCCGCGCCAACTTTTACCTTGCTCTCAGTCCACCGGACTCAGACGCCGGCGAGCACCCGTGCCTGCTCCTGGAGGTCGCGGGCGTCGGGCATCGCGTTGTGCACCGCCCAGCGGAGCACGCCCTGCCTGTCGACGATGAACGACGAGCGGCGCGCGCAGCCGCGGTCCTCGTCGAACACGCCGTACGAGGAGGCCACGGCGCCGTGCGGCCAGAAGTCGGACAAAAGCGGGAAGGTCAGGTGGTCCCGCTCGGCGAAGGCGCGCAGCGAGAACATCGGGTCGCAGGAGACCGCGAGCAGCTGCACGTCGTCGCAGACGAACGTCGACAGGTTGTCGCGCACCGAGCACAGCTCGCCCGTGCACACCCCGCTGAACGCGTAGGGGTAGAACATCACCACGACCGCCCTGCGCCCGCGGTAGGACGCCAGGCTCACCGTCTGGCCGTGCTGGTCGCGCAGCTCGAAGTCCGGGGCGGTCCCGCCAGTCTCCAGTGCCATCAGGTCCTCGCCCACCTTCGTCGGGTCCGCGCTTGTCGCACCCATTCTCACCCTTGCCGCCGTGTCACCCCCACCCGGCCAGCTCGCGCTTGAGCACCTTGCCGGTCGCGTTGCGCGGCAGGTCGTCGACGAACACCAGCTCACGCGGCACCTTGAACCCGGCCAGGTTCCGCCGGACGTGCTCCTTGAGCTCGTCCTCGGTCACGTCCGCACCCTCCTCGAGCACCACGAAGGCGCGCAGCCTGCTGCCGAAGTCCGCGTCGTCGACGCCGATGGCCGCCGCCTCCACGACCTGCTCGTGGCGGCTCAGGCAGTCCTCCACCTCCGCCGGGAAGACGTTCTCGCCGCCCGAGACGATCATCTCGTCATCGCGGCCCTCGACCACCAGTCGGCCGCCCCGGTCGAACCGGCCCACGTCACCGGTCGCCATCAAACCGTCCACCAGGTCCTTGCCGCCGCCGCCGGTGTAGCCCTCGAACAGGATGCTGTTCGCGACGAAGATCCTGCCCGTCCGCCCCGGGGGCAGCTCACGGCCGTCCTCGCCGAGGATCCGCACCACCGTCGCGTACGGCGGGCGCCCCGCCGTCCCGGGTGCGGCGCGCAGGTCGGCCGGCGTGGCGACCGTGGCGTAGGCGACCTCGGTGGAGCCGTAGACGTTGTACAGGTGGTCCCCGAACCGGTCCATCCAGTCCGTGGCGAGGTCGCCGGGCAGCGCGGAGCCGGAGGCGGCCACGACCTTGACCCCGGACAGGTCGTGGACGTCGAGGATGTCGGCGGGCAGCTGCAGGATGCGCTGCAGCATCACGGGGATGACGACGAAGGAGTCGCAGTGGTCGGAGGTCAGGGTGCGCAGGCACGTCTCGGGGTCGAACCTGCGGCGCAGGACCAGGGTCGAGCCGAGCAGCATGGAGAGCGCGAAGTGCGCCCACCCCCAGGTGTGGAACAGGGGGGCCGCCACGTGCGTGCGCCACCCGGACCGCAACGGGAGCCGCGAGAGCAGGGCGGTGGCCGCCTCGATGCCGGCGCCGCTGCGGGGCGCGCCTTTGGGGGTGCCGGTCGTGCCGGAGGTGAGGACGACCACCCGTCCGGGCCTCGGCGGCGGCCGGAGGTCGCCCGCGGCGCCCTCCGCGATGAGCCCCTCCAGCGTCGCGGTGTCGTGGCCCGCGTCGCCCTCGGCCCAGGCGACCACCCGCTGCCGGGCCTCGGCCGCACCGACCAGCCCGGAGAACTCCGCGTCGTGCACGACCACGGCGGGCGCCTCGCGATCGAGCACGTCGACCAGCGCGGGACCGGAGAACGCGGTGTTGAGGTAGAGGACGTCCGCGCCGAGCTTGGCGGCGGCCAGGCTGGCGTCGACGAAGCCGCGGTGGTTGCGGCACATGACCGCGATGCCGTCGCCGGGGCCGACGCCGCGCCGCCGGAGCGCGTCGGCGAGCCGGTTGCTTCGGTCGTGCAGCTCGCCGAAGGTGAGCTCGCCGAGGTCGTCGACGACCGCGGTCCGGTGGGGGACGAGGACGGCCTGGGCCGCGAAGCCACCGGCCACGCCGGCTCCCCAGCCGAGCAGCGCGGTGCCGACCCGGGCCAGCCGGTGCGGGGGGTAGGGGCGGATCACTCCGGCCGCCCCCAGCACGCGCAGCATGGTCGGGGCGGCGGCGCCGAGCCCCGCTGCCCTGGCGACGTCCCTGGGCACCCGTTCCCTCAGGCGAGCCGTGACCGACCGCGCGACCGCGGCGGGGTCAGGCGGCACGGCGGCCTCGCGCCACGCTCAGTGCGGCGACTTGGGGGCGACGAGCCGGGTAGCCGCCCAGTCGCGGCTGACGGCCGCGGTGGTGGTCGTGGAGAGCCCCGCGACGGGAGCCGCCTCGGCGATGTCGGCCGGGTCGACGGCCCCGGGACGGCCGACCTTGGGGGTCAGCAGCCAGATCACGCCACCGGCGACCAGGTCGGTCAGGGAGTCCACGAGGGTGTCCACGAGGTCCCCGTCGCCGTCGCGCCACCACAGCAGCACGGAGTCGACGACGTTGCCGTACTCGCCGTCGACCAGGTCCCCGTCGACGGTGTCCTCGATGTCGACCCTCAGGTCGTCGTCCACGTCGTCGTCCCAGCCGAGCTCCTGGACGACCATCCCGGCCGTGAATCCCAGCCGCGCGCCGGCATTCTGGGTGGCGGTGCCGTCGGGGCCACCCGAGGTCGTGCTCACGTCAGTCCTCCACGTCTGTCTGCGGTCGTCTAGGGGTCGTCTAGGGGTCATCCGGCTCAGGCCCACGAGCCGGCCGGCCGGTGCTGCGCGTAGTCCACCCGAACTCGACCCGGTGCGCAAGGCCGGGGTCCGGGTGTCAGGCTAGTGGCATGCCCCTCGTGGACGTGCCGGAACCGGCGGACCCATCCCCCGACCGAGCCAGCGTGGTCGCGGTGGCGGCCAGCCGGGAGCACGGCTTCTCCAAGCAGACGCTGCCGGTGGTGCGGCTCCTGGAGGGTCTCGGCGTGGAGGGCGACGCTCACCTCGGGGCGACCATCCAGCACCTGCATCCCAAGCGCCTGCACCCGGCCGCGCCCAACCTGCGCCAGGTGCACCTGCTCGCGACCGAGCTCTTCGAGGACCTGCGTCGCTGCGGCCACCGGGTGCTGCCCGGGCAGCTCGGCGAGAACATCGCGACGACCGGCGTGGACCTGATGGCGCTGCCGGTCGACACGGTGCTCCTCCTCGGCGCGTCCGCCGAGGTCCTGGTCACCGGCCTGCGCAACCCCTGCTGGCAGATCGACGACCTCCAGCCGGGTCTGCTCAAGCGCGTCCTGGGCCGCGACGCCGACGGATCCGTCGTACGACGGGCAGGGATCATGGGCGTCGTGCGGCGGGGAGGCGAGGTGCGACCCGGCGACCCGGTCACCGTGGTGCTGCCCGAGGAGCCGCACCGGCCGCTCGCGGTCGTGTGAGCCGCCGTGGTGCGGGTCACCCGTCCGGGTGCCGTGGGCGGATTTCCTGCCCGACGCGGGCGTGACACGATGAGGTTAACGATCCATCAGGAACGGGCACCGCGATCCGGAGGCGTTCCTGGCCGGTGCTGACGCACATGGACGCACCGGGCACACCGAGCACGGAAGCAGAGGCATCGTGGCCACAGGTTCTGAGCAGTCCCACACCAAGTCGGCGGTCCGCCCCGTGATCCACGAGGGGCTGCCCACCCAGCTGCCCGACATCGACCCGGACGAGACACAGGACTGGATCGAGTCGTTCGACTCGATGCTCAAGGACCGGGGGCGGGAGCGCGCGCGCTACGTCATGCTGCGCCTGCTCGAGCGGGCCCGCGAGAACAACGTCGGGGTGCCGGCGCTGCGCAGCACCGACTACATCAACACGATCCCGCCCGAGCGGGAGCCGTGGTTCCCCGGCGACGAGCACGTCGAGCGGCGGATCCGCGCGTTCCTGCGCTGGAACGCCGCGGTGATGGTGTCCACGGCGAACCGCAAGGGCCTCGAGGTCGGCGGGCACATCGCGACCTACCAGTCCTCGGCCTCGCTCTACGAGGTGGGCTTCAACCACTTCTTCCGCGGCCACGACCACCCCGGCGGCGGGGACCAGGTCTACATCCAGGGGCACGCCTCCCCCGGGATCTACGCGCGTGCCTTCCTCGAGGGCCGGCTCAGCGAGACCCAGCTGTCGCGGTTCCGCCAGGAGGTCCAGCACGGGGTCGGGAAGGGACTCTCGTCGTACCCGCACCCGAGGCTGATGCCGAGCTTCTGGGAGTTCCCGACGGTGTCGATGGGGCTGACCGCGCTCAACTCCATCTACCAGGCGCGGTTCAACCGCTACCTCCAGAACCGTGGCATCAAGGACACCAGCCAGCAGCACGTGTGGGCGTTCCTCGGGGACGGCGAGATGGGCGAGCCCGAGTCCCTGGGCGCCATCGGCGTGGCCGCGCGCGAGGAGCTCGACAACCTCACGTTCGTGATCAACTGCAACCTGCAGCAGCTCGACGGCCCGGTGCGCGGCAACGGCAAGATCATCCAGGAGCTCGAGTCGACCTTCCGCGGCGCCGGCTGGAACGTCATCAAGGTGATCTGGGGCCGCGAGTGGGACGACCTGCTCGCCCGCGACGGCGACGGCGCCCTGGTCAACCGGATGAACAGCACGCCCGACGGTCAGTTCCAGACCTACTCGGTGGAGAGCGGCGAGTACATCCGCGAGCACTTCTTCGGCGGCGACCCGCGGCTGCGCAAGATGGTCGAGCACATGAGCGACGACCAGATCCGCAAGCTGCCGCGCGGCGGCCACGACTACCGCAAGGTCTACTCCGCGTTCGACGCGGCCAGCAAGCACGTCGGCCAGCCGACGGTGATCCTGGCCAAGACCATCAAGGGCTGGACCATCGAGGCGCTCGAGGGCCGCAACGCCACCCACCAGATGAAGAAGCTCACCAAGAGCGACCTGAAGACCTTCCGGGACCGGCTCTACCTGCCGATCACCGACAAGCAGATCGACGAGTCCGAGATCGCGCCGTTCTACCACCCCGGCGAGGACTCCCCCGAGTACGAGTACATGATGGAGCGGCGCAAGCAGCTCGGCGGCTTCCTGCCCAAGCGCGAGGTGCACGCGAAGCTGCTCAAGCTTCCCGGCGACGAGGTCTACTCCGAGCTCAAGCAGGGCTCCGGGAAGCAGGCCATCGCGACCACGATGGCGCTGGTGCGGCTGATGCGCGACCTGATCAAGGACAAGAACATCGGCGCGCGCATCGTGCCGATCGCTCCCGACGAGTACCGCACCTTCGGCATGGACTCGATGTTCCCGACCGCCAAGGTCTACAACCCCATGGGCCAGCGCTACGAGTCGGTCGACCGCAAGCTGCTGCTGTCCTACAAGGAGTCCGAGCAGGGGCAGATGCTCCACGAGGGCATCTCCGAGCTGGGGGCGATGGCGTCCGCGACGGCCGCCGGCTCGGCGTACTCCACGCACGGCGAGCACATGATCCCGTTCTACCTGTTCTACTCGATGTTCGGGTTCCAGCGGACCGGCGACTCGATCTGGGCGATGGCCGACCAGCTCGCCCGCGGCTTCCTCGTCGGCGCCACCGCGGGGCGCACCACCCTGACCGGCGAGGGCCTGCAGCACGCCGACGGCCACTCGCCGCTGCTGGCGCAGACCAACCCCGCCGTCGTCCACTACGACCCGGCGACCGCCTACGAGCTGAGCTACATCGTGCAGGACGGGCTGCGCCGGATGTACGGCGGGACCGAGGAGAACCCCGACGGCGAGAGCGTCATCTACTACCTCACCGTCTACAACGAGCCCATCGTGCACCCCAAGGAGCCGGACGACCTCGACGTCGAGGGGCTGCTCAAGGGCATCTACCACGTCGCCGTACCGCCGGCGGTGCAGGGCGACAACCCGCCGCGCGTCCAGCTGCTCGCCTCGGGGGTGGGCTTCCCGTGGGTCACCGAGGCCGCCCGGCTGCTGGCCGAGGACTGGGGGGTCGCGGCCGACACCTGGTCGGTCACGTCCTGGAACGAGCTCGAGCGGGACGCCGTGGCCGCCGAGGAGTGGAACCTGCTGCACCCCTCGGAGGCGGCGCACGTCCCCTACGTCACCGACAAGCTCAAGGAGGCCGAGGGCCCGTTCGTGGCCGTCAGCGACTTCATGCGCGCGGTGCCGAACCAGATCGCCAAGTGGGTGCCCGGCGACTTCCACGCGCTCGGTGCGGACGGCTTCGGGTTCGCCGACACGCGGCCCGCGGCCCGGCGCTTCTTCCACATCGATGCCCAGTCGGTCGTCGTGCAGGCGCTCCAGGCCCTCGCCGACCGCGGAGAGGTCAAGCGCGAGGTCGTGCAGGAGGCCTTCGACAAGTACCGCATCGACGACCCCCCCGCGGGGCGTGGGGTGACGCTGGAGGGCGGCGACGCGTAGCGTCGCCAGCCCTCCCGCTTCACCCCACGCCCAAGGTCGGTCCCGGAGCCGAGTCGGCGGGTCTGCATGCCGGAGCGCTAGCGGAGGCGTGC
>JAICKK010000159.1 GCA_025927955.1 Nocardioidaceae bacterium
GCCTGTGCGAGGCCTGCAACTACGTCAAGACCACCCCCGGCTGGACCGCCCGACCCGGACCCGACGGCACCATCACGACCACCACCCCCACCGGACACGCCTACACCAGCCCCGTCCCCCGACAACCCGGCACACCACCAGCCGCGCCACCGGCCGCATCGGCGTCGTGCAACCCCGCTGCGTGAGAGGCGCGCGCAGGGTCCCGTGTCAGTCGAGGGCACCCGGGTCGGCGGGGACGTCGACCGCGTTCTCCTGGAGCAGGGTCAGTGGAACGACCTCCAGTGCGCGCTCGTTGGTCGAGGCGAGCACGACCGGCGCGGGGACGCCGTCCTGGTAGGCCTGCAGCCAGCGGCCGGCCACGACACACCAGCGGTCGCCCGGCTGCAGGCCCGGGAAGTGCCACTCCGGCCGGGGAGTCGACAGGTCGTTCCCGACCGACCTCTGGTGGGCGAGGAACTCCGCGGACATCACCGCGCAGACGGCGTGCAGCCCGAGGTCCTCCTGGCCACAGGAGCAGTACCCGTCCCGGTAGAAGCCGGTCACCGGGTCGTCGCCGCACGGCTGCAGCGGCCCGCCCACCACGTTGCGCTCGCTCATGGTGACAGGATCCCAGGCCCGGCAACCGCTGGCCCGCCTGGCAGGCTGCACGCGTGACACCCGAGATGTTTGGCTCCCGGCTCCACGCCGTTCCACCACGAGCCACGGAGTCGCTGCTGGCGGTCCTTCAGGACTTCGTGGGCCTCGGCGGTCCCACCAGCACGCTCCGGTTCTACGGACCGACCACCACGCAGTACCAGTCGTTCGTCGACGGCGAGCCGCTGCCGGCGGAGGACGAGGTGCTGGGCGTGACCGACACGCATGCGTTCCGTCTGGCCCTGGGGGACGGCGCAGCGGACCTCACGGTGAGAGCCGCCTCGGTCCTTCAGGACGACGTCATGGACGACCTCGGCGCCCCGTGGCCGGAGGTCCGCACCTCGGGCGCGTCGCCCGTCGTGCTCGAACCGGTGGTGGGCGAGACCGGCGTCGGGCAGTGGAAGGGCGGCAGCCACACGTGCCTGATCGGCGAGCTGCGCCAGGTCTTCGGCTCGATGCTCGTACGTTCCTGACCGCATCGGACCGGTTCCACAGCAGCAGGAGGCAGGTAGGCGCGAGGTCAGGAGGACGCGGGGGAGAGGTGCTCGTGCACGCCCACCCAGCGGTCGTGCTCGAGTGCGAACACGATCGTCTCCCGCTCGTCGAGGTCCTCCTCGCGCTCGCCGAGGCGGACCCGCGTCGCCACCCGGTGGGTGAAGACCGCGACGTCGCCGAGGACCTGGACGTGCCGGTCCGACGACGTGCACGCGAGCACCTGGAAGCCGTCGGCCTCCCAGCTGCGCCACAGGTCCTGGTACGCGTCTCGCGAGCGGAGCGGCTCGGGATGGGTGTAGAAGCAGAAGGTCGCGTCGGGACGGAACGCGGCGAAGTAGGCGGGCACGTCGTGGCGGGCGAACGCCTCGACGAGGCGGTCGGCGGCCGCCAGCACCGTGTCCTCCAGCCTCATGCCGATCCCTCACTGCGCGGCGCCCAGGCGGACAGCACCTCGTAGACGACGTGCGAGGCCGCGATGCCGGTGATCTCGGCGTGGTCGTAGGCCGGGGCGACCTCGACCACGTCCGCGCCGACGAGGTTGAGGTCGGCGAAGCTGCGCAGCACCGCGAGCAGCTCGCGGCTGGTGAGCCCGCCGGCCTCCGGCGTGCCCGTGCCCGGCGCGAAGGCCGGGTCCAGGACGTCGATGTCGACCGAGAGGTACACCGGTCGGTCCTCGACCCGCTCGCGGATCCGCTCGACGACGCCGGGGGCGCCGAGGTCGTCCATCTCCACGCTGCCGACCACCTGGAAGCCCAGGTCGACGTCGTCGACGAGGTCCCGCGTGGAGTACAGCGGGCCACGGGTGCCGACGTGCAGGCAGCCGGACCGGTCGACCAGGCCCTCCTCGGAAGCGCGACGGAAGGGCGTGCCGTGCGTGTACGGCGCGCCGAAGTAGGTGTCCCACGTGTCGAGGTGCGCGTCGAAGTGCACGACGGCGACCGGGCCGTGCTGGGCGGCGACCGCCCGCAGCAGCGGCAGCGCGATCGTGTGGTCTCCGCCGATGGTCAGCACCCGCCGGCTGCGCTCGAGCAGCTCACGGGCGCCCGCCTCGATCTGCCCGATCGCGGCCTGGATGTCGAACGGGTTCACCGTGACGTCACCGGCGTCGACGACCTGCTGGTGGGCGAACGGCTCCACGTCGACCGCGGGGTTGTAGGGGCGCAGCAGCCGGGACGACTCCCGGACGTGGCTCGGGCCGAACCGGGCGCCGGGCCGGTAGGACACGCCGGCGTCGAACGGGACGCCCACCACGGCGACGTCCATGTCGGAGACCTCGTCGATGCGCGGCAGCCGGGCGAACGTCGCCGGGCCGGCGAACCGCGGCACCTGCGTGCCGTCGACCGGTCCTCTCGGCGTGCGTGGCTGCCGGGACGGCTCAGACATCGGCGCCTCTTCTCCTGTCCAGGGCGGCGGTGCGCGCGCGGACCCGGTGCGCGGACGCGCTGGTGTCGTCGACGATCGCCGGGGCCGCCGTGTCGGCCGCGGGCACCCACCGGGGGCCGTCGGGCCCGAACACGTGACGCGGCTCGGGGAAGGCGAACAGCATCGCGAGGTAGACCGCCGCCGCCATGCCGATCGCCACCAGCAGGCTCAGGTCCACCCCGCCGGCGACGTTGCGGAACGGTCCCTCGATCAGCGGTGGGTAGTTGGCGAACAGCAGCCCCACGACGGCCGAGGGGATCCAGGCCACCATGCCCCGCCAGTTCACGCCGTCGCGGAACCAGTACGACCCGCCGGTCCGTCCCTGGTTGAACACCTGCAGGTCCACCTCCCGGTAGAAGCCCCGGCGTACGACGTACCCGATCGCCATGATCACCATCCACGGGGTGGTGCAGATGACGATCGCGCCGATGAACGCGTTGACGCTGTCGATCAGGTCCAGGGCCAGCCGGCCGACGAGGATGAACACGAACGCCACCGCGCCGATGGACAGCGACGCCTGCACCCGCGAGAGCCGTGGGAACACCGAGGAGAAGTCGAGCCCGGTCCCGTAGAGGGAGGTGATCCCCGTGGAGAGCCCGCCCAGGAAGGCGACCACCATGAGCAGCAGGGCGTACCACAGCGGCGAGGCGTTGATCAGCGCGACCACGTAGTCGGCCTTGCCCGCGACCAGGGTGGCGGTGCCCACGCCGAAGAGGAAGGGCACCAGGGTGGCGCCCTGAGCGCCGAGGGTGGCGCCCAGCAGCCGGCGCGGCGACGTGCCGGCGGGGATGTAGCGCGACCAGTCGCCGAGGAACGCCCCGAACGAGATCGGGTTGCCCATCACGACGAGCGCGGAGAGCACGAACGTCGGCCAGAACGACCCGAGGGCGTAGGCGCCGGGACCGGGGTCGTAGCCGAAGTCGAACACGCCGGCGTAGGCGACGATGCCGAGCAGGATCAGCACCGTGTTGCCGACGACCACGACCTTGTTCACCAGCAGCATGAACTGGTAGCCGTAGACCACCACGACGATGACCAGCGCGCCGATGACGGCGTAGACGACGCCGCGCAGCAGGTCGGAGTCCGGGATCCCGGAGAGCCGGACCAGGGCGCCCACGAGGGCGTCGCCGCTGACCCACACGGAGATCGAGTAGAACGCGATCGCGGTCAGGAGCGAGAGGAACGACCCGACGACGCGGCCGCGGACCCCGAAGTGGGCGCCCGAGCTCACCGCGTTGTTGGTGCCCGTGAGCGGCCCGAACAGCCCCATCGGCATGAGGATCAGCGCGCCCACCAGCACGCCGAGCACGGTGGCTGCCGTCGCCTGCCACAGGGACAGCCCGAGGGCGACGGGGATCGTGCCCAGGAGCACCGTGGCGAAGGTGTTGGCCCCGCCGAACTGGATGCGGAACAGGTCCAGCGGGCCCGAGTGCCGGTGCTCGGCCGGGATGGTGTCGATGCCGTGCTGCTCGACCTCGGTCGCCCTCGGCCGGGCGATGGCCGGCGTGCCACCCCGGCCGACGTCGTACTGCTGCTCGCTCACTGTGCCTCCGTCGCTGGTCCCGTTCCCGGCGGCACGCTAGTCCTCGAGTTGCATGGCATGCAATAGTTGTTGCCCATGAGGATCAGGCGGCTGGTCGACCTCTCGGTTCCGGTGGGGCCCGGGACCGTGGTCTACCCGGGCGACCCACGACCGGAGCTGGTCCGTCACAGCACCGTGGCCCGCGACGGGTTCAACCTCCTCGCGGTGCGCATGGGCTCCCAGACCGGGACGCACGTCGACGCGCCGTACCACTTCGACGACGAGGCGCCGCGCATCGACCAGGTGCCCCTCGAGCGGTTCCTGGGTCCCGCGGTGGTCGTGGACGCCACCGCGGCGGGACCGCGGGGACGCATCGGCTGGGAGTACGTCGAGCCGGTGGCCGACCGGCTCGCCGAGGGCGTCGTGGTGCTGCTGCACACGGGCTGGTCACGGCGCTACGGGTCGCCGGCCTACTTCGACAACCCGTTCCTGGACGCGCAGGCCTGCCGCCGCATCCTGGACGCCGGCGTGCGCACGATCTGCATCGACGCGATCAACCTCGACGAGACGCCCGACGACGACCACCCGGGGGAGGGCTTCCCGGTGCACCACCTCATCGCGCGCGCCGGTGGCGTGATCGGGGAGAACCTCCGCAACCTCGAGCGGGTCGACTGGGCCGACCCGTTCGTGATGTGCCTGCCGATCGCGCTGGAGGCGGCCGACGGCGCCCCGGTGCGGGCGGTGGCGGTCGAGCTGGCCCGGGAGACCGCACGATGACCTCGCGCTCCGGTGCGCAGATCCGGATCGGCGCGCGGCTGCGCGCCGCCCGGCTCTCGCAGAAGATGACCATCGACGCGGTCGCGGAGGCGACCGGCCTCACCAAGGGGTTCATCAGCCGCCTCGAGCGGGACGCCGCCTCGCCCTCGGTCGCCTCCCTGGTCGCCGTGTGCGAGGCGATCGGGCTGCGCGTCGGCGCGCTGTTCGACCCGCCCGAGACCGCGGTGGTGCGCGCCGGGGAGGGGCGGCCGATCAGCTTCGGTGCCGAGGGGGCCGACGAGCGGCTGCTCACGCCGGGCACCCAGCAGCAGCTCGAGGTGATCCACACCCGCCTCGAGGGCGGCGGCCACGGCGGGATCGAGCTGTACACGCTCGACTGCGAGACCGAGTTCGTCTACGTCGTCGCCGGCGACCTCCAGCTGGTGCTGCAGGAGGAGACGCTCACGCTCGGGCCCGGCGACGCGATGACCTTCCCCGGCCGCACGCCGCACACCTGGCACAACCACTCCGCGACGCTGCCCTGCGAGGTCGTGTGGGTGCTCTCGCCGGCTCCCTGACGCGAGGTCAGGCCGGCCCGGACGGCTCCCGGTCGTGACCAGGAGCCGACGTGTCCCGGACCGCCTGCTCGAAGGCCCGGTCCGCGTCGGCGGTCAGCTCGTCGGTGAAGAAGCCCTCCGCGACGGCCGGCGCCATGGTGAAGCAGTCGAGCCCCCGTCGCGCGAGCGACACCATCGAGGCCACGTCCGGGATGCTGGCAACCAGGACCTTCGTGGCGCTGCCGGTCGCCACGAGAACCTCGTGCATCAGCGAGACCTCGTCGACGCCGTCGCGGCCGGCCGCGGTGAGGCGCCGCAGGTACGGCGCGATGTAGGTGGCGCCGGCCGCCGCGGCGACGATCGCCTGGCCGGGATCGTAGACGGCGGTCAGGAGCGTGGGCACCCCCTCGCGGGCGAGCCGCGCGCAGGCCGCCGTCCCCGCCCGCGAGGCGACGACCTTCACCACCACCTCCTCGCCGAGGGCACGCAGGCGGCGGCCTCTCTCCAGCAGGGTGTCGGTGTCCTCGCCCCACGCCTGGAAGAAGACCTCCTTCGCGCCCGAGGCCGTCGCCCACCGGTGGATCTGCGGGATGTCGGCCACGCTGCGCGACGCGCGCTGCAGGATCGTGGGGTTCGTGGTCAGCCCGGCGAACAGCCCGGTCGCGAGCAGCGGCTCCGCGACGTCCCGGTCGGCGGTGTCGAGGTAGAGGCGCACGGTCATGGTCCTTCCATCCTGTGTCTGGCCTGGGTGTGGCCTGGGTGTGGCCTGGGTGTGGCCTGGGTGTCGGCACGGTCCCCGGCTAGGAGAACCACATGCCGCCGTCCACGACGATCGACTGGCCGGTGAGGTAGCCGGCGTCCGGTGAGGCAAGGAAGGAGACGACGCCGGCGACGTCGCTGGGAGTCTCCAGCCGGCCGAGGGGGATGGCCTGGGTCATCGACTGCATCGCCGTCCCGACCGGTTGCCCGAGACGGCTGGTCATGGCGTCGTCGATCGACTCCCACATCGGCGTGTGCACGACCCCGGGGCTGTACACGTTGGCGGTGATGCCATGCGGTGCAAGCTCCTGGGCGACGGACTGGTTGAGGCCGCGGACGCCGAACTTGGACGCCGAGTAGGCACCCTGCCAGATCCCGCCGCGGTGCGCCGCCACCGAGGCGGCCCCGATCAGCCGGCCTCCGGTGCCGGCGTCCACCATGTGGCGGGCGGCGGCCTGGTAGCAGTGGAAGACGCCGGCCAGGTTGACGTCCATCGTCCGCCGCCACTGATCGCTGGTGGTCTCCAGCAGGGGTGCGGTGACCGCCACCCCCGCGTTGGCGACCATGACGTCGAGTCCGCCGAACGTGTCCACGTGCGCCGCGACCATCCCCTCGACCTCCGGCTGCACCGACACGTCGACGGCGGCGGCCCGGGCGGTGCCCGCCGCGGCCGCGATCTCGTCGACGACCCCCTGGGCGGCGTCGCCGGCCGTCGGCAGGTCGGCCACCGTCACGGCGAACCCGTCTCGGGCGAGCCGCACCGCGATCGCGCGACCGATGCCGCTGGCGGCGCCGGTGACGATCGCCGACCGTACGGCGGACGTGCTCATGGTCCCTCCCGGGTGTCGGGCTGTCGCCGATGTCCTAGGCCCGACCGTAGCGGTGTGGACCGACGGTCCTGGGCGCTCTACGGTGGTACGACGCCGGCGCGAGGGGGAGTCGATGGACGAGGGGGAGCCGACGTTCGTCGTCGCCGGAGACGAGGACTCGTCGTCGGCGGGCTGGTCGATGGGCTGGTCGCCGGACGGCGACGAGGACATCCGCGACGAGCGGCTGCGGCTCTCCGACGTCGGCAAGCTGGCCCGCCGTGCGCGGCGTCGCGTCCTGCGAGTCGCGCGAGCCGAGGACCGAGCGTCCTTTCCCAAGCTGCTGAGGTCCCACCTCGGCGCGGCCGTCGACGACGCCGAGGTCATCGAGGAGTCGTGGCCGTCGTACGACCAGGTCAACGTGCAGGTCGGCCTCGACCGCTGGCTCGAGGAGGAGGGCCGCGAGCACGAGCTGGTCGGGCTGGCGCACTTCCGGCACCGGGAGTTCGGGCTGAGCGACCTGCTGCGCGCGAACGACTTCGACTACGGACCGACGCCCGGCAACGTCTCGTGGGTCAACCTGCCGAGCGGACCCGACGGCGAGGTCGTGCGGGCCGTGCGGGCAGGGCTCTACCTCGTGCGGGACGGGGACACCAGGGTCGTCGTGCTGGTCCTCACCGGGGACCCCGAGATGGACATGGCGGCCGTGCAGCTGCAGGTCGCGGCCGACCACCCCGGCGCTGCGGCGCGGACGGCTGCCGAGGTCCGGGCGCTGGCCGTCGAGCACAACGTCTTCCGCGGACAGGTCATCTCGTTCGGGCGTGACGTGTTCGGGGAGCGGGCCGCGCTCCTCCAGTTCCACCGCCGGCCGGCGATGAGCGCCGGGGACGTGATCCTCCCCGAGGAGACCCTGGCGATGATCCGTCGGCAGGTCGTGGCCGTGGCGGAGCACCGCACCTTGCTGCTCGCCGCCGGGCAGCACCTCAAGCGGGGCCTGCTGCTGTACGGCCCGCCGGGGGTCGGCAAGACCCACACCGTGCGCTTCCTGTGCAGCGAGCTGACCGGCACCACGATCGTCCAGCTCAGCGGGTCGGCGCTGAGCCTGATCAGCGAGGCATGCTCGGTGGCCCGGACCCTGCAGCCGGCGATGATCGTCGTGGAGGACGTCGACCTGATCGCCGAGGAGCGCGGAATGCACCCGGGCCAGCATCCGCTGCTCTTCCAGCTGCTCAACGAGATGGACGGCCTCGCCGAGGACTCGGACGTGGTGTTCCTGCTGACCACCAACCGTGCCGACGTCCTCGAGCCCGCGCTGGCCGCACGCCCGGGCCGGGTGGACCAGGCCGTCTCGATGCAGCTGCCCGACGCCGAGGCCCGCAGGAGGCTGTTCCACCTCTACCGGCGTGACCTGGCCGTCGACGAGAGCCACCTCGACTCGGTGGTCGAGAGGACGGAGGAGGTCACCGCCTCATTCCTCAAGGAGCTGCTCCGCCGGGCGGCGCTGGTCGCGGCGGACCAGCGGGCGGAGGAGGTCGGCCCTCTGTCGGTGAGCGCCGAGCAGCTGGACGCGGCGCTCGACGAGCTGCTGGACACCCGCAACGCGATGACCCGCACGCTCCTGGGCGGCCAGCGGGCCCGTGACTCGTGGGCCGACGGGCCGGACGCCGACTGAGGGCTCCCGCTCAGCCGGCGTTCCGGTCGTGCAGCCAGGGGACCAGCCCGCCGGCGAGCAGGACCTCGACCTGACGCGGCGACAGCCGATGCCGCACGGCGTACTCGGTGCCCTTCGTCGTGTTCCGCACCGTGAGGTCATGGCCCTCGACCCCGGCCCGGAGGTCGGACATGGCCAGCACGTCGCCGTTCTCGATGGCATCGTAGTCCGACTCGTCGACGAGCTCGAGCGGCAGGACGCCGAAGTTGGCCAGGTTCTGCCAGTGGATGCGCGCGTAGGACTTGGCGATGACGGCGCGCAGGCCGAGGTAGCGGGGAACGATCGCGGCGTGCTCCCGCGACGATCCCTGCCCGTAGTTCGACCCGCCCACGATCAC
>JAICKK010000241.1 GCA_025927955.1 Nocardioidaceae bacterium
GCGTTCGCGACCATGACGTCGACGACGCCGGGTGGCTCCCAGGTCCGGACGTCCCCGACCTCGAAGCGGACCCCGGCGCTCTCGCCCCTCCGGGCCCGCGCGAGCATCTCCGGCGAGGAGTCGACGCCCACGACGTGGGCGGCGGGCCAGCGGCGCGCGAGCAGCGCGGTGAGGTTGCCCGGCCCGCAGCCCAGGTCGACCACCCGCCGCGGCGACGCCGCCCCGACCCTCTGGAGCAGGTCGAGGAACGGGCGGCCCCGCTCGTCGGCGAAGGCCAGGTAGCGGTCGGGGTCCCAGGCGGAGGTCATCGCACCTCATCTCTCTTGATGTCAAGAGATCATCGGCGCGTCAGTATCTCGATGTCAAGAATCTCGACCCGTATGATCGGCGCCATGCGCGACGAGGTGGACCGGCTGGTCGAGGCCTGGGGGCGCGAGCGCAGCGACCTGGACCTGCGGCCGATGGAGGTGCTGAGCCGGGTGAGCCGGCTCGCGCACCACCTCGACCGGGCGCGCCGCGCGGCGTTCGCCGAGCACCGGCTCGAGACCTGGGAGTTCGACGTGCTGGCGGCGCTGCGCCGGGCGGGCACGCCGTACCAGCTCTCGCCCGGACGGCTGCTCAAGGAGACGCTGGTGACCAGCGGCACGATGACCAACCGCGTGGACCGGCTCGAGGCCCGCGGCCTCGTGGAACGCCTGCCCGACCCCCGGGACCGGCGCGGCGTGCTGGTGCGGCTCACCGCCGACGGACGCCGCACCGTGGACGGGGCGCTGGACGGCCTGCTCGGACGCGAGCAGGGTCTGCTCGCCGGGCTCGACCCCCGCCGGCAGCAGCAGCTGGCGGACCTGCTGCGCGCGCTGGTGCTGCCCTTCGAGGCCGGGGCGTCGTGACCACCGGGCCGCGGCCGGCCGATGGTCGCCGAGGTGGCACCGGTCTCGGGAAGGCGGCGAGAACGCCGCGAGAAATGGTGTTGTGCAAGGCTTTCGCCGAGCCGCCGGTCGACCTGGCCGGCGGGGTGCGCGGGTCGGTCGATGCTGCGGTGCGGGGGCGGCTGCGCGTAGGTTGGGCGCACGACGTCCCCGACCAGAGCCATGACCGGGCACGTTCTTCGACATCACGGAGACCTCCATGATCACGTTCGACGCAGTGACCAAGGCCTTCCCCGGGGGGAACGTCGCCGTCGACAACCTGTCGCTCGAGCTGCCCACGGGACAGATCACCGTCTTCGTCGGGCCGTCCGGGTGCGGCAAGACGACGTCTCTGCGCATGATCAACCGGACCATCGAGCCGACCTCGGGGACGATCTCGATCGACGGCGAGGACGTGACCTCGCAGGACGCCGCGCTGCTGCGCCGGCGGATCGGCTACGTGATCCAGCACGCCGGGCTCTTCCCGCACCGGACCGTCGCCGACAACATCGCCACCGTCCCCCTGCTCAACGGCGTGAACAAGGCGCAGGCCCGCGAGCAGGCCCGAGAGCTGCTCACCAGGGTCGGGCTCGACGAGTCGCTGGCCTCGCGCTACCCCGCACAGCTCTCGGGCGGCCAGCAGCAGCGGGTCGGCGTCGCCCGTGCGCTGGCCGCGGACCCGCCGGTGATGCTGATGGACGAGCCGTTCAGCGCCGTCGACCCGATCGTCCGCGACGGCCTGCAGAGGGAGTTCCTGAGGCTGCAGTCCGAGCTCGGCAAGACGATCGCGTTCGTCACCCACGACATCGACGAGGCGATCAAGCTCGGCGACCGGGTGGCCATCTTCCGCGAGGGCGGCCACCTGGCCCAGGTCGGCTCGCCGCAGGACCTGCTCGACGACCCGGCCGACGAGTTCGTCGCCGACTTCGTCGGCCGCGACCGCGGCTTCCGGGCACTGTCGTTCATCACCGCCGAGAAGCTCGAGGTCGAGCAGGTCTCCGCGTACGTCGACCGCGCCCGCGGCGCCAGCCTCGTGCTCGACGACACCGGCCGGCCCACCGGCTGGTCCGTCGACGGCCAGGAGGTGCTGCGCGCGCTGCCCGGCACGTTCACCACCCGCGACGCACTCAGGCTCGTCACCGACCTGGCCATCACCTCGCCGGCCGGAGCGGCGGTCCGCGTGGACGAGGCGGGTGTGGCCGACGGGGTCGTCGCGCACGAGGCGATCGCCCGCCACCTGACCGCACTGCGTCGCGAGACCGAGCGCTGAGCCGCGGCGATGATCGCCTACATCCAGGGCAACCAGGCCCGCATCCTGTCCGACCTCGGCCAGCACGTGTGGCTGTCGCTGCTGCCGGTCCTGGTCGGCGTCGTGCTCGCGCTCCCGGCCGGCTACCTGACCGTGCGCTACCGGTGGCTCTACCAGCCGGTCGTCAACCTGGGCGGCATCCTCTACTCCGTCCCGTCCCTGGCGCTGTTCGTGGTGATCCCCGCGATCATCCCGGTGGGCACGCTCTCCCCGCTCAACATCGTGGTGGCGCTGTCGGTCTACAGCTTCGCGCTGCTCGCCCGCACGGTCGCCGACGCGCTCATCTCGGTGCAGGGCGAGACGACCTGGGCCGCCGCGGCCATGGGCTTCCGCCCGCTGCGCCAGCTGTTCGGCGTCGAGCTGCCGATGGCGCTGCCCGTGATGATGGCCGGCCTGCGGGTCGCGACCGTCTCCAACATCAGCCTGGTCAGCGTCGGCGCGATCATCGGGGTCGGTGGGCTCGGCGACCTGTTCACCCGAGGCCTGCAGCTGTCCTACCTGGCACCGATCATCGTCGGCATCGTGCTGTCCGTGCTGCTGGCGGCGGTCTGTGACTCGGGCATCGTGCTGGTCCAGCGTTGGCTGACGCCGTGGACGCGGGCAGGAGCGCGCTGATGCCCGCACCCGTGGTCCCGATGCTCAACTACTTCGCCTACCTGTTCGACGGCGGCCACTGGTCGCTGGCCGGCGAGGGCATCCCCGACCGGCTTCTGCAGCACATCGCCTACACGCTGGTCACGCTGGCCATCAGCGCCGTGATCGCGTTGCCGGTCGGCCTGTTCATCGGTCACACCAACCGCGGCGCCTTCCTGGCGATCAACATCGGCAACGCCGGGCGATCGCTGCCCACCTTCGGGCTGCTCTCGCTGATGGTCGTGCTCGTGGGCATCGGCACCCTTCCGGTCATCGTGGCCCTGGTGGTGCTGGCCGTGCCGCCCATCCTCGCCTCGACGTACGCCGGCCTGCGGTCGGTGGACCGCAGCGCGGTGGACGCCGCGATCGGCATGGGGATGCGGCCCATTCAGGTGCTCTTCCGCGCCGAGGTGCCGATGGCGCTGCCCCTGATCGTCAGCGGCCTGCGCAGCGCGCTGCTCCAGGTGTGCGCGACGGCGACCGTGGCGGCGTACGTCGGGCTCGGCGGTCTGGGGCGGCTGCTGATCGACGGCCTGAGCACCAACGACTACCCGCAGGTGTTCGCCGGTGCGGTGCTGGTGGCCGTCCTCGCCGTGCTGCTCGACCTCCTCTCCGCCGCCGTGGAGCGTGCCGTCGTCTCACCGGGGGTGCGCGAGCGGAGCGTGCGCCGTACCCGGTGGCGACGCGCCCGGCCCGACCCGACCAACGAAGATGCACCCACCTCGCCCGTCGGCATCTCCGGCTGACGGCCACGAAGAAAGGTCCCACCCCATGCCCAGCAAGACCAAGCTCGCGGCGGTCGCCGCGACCGTGGCGGTGCTCCTGCCGCTCAGCGCGTGCGGGGGCAACCCGACCACCGCTGGCTCCTCGGGGGGCTCCTCGACCATCGCCATCGGCTCGGCGAACTTCCCCGAGAACGAGCTGCTCGCCGAGATGTACGCCCAGGCGCTGGAGGCCAAGGGGGTCACGGTGCAGCGACACCTCAACATCGGCGCCCGCGAGCGCTACCTCGCCGCGCTCAAAGACGGCTCCATCAACATGGTCCCGGAGTACAACGGGGCCCTGCTGGCGGCCCTGTCCAAGGGAGGGGTGGTGCCCAAGGACATCAACACCGCCGACGAGGTCAACCAGGCGCTGAAGAAGGTGCTGCCCGCGGGCACCGAGATCCTGCAGTCCTCTCCCGCCGAGGACAAGGACACCCTCTCGGTGATGCCGAAGACGGCCGCCAAGTACCACCTCAAGGCCATCCCCGACCTCAAGCCGGTCGCGGGGAAGCTGGTCCTCGGCGGTCCGCCCGAGTTCGCCAAGCGCTACCAGGGCGTGGTCGGGCTGAAGAGCGTCTACGGCGTGGTCTTCAAGGACTTCAAGCCGCTCGACGTGGGCGGGCCGCTCACGAAGGCCGCGCTGACCAAGGGCGACATCGACGTCGCCAACATCTTCTCCACCGACCCCGCGATCCGGACCGACCACTTCGTCGTGCTGGCCGACCCGAAGAATCTGTTCGGGGCGCAGAACGTCACACCGGTCATCGCGAAGTCCAAGGCGAGCAGCAAGGTGGTCAGCGCCATCAACGCGGTGTCGGCGGCGCTGACGACGAAGAGCCTGACGAAGTACCTGACCGAGGTGCAGGTGGACAAGAAGGACCCGGCGTCGGTGGCCAAGGAGTTCCTCGACGCCAACAACCTCGACTGACAGAGCCGGCGCCGGTCGAGGTGCCGAGACGCCAGCCGAGCCTCACCACGTTGGTCGAGGTGCGAGCCGCTAGGCGAGCCTCGAGACCACGCTCACGTCCGCGCGAGAGGTCACCACGGTGATCGGCTCCGCGCGACGGCGCGGAGGTTTCGAGGCCCTCGCCCCGGGGGCTCGGGCACCTCAACCAGCGTTGGTCGAGGTGCGAGCCGCTAGGCGAGCCTCGAGACCACGCTCACGTCCGCGCGACAGGTCACCACGGTGATCGGCTCCGCGCGACGGTCCAAAGGTTTCGAGGCCCTCGCCCCGGGGGA
>JAICKK010000257.1 GCA_025927955.1 Nocardioidaceae bacterium
CCGGGTGAGGAACAGGGTCGTGTCGAGCCGGGCACCGTGGACGCCCGCCCCGCGCAGGTCCGCGCCGGTCACGTCGGCCAGACGCAGGTCGGCGTCGCTAAGGTCCGCCCCGATGAGCAGCGCGCCGCGCAGGTCCGCCCCGCGCAGGTCCTCCCCCGCGAGGCGGGCGCCGGCGAGGTCCGCGCCGGACAGGTCCCGTCCGGGGAGCCCCGAGCGGGCGAGCCGGCTGGCCTCCCTCAGCGCCGGCAGCGCGCAGCGGCGGTGGGCCTCGACGTCGAGCCCCTCGAGCGAGGCCGCGTCCTGGTCGGCCAGCCGCTCGGTCGCCCGGCGCAGCGCCTCCAGCTCGTCACGCAGGGCACCGGAGGCGAGACCGACCGCCTCGTCGACGTACCAGAGCAGCTCGTGCAGGACCCGCACGGTCTCGAAGACGCCGAACATCTGCGCCGCACGCTCCGGCGCCTCCCGCCAGCCCACTCCCGCGAAGGTCCGCTGCGCCACCTGCTGGCCCGCGCCGAAGCAGTCGTACGTCGTGCAGCCGGGGAAGCCGCGCGGCCGGAGCTCGGCGTGGATCGCGCAGGAGTCGTTCGCGGCCAGGTGCGGGCAGGGCGTGCCGGCCGGCTTGTCGATCGCGAAGTCGGCCGAGCGGGTCAGCGTGTGCGCGACGCAGCACAGGCCGAAGCAGCGCGCGCAGTCCGCGCGGAGGCGCGAGCGGTCAGCCACGGAGCCTCAGCCCCCGCGGAGTGGCCACGAACCCGGCCGCCTCGAGCGTCCCGCGCAGCACGCCGGCCCGCTCGCCCACGGCCAGGATGCTCTCCCCGTCGGCGCGCTCGACCGTGAGCCGGCCCAGCGCCCCCTGGCGTACGGCGGTCGCGAGTGCGGCCATCGCGGGGGCGAGCACGCCGGAGTCCTCGGTGAAGGTGAGCAGCGTGCGGCCGCCCCGCTCGACGTACGCCGCGAGGTGGCCGTCGACGAGCACCACCAGCGCACCCGCCTTGCGACCGGGGCGGTGCCCGGAGGCGGCGCCGGCCTCGTCCCGGACGTGCTCGGGCCAGGGCAGCGCGGCACCGTAGGGGTTGGCCGGGTCGGTGGCCGCCAGCGCCAGGGCCTGCAGCGCCTCGGGCTCGCGGAAGGTGCCGGCCTCCCGGGAGAACGACCGGAGCCGGTCGACGGCGCCCGGTGCGCCGAACTGGGCGGCGCCCAGCGAGGCCACGAAGTAGCCGCGGCGGCAGCGGCCGGTCTCCTCGAAGGCGGAGAGGACCTTGTAGACGCCGGCGAAGCCGCCCGGGACCCGCTCGCTGGTGACCGCGCCGCGGGTGACCACGCCGTGCCGCTCGAGCAGCGCCTCGGCCGAGGCGTGGGCGCGGCGGGTGACGTCCCGCTCGAGCTCGGGCAGCAGCGACCACCGCCCGGCGGTGGTCGGCGGACCGGTGCGCGAGGGCAGGCCCGGCCGGCCGCGCGCGGGCCGGCGCGCGGCCAGCCGGGTGCGTGGCGGCGGCCGCCGGGACCGGTGGGCGGTCCGGCCGCCGGAGGTCAGCGCCCGGACCGGGGCCAGCGTGTCGTTGCCGACCCACCCCGACCAGACGAGGTCCCAGAGGGCGGCCGCCAGGGTGGGGTCGTCGCTGGGACCCGAGGCCGCCTGCACCGCCTCGGCCAGCTGGCGGAAGAAGTAGGCGCCGCCGCCTGCCAGCGCGTCGAGGACCGCGTCGTGCAGCGGTGTGGTCTCCAGCTCGGCCAGCGGCGCCCTGTCGGGCAGGGTCAGGTGCGCGGTGTCGGCCAGGTGCAGCGACACCCAGCCGTCGGTGCCCGGCAGCGTGCCGTGACCGGCCCAGAGCACCTCGCCGCTGGCGGTCAGCTCGTCGAGCATCGCGGGCGCGTAGTCGACCACCCGGCTGCCGAGCACCAGCGGCTCCAGCGCGGAGGCGGGCACCGCGCAGCCGGCCAGCTGCTCAACCACGGCGGCCACGCCGTCGACGCCGCGCAGCCGGGCGCCCGACCCGGAGACGTTCTGCCAGGCGGGCAGGAACCGACCGAGGGTCGCCGGCTCGACCGGCTCGACCTCCTTGCGCAGCGCCGCCAGGGACCGGCGTCGCAGCCGGCGCAGCACCTCGGTGTCGCACCACTCGGCGCCCGCGCCCGCGGGCCGGAACTCACCCTCGAGCACCCGGCCCTGCGCCGCGAGGCGCGAGAGCGTGTGCCGGGCGACGGCCACGCCGAGTCCCAGCCGGTCGGCGACGTCGGAGGGGGTGAACGGCCCGTGAGTGCGGGCGAACCGGGCGACCAGGTCCGCGAGCGGGTCCTCCACGGGCTCGGTGAACACCTCCGGCGTGCCCGGCGGGACGGGGACGCCGAGGCCGTCGCGCAGCCGGGCGACGTCCTCCACCGCGGTCCAGCGCTCCTGGCCGGCCATCCGCACCTCGACGGCGCGGCGGGCGTCGGACAGCCCCTTCAGCCAGGTCGGCACGTCCGACCCGGGCACCGAGCGCTCGGCGACCTCGGCGGTCGAGAGCGGCCCGAGCAGCCTCAGCAGGTCCGCGACCCCCTCGGCATCGCGGGCCTGCCGCTCCGGGACCAGCCGCTGCAGCTCGAGCTCCAGCTCGCCGAGGACGTCGGGGTCGAGCAGCTCGCGCAGCTCCGCCCGGCCGAGGAGCTCGGCGAGCAGGCCCTGGTCGAGCGAGAGGGCGGCCGCCCGGCGCTCGGCGACGGGGGAGTCCCCCTCGTACATGAACGCCGCGACGTAGCCGAACAGCAGCGAGCGCGCGAACGGCGAGGGTGCCGGGGTGGCCACCTCGACGACCCGGATGCGGCGTGCGGACAGGTCGCGCATCAGGGCGAGCAGCGCCGGGACGTCGTACACGTCCTGCAGGCACTCGCGCACCGCCTCCAGCACGATCGGGAAGGAGGGGTACCTCACCGCCACCTCGAGCAGCTGCGCGCTGCGCTGGCGCTGCTGCCACAGGGGGGAGCGGCGGCCCGGGTCGCGGCGCGGCAGCAGCAGCGCGCGGGCCGCGCACTCGCGGAACCGGGACGCGAACAGCGCCGAGCCGCCGACCTCGGAGGTGACGATCTGCTCGACCTCGTCGGCGTCGAAGACCACGATGTCGGCGCCCGGAGGGTCCTGGTCGGTCTCCGGGACCCGCAGCACGATCCCGTCGTCCGACGCGAACGCCTGCGCCTCGATGCCGTAGCGCTCCCGCAGCCGCACCCCGACCGCCAGCGCCCACGGGGCGTGCACCTGCGCGCCGTACGGCGAGTGCACGACGATCCGCCAGTCCCCGAGCTCGTCGCGGAACCGCTCCACGAGCACGGTGCGGTCGGTGGGCAGCGTGCCGGTCGCCTCCCGCTGCTCGTCCAGGAACGCCACCAGGTTGTCTGCGGCCCACGGGTCGAGGCCGGCGTCGGCGCAGCGCCGCCTGGCCGCCTCCGTCCCCAGGGCGGACAGCTCGCGGGTGAACGCGCCCACGGCCGCCCCCAGCTCGGCCGGCCGGCCGAGCTGGTCGCCCTTCCAGAACGGCAGCCGCCCGGGCTGGCCGGGCGCGGGGGAGACCAGCACCCGGTCGTGGGTGATGTCCTCGATGCGCCACGAGGTCGCACCGAGCGCGAACACGTCGCCGACCCGCGACTCGTAGACCATCTCCTCGTCGAGCTCGCCCACCCTCGAGCCGCCGCCGGAGCCCGGTCGTGAGGGCGTCTCGCCGACCAGGAACACGCCGAACAGCCCCCGGTCGGGGATGGTGCCGCCGCTGGTCACGGCGAGGCGCTGCGCCCCGGGACGGCCGCTGAGCGTGCCCGCGACCCGGTCCCAGACCACGCGGGGGCGCAGCTCGCGGAACTCGTCGGAGGGGTAGCGGCCGCTGAGCAGGTCCAGCGTCGCGTCGTAGGCCGAGCGCGGCAGCG
>JAICKK010000042.1 GCA_025927955.1 Nocardioidaceae bacterium
GCCGACGTGCTGGCCACCAGCCAGAGCGCGGTCAACCGGATCGAGCGGGGGCACCAGAACCTGTCGCTGGAGATGCTGGCCCGCATCGGGGAGGCCCTGGACTCCGAGATCGTCTCGCTCGGCGCGGGCCCCACCCACCTGCGGGTCAGCGGGCCCACCACGCTGTCCGGGGCCATCGACGTGAAGTCCTCGAAGAACGCGGGCGTCGCGCTGCTGTGCGCCTCGCTGCTCAACCGCGGCCGCACCACGCTGCGCCGGGTCGCGCGCATCGAGGAGGTCAACCGGCTGCTCGAGGTGCTGGCCAGCATGGGGGTGCACACCCGCTGGCTCAACGAGGACAACGACCTCGAGATCATCCCGCCGCACGAGCTCGACCTGGACCGCATCGACGAGGAGGCGGCCCGCCGTACCCGGTCGGTGATCATGTTCCTCGGCCCGCTGATGCACGGCCACGACACCTTCGAGCTGCCGTACGCCGGCGGCTGCGACCTCGGCACCCGCACCGTGGAGCCGCACATGGCCGCGCTGCGCCCGTTCGGCCTGGAGGTCAAGGCGACCGAGGGCAGCTACCACGCCACGGTCAACCGGTCCGTGTCCCCCACCCGCCCGATCGTGCTCACCGAGCGCGGCGACACCGTGACCGAGAACGCCCTGCTGGCCGCCGCCCGCCACGACGGCGTCACGGTCATCCGCAACGCGAGCCCGAACTACATGGTCCAGGACCTGTGCTTCTTCCTCGAGAAGCTGGGGGTCGGCATCGAGGGCATCGGCACCACCACGCTGCGGGTGCACGGCGCCCGCGACATCGACGTGGACGTCGACTACGCGCCGTCGGAGGACCCGATCGAGGCGATGTCGCTGCTGGCCGCAGCGATCGTGACGCGCTCGGAGATCACCATCCGCCGCGTGCCGATCGAGTTCCTCGAGATCGAGCTGGCGCTGCTGGAGGAGATGGGCTTCCGCTACCGGCGCAGCGAGGAGTACGACGCCGCCAACGGCCACACCCGGCTCGTCGACCTCGACACCCTGGTCTCCGAGCTGCACTCCCCCATCGACAAGATCCACCCGATGCCGTTCCCCGGGCTCAACATCGACAACCTGCCGTTCTTCGCGGTGATCGCCGCGGTGGCGGAGGGGCAGACGCTGCTGCACGACTGGGTCTACGAGAACCGCGCGATCTACCTCACCGAGCTGACCAAGCTCGGGGCGTCGGTCAAGCTCCTCGACCCCCACCGGGTGATGATCGAGGGCCCGACCCGCTGGCGCGGCGCGGAGATCGTGTGCCCGCCCGCGCTGCGGCCCGCGGTCGTGATCCTGCTCGCGATGCTGGCCTCCCGCGGCACGTCCGTGCTCCGCTCGGTCTACGTCATCAACCGGGGCTACGAGGACCTCGCCACCCGGCTGAACGACCTCGGCGCCCGGATCGAGACCTTCCGCGACATCTAGGACTCTCCTGTCTGCGCTCGCTCCGCTCGCGCGTGTCCGGCCGCGCTGTGCTGTCTGCGCTCGCTCCGCTCGCGCGTGTCCGGCGCGCTGTGCTGTCTGCGCTCGCTCCGCTCGCGCGTGTCCGGCGCGCTGTGCTGTCTGCGCTCGCTCCGCTCGCGCGTGTCCGGCGCGATCCGGGGTCTGCTCTTCCCTCCTCGGGACTCGCTCCTTCGTCGCGTCGCCCTCGTCGGTCCAGAGCAGACCGCGCGCCGGACGCTGTCTGCGCTCGCTCCTTCGTCGCGTCGCCCTCGTCGGTCCAGAGCAGACCGCGCGCCGGACGGCTACCGCTCGAACCTCTCCAGGTTTCGAGGCCCTCGCCCCTGGGGGCTCGGGCACCTCAACCAGCGTCGGGGCAGCGTCCGGCGCGCGGTCGTGCCTGGACTGAGCGAGCGAGACGGCGGAGGAGCGGAGCGGGGGAGCCGCCGAGCGAGGGAGGGAAGGCACGACCCTCGAGCGCGCCGGACACGCGCGAGCGGAGCGAGCGCAGACAGCGGAGCGAGCTCAGTGAAACAGCGTCTCGATGTAGGACCGGGTGCTCGGCGGGGCCGGCGGCGGGGCGACCATGTCGGGGGTGATCCTGGGCATCGGCCGGGTCACCGGGCCGGTGTCGCGGTGGTAGTCGGTCTCCGCCTCCACCAGGTGAGCGAGCTCGGCGCGCTCGAGGAAGAGGCCCTGGCACGACGAGCACTGGTGGACGGTCACGTCGCCGACGCGGCGCGACGACATCGGGGACTGGCACTGCGGGCAGGTCATCTCCTCGGGCATGCTCTCGACGTTACCCCGGCGGGCCGGCCCGAGCGGGGATACTGCTGCTCGTGACGCGACCCCGCACCGGCCTGCCGTTCCTCGACGAGGGCCTGGACCGGCCGGGCGCGGTGCTGGCCTTCGCGCACCGCGGGGGTGCGGGCCATCCCGACCTCGTCGGCCTTGAGAACACGCTGACCGCGTTCCGGCACGCCGTCGCCCTCGGCTACACCTACCTGGAGACCGACGCGCACGCCACCGGCGACGGCGTGCTGCTCGCCTTCCACGACCGGGTGCTGGACCGGGTCACCTCGGCGGTGGGGACCATCGCCGAGACGACGTACGTCGACCTGCGCGCCGCCCTGATCGGCGGTCGCGAGCCGATCCCCCGGATCGCGGACCTGCTCGAGGAGCTGCCCGCGGCCAGGTTCAACATCGACCTGAAGTCCGACGCCGCGGTCGCGCCCCTGGCGGAGCTGGTCGAGCGCACCGGGGCGCACGACCGGGTCTGCGTCGGCGCGTTCTCCGGGCGGCGGCTGCGCTCGTTCCGGCGGATGGTGAGCCGGCCGGTGGCGACCTCCTTCGGCCCCGTCGGGGTCGGGATGAGCCGCTTCGCGCCACGCACGCTGGCTGCCCGAGTGCTCAGCGGACCCGGGTCGGCGCTGCAGGTGCCGTACCGGCATCCCGGCCGTCGGTGGGGCGTGCCCATCGTCACGCCCGCGTTCCTGGCCCGGGCGCACGCGGCGGGTCGCCCGGTGCACGTCTGGACCGTGGACGACCCCGCGCAGATGCACGAGCTGCTCGACCTCGGGGTCGACGGCCTGATGACCGACCGCACCGACGTCCTGCGCGAGGTACTCGTCTCCCGCGGGCAGTGGACCGGCGCCGGGCTGTGAGCGGCCGGTGAGTGAGCCGCTCCTCCGCCGGCGCGAGCAGCGGGCCTGGAACTGGTACGACTGGGCGAACTCGGCGTACTTCACGACGATCGGCACGGTGCTGTTCGCGCCCTGGATGATCCACGTCGCCCAGCAGGCGGCGCGCTGCTCGGGGCCCGGGTGCGTGCCGACCGTGGACCTGCTCGGCCTGCGCCTGGCGGCCGGCTCGCTGCCTGCCTACCTCACCAGCTTCGCGACGATCGTGGGCGCCTTCGCGCTGCCCGTGGTGGGTGCGTTCGTGGACCGCTCGGCGCGCAAGCGGACGCACATGGCGGTCTACGGCTGGCTGGGGGCGGCGTTCGCGGCGAGCCTGTTCTGGCTCGACGACGGTCGCTGGCGGCTCGGCGCGGTCGCGATCGTGGCCAGCAACATCCTCGCCGGCTGCTCGCTGGTCGCCTACTACGCGATCCTGGTCGACATCTCCACCGAGGACGAGCGGGACCGGGTCTCCTCCCACGGCTGGGCGTGGGGCTACCTCGGCGGCGGCGTGCTGCTGCTGGCCAACCTGCTCGTGGTGGGCCTGCACGCGCCGCTCGGGCTCTCCGAGGGGCTCGCCGTGCGGCTCTCGATGCTCTCCGCCGCGGTGTGGTGGGCCGGCTTCACGCTGGTCCCCTGGCTGCGGCTGCGCGACCACGCGCCACGCAACGAGGTGCGCCTGTCCGGCTCGCCGGCGCGGCGCAGCTTCGGGCAGCTGTACGCGACCGTGCGTGAGCTGCCGAGGTACCCGATGACCCTCACGTTCCTGCTCGCCTACCTGTTCTACAACGACGGCATCCAGACCGTGATCGTCAGCGCGTCGACGTACGGCGCCGAGCAGCTGCACCTCGACTCGTCGGTGCTGATTGCCACGATCCTGCTGGTGCAGTTCGTCGCGTTCGGCGGCGCGCTGGCGTTCGGCCGGCTCGCGGCGAGGTTCGGCTCCTACCGCTCGATCCTGGGTGGCACGTTCGGCTGGATGGTGGTCGTCGTCCTCGCCTACTTCCTGCCCGCCGGGCGGGTGGCGCCGTTCCTGGGGCTCGCCGTCCTCATCGCCCTGGTGATGGGCGGCACCCAGGCCCTGTCCCGGTCGTTCTTCAGCCTGCTGATCCCCCACGGCCGCGAGGGCGAGTACTTCAGCCTCTACCAGGCCGGCGAGCGCGGGACGTCGTGGTTCGGGACGCTGCTGTTCGGGCTCGTCTTCCAGCTCACCGGGTCCTACCGGCCCGCCATCGTCGCGCTGCTGGTGTTCTTCGTGCTCGGCGCCTTCTTCCTGCTGCGCCTGGACCCCGACCGCGGCATCCGGGAGGCGGGCAACCGGCTGCCGTCGTCCTCCCTGGACGCGCGCTGACCGGTCCCGCCCGGGACGGTTGGGCGGGCCCGCTGCGGGGTACGAGGGCGGCGTCGCACGGATGTCGCGCGGGTCACGTCCGGGAATGCTCGAGGGGCCTGGTTCGTTGCACCAGCCGTACGACGACGCACGTGAGAGACGACGGCCGCGTCAGTGCCCGACCCCACGGCCGTCATACCAACGGGGAAACTAGAGACAACACCAGGAGGTGGCTCATGGGAGAGCGCACACTACGCGGCGCGCGCCTTGGGGGCCAGAGCTTCGAGGACGAGCGCGGCATCGAGTTCGCCGCCCGCCAGAACATCGCCTACGCGTGCCCGCAGGGGCACCACTTCGAGATCCCGATGTCGGTCGAGGCCGAGGTGCCGGCGGTGTGGGAGTGCCCCCGGTGTGGCGCGGAGGCGCTGAGCCAGAGCGGCCAGACGCGCGAGGAGAAGGTCGAGAAGCCGGTGCGCACCCACTGGGACATGCTCCTGGAGCGGCGCTCGATCCCCGAGCTCGAGGAGATCCTCACCGAGCGTCTCGAGCTGCTCCGCGGCGGGGAGATCGGCCCAGCGCACCTGCATCGCGCCTCGACGAAGAAGAAGGCCAAGACCGCCTGAGCGGCGCGCGGCCGGGCCCGGCCGGCCCTAATCCACGACCTCGCCCCGGACCACCGACTCGGGTTCGGGGCGCTGTCGTGCCCGCGGGCCCGTCCCCACGGATCCGGCGAGGAACCGCCGGGTCAGGAACCGGGTGAGCGCCGCTCGCGCCAGGGGCCGGGTGAACGGGAGCACCAGGAACAGCCCGGCGACATCGGAGACGAATCCGGGCGTGACCAGCAGGGTGCCGCCGACCAGGACCAGCGCACCGTCGGCGAGCTCGCGGGCCGGCATGCGGCCGCGCTCCAGCGCCTCTCGCAGCGCCCGCCACGTGCGGGAGCCCTCACGCTTCATCAGCCAGCTGCCGAAGACACCGTCGGCGAGCAGCAGCAGGACCGTCCACCAGGCGCCGATGACCTGCCCGATCCGGATGAGCACGTAGATCTCGACCACGGGCAGCACCACGAACACCAGCGCGAGCACCCACCAGGGGACCCGCCGCCGGACCCGCGCCCGCAGCCGTGGTCCCATCGCTCCGCTCTCCTGTCCTGCCGGTGCCCTCAAGGGTCAGCGCCTCCAGACTACGTCGCGGAGCCGACGGCCTCGCTCCTCGAGCCCCCACACGGTGATCCGCCGCAGCGACTCGAGGGCGACGTCGCGGCTCATCTTCGACTCCCCGCGCACTCGCTCCACGAACTCGATCGGCACCTCGACGACCCGCAGGCCGGCCCGCAGCGTGCGGAACGCCAGGTCGGTCTGGAAGATGTAGCCCGCCGACCGCACGGTGTCCAGGTCGATGCGCTCCAGGGCGCTGCGCCGGAACAGCCGGTAGCCGGCGGTGACGTCACGCACCGGGATGCCCAGCAGCGTCCGGGCGTAGAGGTTGCCGCCCAGCGAGAGCATCCTGCGCGTCCACGGCCAGTTGACGACCGTGCCGCCGGGCACCCACCGCGAGCCGATCACGAGGTCGGCGTCGGCGAGCGCGGCGAGCAGCAGCGGCAGCTGCTCGGGCTGGTGCGACCCGTCGGCGTCCATCTCCCCGACCACGTCGTAGCCGGCCTCCAGCGCGACCCGGAAGCCGTGCAGGTACGCCGCACCCAGGCCGGCCTTGGCGCTGCGGTGGAGCGCGAGGACCTGCGGGTCGTCCGCGGCCAG
This sequence comes from Nocardioidaceae bacterium, assembly GCA_025927955.1. Taxonomy (GTDB): domain Bacteria; phylum Actinomycetota; class Actinomycetes; order Propionibacteriales; family Nocardioidaceae; genus Nocardioides_B. The sequence continues at coordinate 6,228 of JAICKK010000042.1, forward strand.
CCCGTCGGCCACCGCGCCGGTGCCGTCGGGCGAGCCGTCGTCGACCACCAGCACGTCGACGTCGGGGACCGCGGCGCGCAGCCGGCCGACCAGCCACGCGAGGTTGTCGCGCTCGTTGTAGGTCGGCACCACCATCACCACCCGCCCCAGCGGGCGGGCCGGACCGCTCACGGCCGGCTGACCCGTCGCCTCCGCCGGGCACCGAGCCGGCCACCGAGCCGGCCACCGCGCCGGCGGCCGAGGACCAGCGCCGCGAGCACGGTGGCCACCGCCAGCCCGGACAGCAGCCGCTCCGGCCACGCCCCGAGCCACATGGCCGGCGTCTCCCCGTGCAGCAGCGCCACGGACCTCTCGAGCACCACCTGGCGCCGCTGCGGGGCTCGGGCCACCACCGTGCCGTCGGGGGCCACCATCCCCGAGATGCCGTTGGTGGAGGCGATGACCACGTAGCGGCCGGTCTCGATCGCCCGCAGCCGCGACATCGCGAACTGCTGCTCGATCTGGCCGGTCCCGGTGTAGGTCGCGTTGTTGGTCGGTACGACGATCAGGTCGGCGCCGCCGCGGACCAGCCCGCGCAGCAGCCCGTCGTAGGCGACCTCGAAGCACATGAGCACCCCGACCCGGGCCGGGCCGACCTGGAGCACGCCCGGCCGGTGGCCGGGGATCATGTCGCTGGGGATCTGGTTCAGGGCGCTGATGTGCGGCGCCAGCAGCGAGCGCAGCGGGATGTACTCACCGAACGGCACGGGGTGCGTCTTGTCGTAGTAGGCGCCGGGCCGCCCTCGCGCGGACCACACGATGGCCCGGTTGAACCAGCCGGTGTCGGGACGGTCGCCCACCACGGCCCCCATCAGCAGCGGCGCGCCCACCGCCTGCGCCGCGTCGCCGATCGCCAGGTAGGCCGAGGCGTCGGTGTAGGGGTCGATGTCGGAGGAGTTCTCGGGCCACACCACCAGGTCCGGGCGGGGCGACTTGCCGGCCCGGATCCGGGCGGCCAGCCGCTGGGTGGCCTCGACGTGGTTGTCGAGCACCGCCCGCCGCTCGGCGAACGCCTCGAGCCCCTCCCCCGGCACGTTGCCCTGCACGGCAGCCACCTCGACCCGGTGGTCGACCGGACCGGCGGCCCGCCAGGGCACGACGGCCGCCGCGGACGCCAGCGCGGCCGCCGCGACCAGCCCCGCGACGGCCCGCACCGGGGCGAACCGCAGCCGCAGCAGCGTCCAGGCCAAGGTGGTGCCGACCAGCGCGGCCAGGAACGTCACCCCGGGAGCGCCGACGTAGGCCAGCATCGGCGCGAGCGGCGTGTCCTCGACCGCGAACGAGAGCCGGCCCCAGGGGAAGCCCCCGAACGGCACGGTGGCCCGCAGCCCCTCGACCAGCACCCAGGCGCACGCCGACCAGACGGGCCAGCCGCGCACACCGCGACCCGGGCGCAGGGCGGGACGCGTCAGGGCGCTGACGGCGAGCCCGGCCAGCCCGTAGAAGCAGCCCTCGGCCAGGGACAGCGGCAGCCAGGCGTACACGCCGATCACCTGCAGCCAGGGCAGCAGCACCAGCATGAACGCCGTACCGGAGACCGCGCCCAGCCAGAAGCCGGTGCGCAGCCGCTGCCCGCGGCACACCAGCGTGCTCAGGGCGACCCCGACCGGCAGCAGCAGGACCCAGTGGGTCGGCTCGAAGGCCAGGCCGAGCGCGGCACCGGCCAGACCCGCTACCACGCTGCGCGCGAGGAGACCCACGAGCTGCCTCCCGCAGTCGAACCGGTCGCCGTGCGGGGCGGGCGCCCCGCGGCCGACCCCAACCTACCCAGCCGGTGGACGCGACAAGAGCCCGAGACCCTTCGGACCGACCTCGCCGTCCGCCGGCTGCGGAGATCGAGGCCGTTGTCTACTGGGCAACGGGCTCCTGTTCGCGTCCACCCCGCCGAGACAGCGACGACCTCCCGAGAACCGCGGCGCACCCTGGTTCGTGGTACCCGACCCGGTCTCGCGGCCACCTGGACGCCGACCCTGCACGACGACCTGCTCGATGGAACGCAGCAGAGACTGTCGGCGGGGGGTGGTATGTGTCAACCCGTCCCTGACCTGGCACTTTCGGGCGAAATCGCAGGTCAGGGCGCCGTCGCGGACCACCGATCACCCGGACTTTTCTTGGGCGCCGCGGCGTGTCGGGGGCGACACGCCGCGGCGGCCGTCCGCAGCTCAGGCCGGGCCCGGCACGACGACGACGCCGGTCGCCGTGGTCGCCACGACCGGCTCGTCGAGCATCCGCGCAGCCGACGCCGACAGGTCCGGCCGGCCGCGACCGACGACGAGGGCCCGGAACTCCAGCGTGCGGGAGCGCCGGCCGACCGCGACGACCTGCGCCGTGACCTCCAGGACGTCGCCGGCGCGCACGGGCGCCAGGAACTGCACGTCGGAGTACGACGCGAACAGCCCCTCGTCGCCGTCGGTGCGGATGCACACCTCGGTGGCCACGTCCCCGAACAGGGCGAGGCTGTAGGCCCCGTCGACGAGGTTGCCGGCGTAGTGGGCGTGGGAGAACGGCACGTACCGACGGTGCGTCACGACCAGCCCCTTGCGCGGGTCCTCGTGCTCGGGAGTGCTCATGCCGTCCTCCTCGACTCGACCAGCCGGTGGGTCAGGTACGACGCGACCTCGCCGGGCGTGGTGCCTCGGGAGAAGACCCGGTCCACGCCGAGCTGCGAGGCCATCGTCTCGTCGAAGCGCGGACCGCCGACGACCATCAGCGGGCGCCGGTCGCTGGGATAGGCCTCCCGGAAGGCCGCCGACATCTCCTGGGTGTTGTGCACGTGCGCGTCGCGCTGGGTGACGACCTGGGAGACGAGGACCGCGTCGGCCTTCTCCTCACGGGCCCGCTCCACGAGCCGAGGCACCGAGACCTGGGCGCCCAGGTTGACCACCTTGATCTCCCGGTAGTACTCCAGGCCCTTCTCGCCGGCGAAGCCCTTGATGTTGAGGATCGCGTCGATCCCCACGGTGTGCGCGTCGGTGCCGATGCAGCCGCCCACCACGACCAGCCTGCGCCGCAGGCCGGAGCGGATCGCCAGGTTGACCTCCTTGGGCGAGAGCAGCGGGTAGTCCCGCTCGACCACCTCGACCTTGTCGAGGTCGACGAGGTGGTTGACCCGGCCGTAGACGACGAAGAACGTGAACCCCGGCCCCATCGGCTGGGCGTGCACCACGAGCGCCGGGTCGATGCCCATCTTGTTGGCGAGCTGGGCGGCGGCACCCTCCGCGACCTTGGAGTGCGCGACCGGGAGGGTGAAGGAGAGCTGGACCATGCCGTCGCCGGTGGTGTCGCCGTACGGTCGCAGGATGCTGCCCTCGCTCACTTGTCCTCCAGGATCTCGCTGGCCGGGTTGAAGTAGCCGTCGGCCTTGACGGCGACGCCGTCCAGGCCGCGGCCCGCGTCGGCGGGGCGCTTCATCAGGCCGAAGGTGCCGTCGGCGATGGCGTCGAGCAGCCCCGTCCTCGACTCGTGCGCGAGGATCCGCTCGAGGAGGTCGATGCCCTCCGCCAGCACCTGCCTGGCCCGCTGCACGATGAAGCCGTCCGGGGCCGGCACGAAGTCCTCGTGGAGGTTCCCCGCCGCGTTCAGGACGTAGCGGACCGAGCGCAGCGCGAGGTCGCGGTCCGAGATCCACGGGGTGACCACGGCCTCGGTCATCATGCCGACGAGCAGGATGCCCTGTCCGGTCAGCGTCCCGGCGAGGTTGAAGAAGGAGTCGAGCAGGTAGCCGCGGAACACGTCACCGGTCATGTGGCGGGTCGGGGGCATCCACTTCAGCGGCGCCTTCGGGAATAGCTCGCGGGCCAGCAGGGCGTGCGCGAGCTCCATCCGGAAGCTGTCCGGCAGCTCGGGGTCGATCTCGAAGGCGTGCCCGAGCCCGAGCTGCCAGTCCTCGAGCCCGGCCTCCTTGGCGAAGTACTCGTTGAGCAGCTGGCTGACGGTGACCGTGTGCGCGGCGTCGACGGCGTCCGCGGTGGTCAGGTAGTTGTCCTCGCCGGTGTTGATGATGATGCCCGCGCGGGCGTGCACCTGCCGGCTGAACCGCTGGTCGACGAAGGTCCGGACCGGGTTGATGTCGCGGAACAGGATGCCGTACATCGAGTCGTTGAGCATCATGTCCAGCCGCTCCAGCCCGGCCAGCGCCGCGATCTCGGGCATGCACAGGCCCGAGGCGTAGTTGGTCAGCCGCACGTAGCGGCCCAGCTCCCTGCTCGACTCGTCGAGCGCGGCCCGCATGAGCCGGAAGTTCTCCTGGGTGGCGTAGGTGCCGGCGAACCCCTCGCGGGTCGCGCCCTCGGGCACGTAGTCGAGAAGCGACTGGCCGGTGGAGCGGATGACCGCGATCACGTCGGCGCCCTCCCGGGCCGCCTGCTGCGCCTGCGGCATGTCCTCGTAGATGTCACCGGTCGCGACGATCAGGTAGATCCACGGCTGCTGCCGGGGGTCGCCGTACCGCTTCACCATCCGGTCGCGCTCGCGGCGCCGGGCGTCGACCCGGCGCAGGCCGGCACCCACCTGCCTGCGCGCGCCCGCACGGGCCCGGACCAGGTCACGCCCCTCCGGCACCCGGAACCGCACCGAGCCCGCCGACGCCTTCTGGGCCAGGACGGCGAGGTCGTCGGCCTCACCGCGGACCAGGGCGTCCCAGACCGGCAGGGCGACGCCGTGCTCGATGCCCACGTCGCCGCGGACGGCGTCCAGCAGCCGGTTCACCCACGGGATCCCGTCGGCGTCGGCACCCTCGAGGCCGGCCAGCCTCAGCGTCGCCCGCTCGACGGACACGGTGGTGTGCTGCTGCGCCAGCGTGACGATGGGCCGGCCCACCTGGCGGGCCAGGGTGCGGGCCTTGCGCACGGTCAGCGGGTCGAGGTCGAGCTTGCCGCCCTTGCGGCTCGCCCGCGCTCTGGCGGGTGCCCGCCGTACGGCGGGCGCGGACGGGTCCGGTGGCCGAGGCGTCATGACAGTGCTCCGCTCTCTTCGAAGGCGACCTCGCCGTGCACCAGCGTGAGCACGCAGGTGGGCAGGTCCAGGTCGGGGTGCAGGTCCGGCAGCTGCGGCACGCCGGCTCTCGGGTCGGTGGACCAGGCGGCGATCCGGGCGTCCGGGGTCTGCACGACCAGGTCGCCCGGCACGTCCCAGACGGCCAGGCTCGCCGGCGCGCCCAGCGCGACCACTCCGCCCTCGTCGCGTCGGGCGGCCCGCCAGCCGCCGCGGGTCGAGGCGTTGAACGCGGCGCGCACCGTGACCCGCTCGGCCTCGGTGCGGTGCCAGGCGGCGGCCCGCACCGCGGCCCACGGGTCGAACGGGGTCACCGGGGAGTCCGAGCCGAAGGCGAGCGGGACGCCAGCGCGGCTCATGGAGGCGAAGGCGTTCATCGGCCGGGCCCGCTCCACGCCCAGCCGCTGCGCGTACAGACCCCGCTCGCCGCCCCAGTAGCCGTCGAACTGCGGCTGCATGCTGGCGGTGACGCCCAGGGACCCCAGCACGGCCATCTCCTCGGGGCAGGCCATCTCGACGTGCTCGAGCCGGTGCCGGCCCTGCACGACGGTGGCCGTGCCGAGCCGGTCGGCCGCGGCGCGGAGCCCGGCGACCACCTCCGACACCGCCCGGTCCCCGATCACGTGGAAGCCCGCCTGCAGCCCCGCGCGGGTGCAGGCCACGACGTGCTCGGTGACCTCTGTGGCGTCGAGGTAGAGGTGCCCGCAGGTGTCGGCGTCGGCGTACGGCGCGTGCAGCGCGGACGTGCGGGAGCCGATCGAGCCGTCCACGCAGAGGTCGCCCGCGGCGCCCGTGCAGCCGAGCTCGCGGGCCTGCTCGACGTCCTGGGAGCCCCAGTAGCGCTGCACCTCGGGCACCGCCGGTCGTCCCGGGCGCCCGCCCCAGGCCGCGAGCGCGGCGATGATCTCGAAGTCCGTGGGCGGCGAGATGTGCGGGGCGCCCATCTCGTGGACCATGCCGATGCCGTGGCGCGCCGCGTCCTCGAGCGCGGACCGGATCGCCTGCTCCCGGTCGGTGCGGGGCACCATCCGCGCCAGGCCCCGGCGGGCGGCGTCCTGGGCGGCGCGCGCGACCAGCCCGCTCCCGTCGTACCCCTCGGCGTGGACGACGTCGGGGCAGGCGTCGAGGAAGGCGGAGGAGGCGACCGCGGAGTGCACGTCGACCCGGGACAGGAAGGCGCTGCGCCCGCCGGTGGCGCGGTCGACCTCCGCGCGGGTGAGCGGGCGCCGCTCGGGCCAGGTCGTCTCGTCCCAGCCGAAGCCCAGGATGACGGCTGCGGTGGAGGTGCGGGCGAACCCGGCCAGCCGGTCCAGCGCGTCCGGCACGGAGGTCGCGACCGACAGGTCCAGGCCGGAGGCCGCGAAGCCGGTCTGGGCGAGGTGCGCGTGCGCGTCGACGAACGCCGGCGTCACCAGGCGCCCCTCGAGCTCCACGACCCGGTCGGCCCCGCCGGCGAAGTGGACGGCGGCGTCGTCGTCGCCGGTCCAGACGACCTCGCCGGCCTCGACGCAGACGGCGGACGCGTGCGGGTCGGCCGGGGTGTGGACGTAGCCACCCCTGAGCAGGAGCCGGGGACTGGTGCGGGTCACCGTCCCATCCTCACCCATGGTCACGGGGTGTCGAGGCGGCGCTCGAACAGCGCGCGCACCCCTGCGTGCTCGCGCAGGAGCGAGAGCGCGTAGTCGGCGTGTCCGGGGGCGTACCCGTTGCCGACCAGCATCGTCACGTCCGCGGCCAGCCCCTCGGCCCCCAGCGCGGCCGCGCTGAACGAGGTGGCCATGGAGAAGAACACCACCGTCCCGCCGTCCGCGGTGGCCAGCACGGCGCCACCCTCGCAGCCCGGTACGTCGACGCACACGACGGTCACGTCGGCCGGACCTCCGGACCGCTCGACGGCGGCGGCCAGCGCGACCGGGTCGCGGGCGTCCGCGACCGCCACGGCGTCGGCGATCCCGGCCTGCGTGAGCAGGTCGGCCTCGGCCTGCGTGGGCACGACGCCGACCGTCGTGCGGGCACCCGCATCCTTGGCTGCCGCCAGCGACAGCGAGCCGGACTTGCCGGCCCCGCCCAGCACCGCCACGACGGGGCCGGACGCTGGTCGAGGTGCCAGCCCCGACGCTGGTTGAGGTGCGAGCTTGCGAGCCTCGAAACCCGGTGCCGGACGCACATACTGGCCCACCACCCGCGCCGTGAGCGCGGGCGCACCGCAGACGTCGAGCACCGACAGGGACAGCTCTGGCGGCAGGTCGTCGGGCAGGACCGCGGCGATGGACCGCCCGAAGAGGATCGCGTAGCCGTCGCACGGCACCTGCTCCGAGCGGCCGTCCCACCGCTCGAGGCCGTCCTCGATGACCAGTGGGGTGAGGGTGAGCGAGACCAGCGTGGCGACCCGGTCGCCGACCGCGAGCCCGAGCGGGGAGGCCGGGCCGACCTCCTCGACCGTGCCGACGAGCATCCCCCCGGAGCCGGTCTCGGGGTTCTGCATCTTGCCGCGCTCGGCCACGATGCCCAGCACGGCGGCCCGGACCCGGTCCCCGTCCGCGTCATGGGCGCGCTCGAGCTGCCGGAACGACGCGGCGTCGAGGTTCAGCCGCTCGGCGCGGATCCGGACCTCGTCGGGCCACAGCTGCGGGCGGGTGTCGAGCCGCTCGGCCGCCTGCGGCAGCACGCCGGCCGGCGAGACCACACGGTGCAGCCCCACCGGGCTGCTGACCCTGTCGTCGGACACGGTCTCTCCTTCCAGACCTCACATGGAACGGAAATCTTCCGGTGTCGAGTTCGACAGGCCGGATATTGTTTGGGTATCGTGGCATGCGTGGGCTGTCCCACACAAACCTGACGCGGACTGTCCCGTTCGGACGGAGGGAGACCAAGATGACGATCGAGACCTCGGTCGGGAGCATCATCGCCGAGACCGGTCAGCCGTACCCCTACCGGCGGCCGGAGCCCGTGGAACCCGACTGGACGCGCTTCCCCGGCTGGGCCGACGTCACGACCTCCGAGTGGGAGTCGGTGCAGTGGCAGCGTGCCCACTGCGTCAAGAACGTCCGGCAGCTGCGCGCCCTGTGGGGCGACCTCGTCGACGAGTCCTTCTACGCCGACCTCGAGCGCGACCAGGCCGAGCGGGCCACGATGTCGATGCTGGTGCCGCCGCAGATGCTCAACACGATGGCACCGCACGAGACCCCGCACGGACCGGGTTCGCTGACCGAGGCGATCTACGCCGACCCGGTCCGTCGCTACATGCTGCCGGTGTTCTCCGAGCGCCGCACGGACTGGCCCTCGCACCCCTACGCCACCCGCGACTCGCTGCACGAGCACGACATGTGGGTCGCCGAGGGGCTCACCCACCGCTACCCCACGAAGGTGCTCGCCGAGCTGTTGTCGACGTGCCCCCAGTACTGCGGGCACTGCACGCGCATGGACCTCGTCGGCAACTCGACCCCGGTGATCGACAAGCTCAAGTTCCTCGGCAAGCCGGTCGACCGGCACGCCGCCATGCTGGACTACCTGCGTCGTACGCCCGCCGTCCGCGACGTCGTCGTGTCCGGCGGAGACGTCGCCAACATGCCGTGGGCGCGCCTGGAGGATTTCCTGTCCAGGCTGCTGGAGATCGAGAACATCCGTGACATCCGGCTGGCCACCAAGGCGCTGATGGGCCTCCCGCAGCACTGGCTCCAGGACGACGTCCGCGCCGGGGTCGAGCGGGTCGCGAGCACGGCCCGCGAGCGCGGCGTCTCGCTGGCCATCCACACCCACGTCAACCACGCGGCGTCGGTGACGCCGCTCGTGGCGCGGGCGACCAAGGCGATGCTGGATGCCGGCGTCCGCGACGTCCGCAACCAGGGAGTGCTGCTCAACGGGGTCAACGCCGACCCCCACGCGCTGCTGGACCTGTGCTTCGCGCTGCTCGACGGCGCGCAGATCATGCCCTACTACTTCTACATGTGCGACATGATCCCGTTCAGCGAGCACTGGCGGGTCTCGGTCGCCGACGCGCAGCGGCTGCAGCACCACATCATGGGCTACCTGCCCGGCTTCGCCACCCCTCGCATCGTGTGCGACGTCCCGTTCGTCGGGAAGCGGTGGGTGCACCAGCTCTCGGACTACGACCACGAGCGCGGCATCTCGTACTGGACGAAGAACTACCGCACCTCGATCGAGGCCTCCGACCCGGACGCGCTCACCCGGACCTACGCCTACTACGACCCGATCCACACCCTGCCCGCCGAGGGCCAGCAGTGGTGGCGCCGGCACGCCGACGACCCGCACGAGGCCGCCTCGCAGGCCGCGGCCGCCTCCCGGACCGCAGCGGCCGCCCAGGCGGTCCACGCCTGACCGGACCCGCACGCTCGTCGAGCAGCCGCCCCCACGCTGGTCGAGCAGCCGGCCGTGCACGCTGGTTGAGGAGCCGGCCGTGCACGCTGGTTGAGGAGCCGAGCCCCCAAGGGCGATGCGTCTCGAAACCAGCTCAGGTACGCGCCGAGGCGTCCCGCTCCGTGCTCCAGGCTGCGTCGAGGCGTCCCGTTCCGTGCTCCAGGCTGCGCCGAGGCGCCTTGTCCTGCGGTGATCGGGCACGGAACGGGACGCCTCAGCGCCGCCGCGGGCACGGAACGGGACGCCTCAGCGGAGGCTGGTGAGCGCGTCGACGAGCCGGGCGACCGGACTCTCGAGGTTCCAGTTGTCGGAGAGCTCGACCAGGCGCTCCGGGTGGGCCGGGGCGAGCGGCAGGGTCAGGTCGGGCGTACCCAGGTCGAGATCGCGGGCGACCGCGACCACGGCGGGAGCCACCTCCAGGTAGTCGGCGGCCTCCCGGATCTTGCGGCGCGGACTGGGCGCGATGTTCGAGCCGGGGTCCTCCGCGGCGGCCCGCAGGCCGGCCATCGTGCCGAACCGCTGCAGCAGCGTCGCCGCGGTCTTCTCCCCCACCCCGGCGACCCCGGGCAGCCCGTCCGAGGGGTCGCCCCGCAGCGCGGCGAAGTCGGCGTACTGGCTGCCCTCCACGCCGTACTTCTCGCGTACGACGGACCCGGTGACCCGTTCGTGCCTCCCGACGCCGCGGGCGATGTAGAGGACCCGGACCTCGGCCTCGTCGTCGACGAGCTGGAACAGGTCGCGGTCGCCGGTGACCACGTCGACGGGCATGCCGGCACCGGTCGCCAGGGTGCCGATGACGTCGTCGGCCTCGTACCCGTCGGCACCGACCACCGCGATCCCGAACGCCGCGAGCACGTCGCGGATCACCGGCACCTGCACCTCGAGCGGGTCGGGCACCACCTCCACGTCGGGCGCGTCCGCGACGACGTACTCGACCCGGTGCGCCTTGTACGAGCCGATGAGGTCGACGCGCCACTGCGGGCGCCAGTCGTTGTCCCAGCAGCACGCGAGATGTGTCGGGCGGTACTCACCGACGAGCCGGGTGATGAACTCCAGCAGGCCGCGGACCGCGTTGACCGGCGTCCCGTCGGGCGCGGTGATCGAGTCGGGGACGCCGTAGAAGGCGCGAAAGTACATCGAGGCGGTGTCGAGCAGCATCAGGCGCGAGGGCACGGCGCAGTCTTGCACGCGCGCATGGACGCCGAAACGGCCGTGACGTGGCTAGGGTGACGCCCGTGGAAGACCTCGACCTGCGCATCCTGGGGCTGCTCGCCGCCGACGGCCGGATGTCGTTCACCGACCTCGGGAAGGCCACGGGGCTGTCCACCTCCGCCGTGCACCAGCGGGTCAAGCGCCTCGAGCACCGCGGCCTGATCAAGGGCTACGGGGCCTCCCTGGACTACGACCACATGGGGCTGCCGCTCACCGCGTTCATCTCCATCCGGCCCATCGACCCCTCGCAGCCCGACGACTCGCCGGAGCGGCTGCGAGGGATCAGCGAGATCGAGAGCTGCTGGTCGGTGGCCGGCGACGAGTCCTACATCCTCAAGGTCCGGGTGGCCGCTCCCACGGACCTCGAGAAGCTGCTCGCCCGCGTGCGCGCCGCCGCCAACGTCTCCACCCGAACCACGATCGTGCTCTCCACGCCGTACGAGAACCGGCCGGTGGGCGGACAGCCCTGACCGCTCAGCCGGGCAGGGACATCGCCACGGTGGCACCGAAGTACCCGGAGTTGTCGCGCGTCTTCCTGTCGTTGACGCCGAGGTACAGCTCGCCGTCGCAGTGCACGACGAAGCTGCCATGACCACCGACGTAGGTCGGCCCGCAGCCCGTCGGTTTCGAGTCCAGTCGCAGCTGGTGAGCGGGCCGCCCCACGGTGGCCAGGAGTCCCGCGTGCCTGTGTCCGATGATGTTCCTGGCATGGCGGTGGCGCCGCCCGTCGGGTCCGACCTGAGGCCAGCGGCCACCGGGCCCGGTGTGCGGCTCGACGCTCCCGAAGGCCGTGACCCGGACCACCTCTCCCCTCCGCACGGCCATGGCCGTGTCGGTCCAGAAGGGGTCACCGGCGACCACCACCACCCGCTGCACTGCCATCGGGCCGGCGGGGTGGCTCCGGCCCCCCGCGGGAGCGACTGCCGCGGCGGCCGGAGGGTGGGCGCTGGCGCGGCCGAGCGCGAATCCCGCACCGACGAGCAGCATTCCGACCACGAGGACCACCGCGCCGATGACGACGAGGGGCAGCGCCCGGCCGGCGGGTCCCGGCCGTCGGCCTCCGCTCCCGACCGCAGGGGGTGCCGCCGGCCCGGAGGCTGCGGGGGGACGGCCGACGCCCGAGGAGCGAGGGTCGGGTGGCGAGGTGGCGCCGGAGGCAGCCATGTCCGTACGCCCGCCCCGCTCGACGACGAGGAGCAGGACGAGAGGCAGCAGGAACGGCATCAGGAACAGCCCGAGCCAGTCCCACAGCGTGTTGCCGGTGAACCCCGTCCACGTCCAGCCCAGCCGGTAGCCCCCGACCACCAGGACAGCGAAGGCGAGCGTCGCCGCTCCCGCGAGAGCCCTCCAGGAACGCCTGCCGCGATCACCGGAGCGGAGCCAGAACGGAAGCAGCGCCAGCGTCAGCGGAAGGAGCAGCAGAGTGAGCCAGTCCCACAGCGTGCGGATCTCATCGTGGTGCTTCTCATCCCGGTAGCCGGTCCAGCGCCAGCCGAAGACGTAGCCCGCCAGCAGGAGGACGACCACGACGGCCAGGCAGACTCCGCCGACGAGGAGAACAGCGGTGACCGGGTCGGCGCTTGCGTGGTGGCGCAAAGGGCCGGGGTGCCGGCGTCGTGCGGACTGCGAGGTCACGTGTCGCTCCCCCTGCAGCGGCCAGTGCTTGGTAAAGCAGGCTGACCTCACCGGTCGGCTCGGGTCAAGCCCGCCGGGTCAGTCGGAGACGGATGTATAGGCCACCACGCCGCGTCGCAACGCCGCCGCGGCCGACCGGGCGCTCGTGCGGAGCCGGGAGTCCCCGGCCGCGGCCGCGACCTGGTCGGTGAGGTCGAGCAGCTGCTTCATCCAGCGCACGAAGTCCCCGGCCGCGAGGTCGGTCTCGACCAGCACCTCGTCGAGGGCCGCCCCCTCCGCCCAGCGGTACGCCGCCCACGCGAAGCCCAGGTCGGGCTCCCGCAGGAAGGCGAGGTGGTGCTCGCGCTCGAGGGCGTCGAGGTCCGCCCAGAGTGAGACCATGTCGGCCAGCACCTGCCTGACCCGGCCACCGGGCAGCCGCGGCGACCCGGCGTCGTCGGACCGCCGCGTCTCGAACACCAGCGCCGAGAGCGCCGCCGCCAGCTCGCTGGGCGACAGACCGTCCCAGAGCCCGCCGCTCAGCGACTCCGCGGCGACCAGGTCCATGTCGGTGTAGATCCGCATCAGGCGGGCGCCGCTCGCGGTCACCTCGTCGTCCTCGAGGTAGCCCAGCGCGGTGAGCACCTCGCAGACCCGGTCGAACTGTCGAGCGATGGTGTTCGTCCGCTGCTCGATGCGGCGCCTCAGCGTGCCGGTGTCCCGGGCGAGCTTGTGGTGGCGCTCCGCCCAGCGGGCGTGGTCCTCCCGGTCCGCGCAGCCGTGGCAGGGGTGCGCCCGCAGCTCGGCGCGCAGCCGGGCGATCTCCCGCTCCCCCGCCTGCTCCTGGCCGGTCGCCCCACGCGAGCCGCGCCCGGAGCGTCCCGGGGGCGGTGGCGTCAGGTTGTGGGTCCGGGCCCGCAGCGTCGAGGCGAGGTCCCGCCGTGCCTGGGGGTTGCGCCCGTTGAAGCTCTTGGGGATCCGCATCCGGGTGAGCGCCTCCACCGGCACCGGGAAGTCCACCATCGACAGCCGGCGCGCGTGCCGGTCCGCGGTGAGCACATAGGGCCGCGGACCGTCGCGGTCCGAGGCCATCCCGGGGTCCAGCACCACGGCCATCCCGGAGAACTTCCCGGCGGGCACCTCGATCACGTCCCCCGGCCGCAGCGCCTCCAGCGAGGTCACGACGGCGTCGCGACGGTCGGTACGGCGGGCACGCGCCTGCGCCGCCTCCGCCTCGGACAGCCGCCGTCTCAGCCCGGAGTACTCCATGAAGTCACCGAGGTGGCAGGTCGCCGCCTGCGCGTACCCCTCGAGAGCCTCCTCCGCCTTCCGGAGCTGTCGCGCCAGGCCCACCACCGCCTTGTCGGCCTGGAACTGCGCGAACGACGCCTCCAGGAGCTCGCGGGCGGTGCCGCGGCCGACCTGGTGCACCAGGTTCACCGCCATGTTGTACGACGGGCGGAACGACGACCGCAGCGGGTAGGTGCGCGTCGAGGCCAGGCCGGCGACCGCCTTGGGGTCCAGGCCGGGCTGCCAGAGCACCACGCCGTGGCCCTCCACGTCGATCCCGCGGCGGCCGGCGCGACCGGTGAGCTGGGTGTACTCGCCGGGCGTGATGTCGGCGTGCGTCTCGCCGTTCCACTTCGACAGCTTCTCGATCACCACCGACCGGGCCGGCATGTTGATCCCCAGCGCGAGGGTCTCGGTCGCGAAGACCACCTTGCACAGGCCGGCGGCGAACAGCTCCTCGACGACCTCCTTGAACGTGGGCAGCATCCCCGCATGGTGGGCCGCGACGCCGCGCGAGAGCCCGTCGAGGAAATCGTGGTAGCCCAGCACGTGCAGGTCCTCGTCCGGGAGGTTGCGGCAGCGGGCCTCGACGACGCGGACCACCTCCTCACGCTCCTCGGGCGTGGTGAGCCGCAGGTTGGCGTGCAGGCACTGGGTGACCGCGGCGTCGCAGCCGACCCGGCTGAACACGAACACGATCGCGGGCAGCAGGCCCTGGGCGTCCAGGCGGTCCACGACGTCGACCCGGGTCGGCGGCAGGAACCCGCCCCCTCGCCGTCCCCGCCGGTCCCTATCCCGCGACCCGCCCCGGCCCGAGCGGCGGTCCGCCGTACGCCCCGACTTCCAGCTCGTCCTGAGCCCCGTCGAAGGGTCGTCGCGGGCCACCCGCAGCAGCTGCGGGTTCACCTGCGCCTCTCCCGGGCCCTCAGGGGAGGCGAACAGGTCGAACATCCGGCGGCCGACGAGGACGTGCTGGTAGAGCGGCACCGGACGTCGCTCCTCCACGATCACCGAGGTGTCGCCGCGGACGGTCTGCAGCCACTCGCCGAACTCCTCGGCGTTCGACACCGTGGCCGACAGCGACACCAGGGCGACCGACTCCGGGAGGTGGATGATCACCTCCTCCCACACGGCGCCGCGGAACCGGTCGGCGAGGTAGTGCACCTCGTCCATCACGACGTACCCGAGCCCGGACAGCGTGGAGGACCCGGCGTAGAGCATGTTGCGCAGCACCTCGGTGGTCATCACCACGATCGGCGCCTCGCCGTTGATGGTGTTGTCGCCGGTGAGCAGCCCGACCTGGTCGGGCCCGTAGCGGCGGACGAGGTCGCCGAACTTCTGGTTCGACAGCGCCTTGATCGGCGCGGTGTAGAAGCACTTGCGACCCTGCTCGAGCGCGAGGTGCACCGCGAACTCCCCGACCAGCGTCTTGCCCGACCCGGTGGGCGCGGCGACCAGCACCCCGCGCCCGGCCTCCAGCTGCGTGCACGCCTCGACCTGGAACGGGTCCAGCTCGAAGTCGTAGAGGTGGACGAAGTCGTGGAACACCGGGGAGCCGCGCTCCCGGCGGGCACGCGCGAAGCGCTCGGCGGGCGAGGTCTCACTCATCGGGAACCAGCACCTCCAGCGCGCCGGGCCGCACCTCGACCGTCACCGGCAGCGGTCCCAGCCGCTCGCCGTCGGCGTAGGCCACCACCCCGGCCGCCGCGAGGGAGACGCTCCGGACCCGGTGGTGCTCGTAGCGCGGGTGGTGGGTGTGGCCACCGGTGTAGAGCCGCGGGTAGGTGCGGACGAGGTCCAGCCGCCCGACCGGCCCGATCACCACCACGTCGAGCAGGCCGTCGTCGAGACGCGCCCCCTCCGCGACCCGGAGCCCGCCACCGTACGACGGGCCGTTGCCCACCGCGACGAGCACGGCCTCGACCTCGCGCACCGTGCCGTCGAGGCCGAGGACGTAGGGCCGTGGGCGCAGCGCGTGCAGCTCGGCCAGCGTGGCGACGGCGTAGCGCAGGCGCCCCCGCGGGTGCCGCATCGCGTTGGCGCGCTCGTTGACCAGCGCGTCGAACCCGGCCGCGAGCACCGTCACGAAGGAGGAGTCCCCGCACTGCCCGACGTCGACGCGCCGGGCACGCGCGCCCACGACCACGTCGACCGCGCGCTCCGGGTCCGAGCGCGGGATGCCGAGCGCGCGGGCCAGGTCGTTGCCGGCGCCTGCCGGCACCACGCCGAGGGCGGTGCGGCTGCCGACGACCGCCTGCACGCCGACGTGCACCAGCCCGTCGCCGCCCACCACGACCAGTGCGTCCACGCCGTCGGCCACCGCCTGCCGTGCCGCGTCCAGGGCCTCCGGCGCGTCACGGCTCTCGACCCGGCGCACCGCGAGCCCCGCGTCCTGGAGCCGGTGCAGCGCCATGCCCGCCGTACGGGGTGCGCGGCCGGTGCCCGAGACCGGGTTGGTCAGGAGCGCGATCTGTCTGGCCACGCCGGCGAGCCTACGCGGCGCCCGCCCGCCGGCCCGGCGCGACCGCACCCCTCAGC
>JAICKK010000043.1 GCA_025927955.1 Nocardioidaceae bacterium
CGTGCACACCCCCGGCGTTGCAACGCCGGGGGTGTGCACGTTTCGCTGGGGGCCCAGGGAAACTGCCGAGACCGGGCGCGCCGGACCGGCGTCGACGCCCTGAGTACGCTCCTCCACGCATCCCACTGTCGGTGAGGGCCGGTGACCGCCGGCCGGCACCGAGGCGTCGCGCAGCGCGCGGTCGCGGACCCTCCACACGAGGAACCGAGGAATCGATGACCGACCCATCCGGCATCTCCGGCAGCGCCGAGACAGAGCCGATGATCGTCCCGGCGCTCGTGCGCCTTGACGTCTCGCTGGGCACCGACAAGGCCGAGGTGATCCACGCCCTCGCCGCCCAGGTGGCCGAGGCCGGCCGCACCCAGGACCCCGACCGGCTCGCCCGGGACGCGCTGGTCCGCGAGGCCCTGTCCACGACGGGCCTGCCGGGCGGCATCGCGATCCCGCACTGCCGCTCGGAGGCGGTCCAGGTCACGACGCTCGCCTTCGCCCGGCTGTCCCCGCCGTGCGACTTCGGGGCCAAGGACGGTCCGGCCGACCTGGCGTTCCTGATCGCGGCGCCGGCCTTCGGCGAGGCCATGCACCTGAAGGTGCTCACCGTGCTCGCGCGCGCCCTGGTCAAGAAGCACTTCACCGACGCGCTGCGGGCCGCGCACAGCCCCCAGGAGGTCGTCCGGCAGGTCAGCCAGGTGGTCGGTCGCTGACCGGACGGGTGCCCAGCAGCGCCCGGGTCCGCTCGACGTCCTCGGCCATCGTGGTCACGAGCTCGGCGACGGAGTCGAAGCGCAGCATGCCGCGGATGCGGGCGACGAAGGACACCTCGACCTCCACGCCGTACAGCTCGAGGTCGTCGCGGTCCAGCACGTAGGACTCCACGCGCCGCTCGCGGGCACCGTCGAAGGTGGGGTTGGTGCCGACGCTGATCGCGGCGGGCAACGGCGCACCGTCCTCGACGTCGAGGCGACGCAGCCACCCGGCGTACACGCCGTCGGCCGGGGCGGCGAGCATGCCGGACGCGGGCACGTTCGCCGTCGGGTAGCCGAGCGCCCGGCCGCGCCGGTCGCCCCTGACGACCTCGCCGCGCACCGCGAACGGGCGGCCGATCGCCTCCGCGGCGCCCTCGACGTCGCCCGCGGCCAGGCAGTTGCGCACGTACGTCGAGGACCAGACCTGTGGACCGCCGTCGAGCGCGATCCCCTCCGCGGTGAAGTCGTGGTCCTGCCCCAGCCGGGCCAACGTGGCGACGTCGCCGGACGCCTTCGAGCCGAACCGGAAGTTCGCCCCGATGACGACCGCCTTGACGTGCAGGGTGTCGACGAGGACGTCGCTCGTGAAGCGCTCCGGCGACCAGCCGGCGACCTCCCGGCTGAAGGGGATCACCAGCAGGTCGTCGACGCCGGCCTCGGCCAGCAGCCAGGCGCGGGTCTCGATGGAGGTCAGGGTGGGCGGGGCGTGCTCGGGCCGCAGCACCGCGATCGGGTGCGGGTCGAAGGTCACCGCCACGACCGGCAGGTCACCGAGGCCGTGGGCGACCTCGCGGGCCCGCCGGACGACGTGCTGGTGGCCGCGGTGGACGCCGTCGAAGTTCCCCACCGTGGCGACCGTCCGGCCGAGGGCTCGCGGCACCTCGTCGAGCGTGCGCCAGATCTGCACGTGGGTCCCTCCGCTCGCCGTCCCGGATGCTGCGCCGACGGCGAAATGCTCCCACAGCGGGCTCAGACGAGGACGGCCACGGGGGCGGCGACCTCGCCGCGCTGCTCGTAGAGGGCCAGGAACCGCCCGTCCGGCCCGAACACCGCGACGGGCCCGGGCCGGTCGATCCGCAGGGCCAGGCGACGGCCGTGTCCGACGTCGCGGGCCTGGTCGCCGTCGAGGGGGTACGACGCGAAGCAGCGTCGCGCGACGACCGACAGGTCGAGCACCGCAGCGGCGTCGCCGGCGGCGTCGAGGGGATGGGCCTCGCGCAGGGTGAACGGGCCGACCGCGGTGCGCCGCAGGGCGGTCAGGTGGCCACCGACGCCGAGCGCGTGCCCGAGGTCGCGGGCGATGGCGCGCACGTAGGTGCCGCTGCTGCACCGCACCGACACGTCGACGTCGAGGCGCTCGCCGGCGTCGCGCACCGCGGTGACGCGCAGCTCGTGCACGGTGACCGGCCGGGCCGGCAGGTCGACCTGCTCCCCCGCCCGGACGCGAGCGTAGGCGCGCCGGCCGTCGACCTTCACCCCCGACACCGACGACGGGCGCTGCTCGATCTCACCGACGAACGCCCGGACGGCCTCGCGGACGTCCCGCTCGGCGAGGTGGGCCGCCGAGGTGGTGGCGAGCGGCTCGCCCTCGGCGTCGTCGGTCGTGGTGGCCTCGCCGAGGCGGACCGTCGCGTCGTACGCCTTCTCGGTGAGCGTGAGGTGGCCCAGCAGCCGGGTGGCCCGCCCGATGCCGACCAGCAGCACGCCGGTGGCCATCGGGTCCAGGGTGCCCGCGTGGCCCACCTTCCTGGTGCCCGCCAGCCGGCGGACCCGGGCGACCACGTCGTGCGAGGTCATGGCGCCCGGCTTGTCGACCACGAGCAGGCCGGCGGGGGTCTCGCTCACGATGACGGCTGCGCGTCGGGATCGTCGGGCTCGTCGGGCTCGTCGGGCTCGTCGTCGAGAGGGTCCTCCTCGTGGGGCTTGCGGTAGGGGTCCGCCTCACCGGCGTAGCTCGCCCCGGCCGCGGAGGCCGCGACGGCCGCGTCGGACTCGCGCGCCCGGCTCAGCAGCTCGTCGATGTGCCGGGCGGTGTCGGGCAGCGCGTCGTGGATGAACTCGAGGGTCGGCGCGTGCCGCATGGCGAGCTGCTTGGCGACCTCGGCCCGGATCAGGCCCTTGGCCGACTCGAGCGCGGCCCTGGACCCCTCGACCTCCGCGTCCTCGCCGAGCACGGTGTAGAAGACCGAGGCCTGCTGGGCGTCACCGCTGACCCGGACGTCGGTGACGGTCACGAACCCGAGGCGAGGGTCCTTGACGCGACGCTCGAGCATCTCGGCGACGACGACCTGGATGCGGTCCGCGACCTTGCGGACCCGGGGGTTGCTCACTGCTGCTCCTGTCCTGGTGCCGAGTCGGCGCATCCGCACCGCTGACATGGGTCGAGTCGGCACACCCGCACCGGTGAGACGTGCGGATGCGCCGACTCGGCGCGGCCCCCGCTAGGCCCGGGGGATCTCCCGCATCTCGAAGCACTCGACGACGTCGCCCTGCTTGATGTCGTTGAAGCCCCGCAGGGTCAGACCGCACTCGAAGCCCTCGCGGACCTCGGTCACGTCGTCCTTCTCCCTGCGCAGCGACGACAGCTCGAGGTTGTCCGCCGCCACGTTGCCGTCGCGGACCAGCCGGGCCTTGGAGTTGCGCCGGATCACACCGCTGGTCACCATGCAGCCCGCGATGTTGCCGATCTTGCTGGAGCGGAAGATCTCGCGGATCTCGGCCTGGCCGAGCGAGACCTCCTCGAACACCGGCTTGAGCATGCCCTTGAGCGCCGCCTCGATCTCCTCGATCGCCTGGTAGATGACCGAGTAGTAGCGGATCTCGACGCCCTCCTTGTCGGCCATCTCGGTCGCCTTGCCCTGCGGGCGCACGTTGAAGCCGATGATGATGGCGTCGGAGGCGGCCGCGAGGTCGACATTGGTCTCGGTGATCGCACCGACACCGCGGTCGATGACCCGCAGGTTGACACCCTCGCCGACGTCGATCTTGGCCAGCGAGTCCTCGAGCGCCTCGACCGAGCCGGACACGTCGCCCTTCAGGATCAGGTTGAGCTCCTGGCTCGCACCCTTCTCCATCGAGGCCATGAAGTCCTCGAGGGTACGACGCACGCGCCGCTTCGCCTGCATCGCCGCCCGCTCGCGCGACTCACGGCGCTCGGCGATCTGCCGCGCCACGCGGTCGTCCTCGACCACGATCAGGTTCTGGCCGGCACCGGGCACCGCCGTCAGACCGAGCACCATCGCCGGACGCGACGGGGCGGCCTCCTCGATGTTGTCGCCGTACTCGTCGATCATCGCCCGCACCCGGCCGTAGGCCGGACCCGCGACGACCGACTGGCCGACGCGCAGCGTGCCGCGCTGGATCAGCACCGTCGCGACGGGACCGCGGCCCCGGTCGAGGTGCGCCTCGATGACGAGGCCCTGCGCGTCCTGGCGCGGGTTCGCGCGCAGGTCGAGCGAGGCGTCCGCCGTCAGCACGATGGCCTCGAGCAGCTTGTCGAGGTTCAGCTCGGCCTTGGCCGACACGTCGACGAACATGGTGTCGCCGCCGTACTCCTCGGGCACCAGGCCGTACTCGCTGAGCTGGCCGCGGACCTTGGTTGGGTCCGCCGCGGGCACGTCGATCTTGTTGACCGCGACCACGATCGGCACGTCGGCCGCCTTGGCGTGGTTGAGCGCCTCGACGGTCTGCGGCATCACACCGTCGTCGGCCGCCACGACCAGCACGGCGATGTCGGTCGCCTGCGCACCGCGGGCACGCATGGCGGTGAACGCCTCGTGGCCGGGGGTGTCGATGAAGGTGATCCGACGGTCCTCGCCGTCCACCTCCGTGGCCACCTGGTAGGCGCCGATGTGCTGGGTGATGCCACCGGCCTCCTTGGCGACCACGTTGGCGTTGCGCAGCGCGTCGAGCAGCTTGGTCTTTCCGTGGTCGACGTGGCCCATCACGGTGACCACCGGCGGCCGGGCCTCGAGGTCGGACTCGTCGCCCTCGTCCTCACCGAACTCGAGGTCGAAGGACTCGAGCAGCTCGCGGTCCTCGTCCTCGGGCGAGACGACCTCGATGACGTAGTTCAGCTCGTCGCCGAGCAGCTCGAGCGTCTCGTCGTTGACGGACTCGGTCGCCGTGACCATCTCGCCGAGGCTGAAGAGCATCTGGACCAGCGACGCGGCGTCGACGCCGATCTTCTCGGCGAAGTCGGTCAGCGAGGACCCCCGGGCCAGCCGGATCGTCTCGCCGTCGCCCTTGCGGACCCGCACGCCGCCGATGGTCGGCGCCTGCATGGCCTCGAACTCCTGGCGACGCGCCCGCTTGGACTTGCGGCCACGCCGCGAGGGACCACCGGGACGGCCGAAGGCGCCCTGGGTCTGGCCGCGCTGACCGGGACGGCCGCCGCCGGGGCGACCGCCGCCGCCCGGGCGTCCGGCGAAGCCGCCGGGAGAGCCGGGGGCACCGGGGGCACCGCCACGACCGGGTGCGCCACCGCGGCCACCGGGCCCGCGGCCAGGGGCGCCGGCGCGCCCGCCGGGCGCGGGGCGGCCACCGGGTCCGCCGCCGAACGCGGCCGGCGACTTGGGCATCATCGCGGGGTTCGGCCGCGGCATCCCCGGACGACCCGACGACGGCGCTCCGGGACGTCCGGGAGCACCGCCCTCACGCCCGGCCGGCGGACGCGGCGGCCGGTCGGTGGGCGCCTCGGTGCCGGGACGCGGCGCGGGTCGACGCCCCATGCCCTGGGTGGAGGAGAAGGGGTTGTTGCCCGGTCGCGGCGACCCGGGACGACCGGAGGGCCGCGGCGCGGGACGGGCCGGGGGCGGACCGGGGCGACGGGTGGTGCCGGTGCCGTCGGTGGCCGCGGCCGCCGGGGGCGGGGTCTCCGCCCGGGCGGCGGGGGCGGACTCGGTGGGTGGGGACTGCACGGTCTCGGGCTGGACGGGCTGGACGGGCTCGACCGGCTCGGCGGGCGCCGGCGCCGGCGCCGGGCGTGGTCCGGGACGAGGCCCCGCGGGGCCGTCCTGGGTCCGGGCGGCCGGTGCCTGCGGTGCGGCGGCCACCCCGTTGTCGCCGGGTGCGACCCCGTTCTCCCGGGCGGCGGGAGCCGGTGTGGCGGGCGGTGCCGACGCCGCGGCGGGTGCCGGCGACGCGTCCGCGGGAGCCGCGGCGGGCTTCGCGGGTGACTTCTTGGCGGCACCGGCGCTCTTCAGCTGGTCGCCGTACTCGGTGGTGAACCTCTTGACGACAGGGGGCTCGACCGTCGACGACGCCGACTTGACGAACTCCCCCATCTCCTTGAGCTTGGCCAGAACGACCTTGCTCTCGACTCCGAGCTCCTTGGCGAGCTCGTGGACTCGGACCTTAGCCACGCTTCTCCTTCTGGTCCGAACCCGTGGTCCCCCTCCCGGTGAGGGGGCGATGCGGACCGTTAGCTGGTGTGCATGCTCATCGAGAAGATCTCATCGAGTGCTCATGAGCTGCTGCTCCAATTTCTGGTCGGTCGTGCGGTGGGTGACCCCATGGTGGGCCGTGGTCGTGCGGGTGGTGCGGGGCGACCGTGCGCCGGTCAGGCTCGACGTACGAGCTCCTCGAGCGCCGTGGTGTCCAGCCGCGAGCCCTCCGTGCGGAGGGCCCTCGGGAGGGACCGGCGGCGTAGTGCGAGATCCAGGCAGTCGGGCGTGGGGTGCAGGTGCGCCCCCCGACCGGGTGCCCTCCTCGACAGGTCCGGGACGGCCTCCAGGCCGCGGCCCCGATCCTGTGCGACGACCCGCATCAGCTCGAGCTTGTCGGTCCGCTGCCGACAACCGACACAGGTGCGGATGCTGCCCCGAAGCGACCCGAGGGCCTCCGGAGTGGACATGCGACGACCCCGCTTCGACGTGGCGGTGGCGGACCGTGGGCCAGTCTAGCGGCTGGACGGCCCGGAACCGAACCGGGTTCACGGGCGGGCGGTCAGGGCGCCTCGTCGGAGCGGATGTCGATGCGCCACCCCGTCAGGCGTGCCGCGAGCCGGGCGTTCTGGCCCTCCTTGCCGATGGCGAGCGAGAGCTGGTAGTCGGGTACGACGACCCGCGCCGACCGGGCGGCCGCGTCGACGACCTCCACGCTGCTCACCCGCGCCGGCGACAGGGCATGGGCCACCATCTCGGCCGGGTCCTCGGAGAAGTCCACGATGTCGATCTTCTCCCCGTGCAGCTCGCTCATGACCGCGCGCACCCGCTGACCCATCGGCCCGATGCACGAGCCCTTGGGGTTCACCCCGGACACCGTCGAGCGGACGGAGATCTTCGAGCGGTGGCCGGCCTCGCGGGCGATGGCGCAGATCTCCACGGTGCCGTCGGCGATCTCGGGCACCTCCATCGCGAAGAGCTTGCGCACCAGGTTCGGGTGCGAGCGCGAGAGGGTCACCTGGGGCCCGCGCATCCCCTTGCGCACGGAGATGACCAGGCACCGGATGCGCGAGCCGTGCTCGTAGCGCTCCCCCGGCACCTGCTCGGCCGCCGGCAGCAGGCCCTCCAGCCGGCCGAGGTCGACCATCACGTCGTGCGGGTCGCGGCCCTGCTGGATGATCCCGGAGATGATGTCGCCCTCCTTGCCGGAGAACTCGCCGAACTTGATGTCGTCCTCGGCGTCGCGCAGCCGCTGCAGCATGATCTGCCGTGCCGTGGTGGCCGCGATCCGCCCGAAGCCCTCGGGGGTGTCGTCGTACTCGCGCAGCGTGGTGCCCTCGTCGTCGACCTCGGCGGCGAACACCGTGACGTGCCCGCTCTTGCGGTCGAGCTGGACCCGCGCGTGCGGAGCGGCCTGGCCGGTCTTGTGGTAGGCCGTGAGCAGGGCCTGCTCGATGGCCTCGACCAGGATGTCGAAGGAGATCTCCTTCTCGCGCTCGAGCGAGCGCAGGATGTTCATGTCGATGTCCATGCGCCTGCCTCCTTCCGGTTGAACTCGATCTGGACCACGGCCTTGGCCACCGCGTCGTAGGCGACCTCGGTGCGCTCGCCGTCCACGTCGAGGACGGCGCGCTCCTCGTCGCTGTCGACGACCCGTCCGGTGAGGGAGGAGCTCTCGCGGGGCGCGTCGACGAGGGAGACCTTGACCAGCCGGCCCCGGTTGCGCCTCCAGTGCCGCGGCAGCGTCAGGGGCCGGTCGGTGCCGCGCGAGGTCACCTCGAGGGTGTAGGGCTGCTCACCCATGACGTCGGAGGAGTCGAGGATCCGGGAGACCGCCCGGGTGGCCTCGGCGATGTCGTCGAGCGTCACGCCACCGTCCTTGTCCACCGCCACCCGCACCATCCGGCGTCGACCCGCCTGCGACACCTCGAGGGCCTCGACGTCCAGACCGGTCGCCGCCAGGGGCGCGGTGAGTGCCTCGGAAAGGAGATCCCGGGTCCGGTCGGTGCTCACGGGGCGCCTCCTGTGCTGTTATGGCGGTGCTGCTGCGGCCGGGTTCCGGGTCCTCCCGAGAGGAGCGGCCCGGCACGGCGGGTGGCCCGCCGTACGTCTCGGCCACCCTACTTGCTCCCGCTGCTCGGACCGACCACCCGCCGGCACGCCGCGGCCTGCGGCTGGTCGTCGGTGCGCGCCGTGGTGCTGAGACAATCACGGCGTGCCGCGCCCCCCCGTCCTGTCCCGACGCACCGCCGTCGGCGGGGCCCTCGCGGCGGTGGCCGCCCTGGTGTCGGCCTGCACCCGTGGCGGTCGGGGCGCCGGAGCCGCCACCGCACCGTCTCCTCGGACGCCGGCTGCCTCGCCCGCTCCCTCCCCGACCCCCGACCCGGACGTGGCGCTGGCCGACGCCGTGCTGGCGCGCGAGCAGGCGCTGCTCGACCGTGTGCTGGCCACGCTGCGCGCGCACCCGGCGACGGGCGCGGCGCTGCGCAGCGCCCGGCACGCCCACCAGGCCCACGTGCGGCTGCTGAGGGGCGCGGTCCCGGCGCCGACCTCGGCGACCGCGTCGGCGGCGCCCTCGGGGACCGCCTCGGGCACGTCGACCGGCACACCGACCCCCACGGCGACGCGCACTCCGGCGCCGCGCGCCCAGCGGGTCGCCGTGCCCGCGCACGTGCCGGCGGCACTGGCCGCCGTGGCGGGTGCCGAGCAGCGGCTCGCGGCCGCCGAGCGGGGCGCCGGCCTGCACGCCCGCAGCGGGCCGTTCGCCCGGCTGCTGGCCGGGATGGCGGCCTCCGCGGCGCAGCAGTCGGCCCACCTGGGCACCGCGGCCCGGGAGGGGAGGCGGTGACCGCGCTGGCGGCTCTGCAGCGGGCACTCGCCGGGGAGCACGCGGCGCTCTACGTGTTCGGCGTCGTCGGCGGGCGGGTCTCCGCCTCCCGGCAGCCGACGCTGCGCGACGCGGTCCTGGCCGCCTACACCACGCACCGCGGACGCCGCGACCGGCTCACCGCGATGGTCCGCGCGGCCGGCGGTGAGCCGGTCGCCGCCCAGCTGAGCTACCGGCTGCCGACCCCGTGCCGCACCGCCGACCAGCTGAGGGCCGCGGCGCTGACGGTGGAGCGGCGCTGCGCGGACGTGTACGCCGCCGCGGTCGCGAGCACGACGGACGCGGACCGGCGGTGGGCCATCGACGCGCTCGGCGAGTGCGCGGTGCGGCAGCTGTCGTTCGGCGGCGCGCCCGAGCCGTACCCTGGGCTGCCGGAGCTGTGAGCCGGCGCGGGTCCACCAGGCGGCCCGCTCAGCGCCAGCCACCGACCACGTCGTACACCTCGCCCAGCCGGTGCACGACCGCGTCGGGCTCGCCGGCGGAGTGCCCGAGCTGCTCGGGCGGGATGTCGCTGTGGGGGACCAGCACGGTGCGCATGCCGACGTTGGCGGCGCCCCAGATGTCGTCGAAGAGCCGGTCGCCGACGAACACGCAGGCGGCCGGGTCCTCGAGGCCGACGGCCCTCACCGCGGCCTCGAAGGCCTCGGGCGCCGGCTTGGTCCAGGGCACCTCGCTGGTGTAGACGGCACCGTCGACGAGGTCGAGGACCCCGTCGCGGCGGAAGAGGTCCTCGTGCCACTCACGAGGCCACACCGTGTTCGACAGCACGCCGATCCGCAGGCCGTCGGCGCGCAGCCGCCCGAACAGGGACGGCACGTCGGGGTCGGTGTGGGTGTGCGGCGCCCAGAACTCCCGGTAGGCCGTGAGCAGCGACTCGTCGTGCACCAGCCCGGCCTCGGTGAAGATGTCGGCGAGCGTCGCGCTGGTGTGGTGGTCACGCGCGCGCGCCCACACCGCCTGCACGGCGGCCGCGAGCAGCCCGGCCGCCGCCTCGTCGGCATCGGCGACCGCGGCCGCGAGCGCCCGGGACTCCTCGGAGAAGTCGATGGTGTGCCAGGGCGTGAGCGTGCCGCCCCAGTCGAAGATGACCGCCTCGACGCCCGGGCGAGCGTCCATCCTCAGCCCTCCGCGCAGCCGCAGACGGGCTCACGGACGGTGGCGACCACGTGCTCGACGGCGTGCTCGAGGGCCACGTCCTGACGGTCGCCCGACGCCCGGTCCTTGACCTCGACGACCCCGTCGACCAGGCCCTTGCCGACCACCACGATCGTCGGGACGCCGAGCAGCTCGGCGTCCTTGAACTTCACCCCTGGCGAGACCTTGACCCGGTCGTCGTAGAGGACCGTCAGGCCGTGGGAGGTCAGCTCGACCGCGAGCTCGGCGGCCTTCTCGAAGACCGCGGGGTCCTTGCCGGTGGCGACCAGGTGCACGTCGGCCGGCGAGACCTCGCGCGGCCAGACGAGTCCCAGCTCGTCGTGGGTGTTCTCGGCGATCGCGGCGACCGCGCGGGAGACGCCGATGCCGTAGGAGCCCATGGTGACGGTGACCAGCTTCCCGGACTCGTCGAGCACCTGCAGGCCGAGCGCGTCGGCGTACTTGCGGCCGAGCGCGAAGATGTGGCCCATCTCGATGCCGCGCGCGGTCCTCAGGGTGCCGTCGCAGCGCGGGCACGGGTCGCCGTCGCGCACCTCCGCGGCCTCGATGACGCCGTCGGGGGTGAAGTCGCGCCCGGCCACCAGGTCCAGCACGTGCGAGCCGGACACGTCCGCGCCGGTCACCCAGCGGGTGCCCTCGACCACCCGCGGGTCCACGAGGTAGCGGATGCCGGACGCGTGCTTCTCCCCCAGCACCCGGGGCCCGATGTACCCCTTGGCCAGCGACGGGTAGCGCGCGAAGTCGCTCTCGTCGAACGCCTCGACCTCGATCGGCTCGAGCTGGCCGGCGAGCCGCTTCTCGTCGACCGCCCGGTCGCCGGGCAGCCCGATCGCGACCGGCTCCCGGGTCCCGTCGGGGTGCTTGAGCACGATGATGACGTTCTTCAACGTGTCCGCGGCGTCCCAGGCTCGGTCTCGGCGCGGGAAGTGCTCGTTGAGGTGGTTGACCAGCGTCTCGATCGTCGGCGTGTCCGGGGTCCGCTCGGCGTGCGCCTCGGGGACGCCGTCGTACGGCAGGGGCTGCGGGGGCCGCACCTGCACCGCCTCGACGTTCGCGGCGTAGTCGCAGCTCGAGCAGCGCACGTAGGTGTCCTCGCCGTTCTCGGCGGTGGCCAGGAACTCCTCCGACTTCGAGCCGCCCATCGCCCCGGAGGTGGCCTTGACGATGACGTAGTCGAACCCGAGGCGGTCGAAGGTGCGCACGTACGCCTCGCGGTGGGCCTCGTAGGAGCGGTCCAGCCCCTCGTCGGAGACGTCGAAGGAGTAGGAGTCCTTCATCACGAACTCGCGTCCGCGCAGCAGCCCGGCGCGCGGCCGCGCCTCGTCGCGGTACTTGGTCTGGATCTGGTAGAGCCAGACCGGGAGGTCCTTGTAGGAGGAGTACAGGTCCCTGACGACGAGCGTGAACAGCTCCTCGTGCGTCGGGCCGAGCAGGTAGTCGTTGCCCTTGCGGTCCCGGAGCCGGAAGATGCCCTCGCCGTACTCCGTCCAGCGGCCGCTCGCCTCGTAGGGCTCACGCGGCAGCAGGGCGGGGAACTGGAGCTCCTGGGCGCCGATGGCGTCCATCTCCTCGCGGACGATCCGCTCGACGTTGCGCAGCACCCGCAGCCCCAGCGGCAGCCACGAGTAGATGCCCGGGGCGGCACGGCGGATGTAGCCCGCCCTGACCAGCAGCCGGTGGCTGGGCACCTCGGCGTCCGCCGGGTCCTCCCGAAGGGTCCGCACGAACAGGCTCGACATCCGCAGGATCATGAGGGAGAGGCTACGGGTCAGAACATGATGGTGGCGAAGGTGGCCGTCTGCTCGAACCCGGCCCGCTCGTAGGCGCGCCGCGCCCCGACGTTGTGCGCGTTGACGTAGAGCGAGACCACGGGGGCGATCTCGCGCAGCGCCAACCGGACCACCGCCGCCATGCCGGCCGTGGCCAGCCCCTCCCCGCGGCGGTGCGGTGGGACGTAGACCCCCTGGATCTGGCAGGCGTACGGCGAGGCGGCGGCCACCTCGGCCTTGAACACCACCTCGCCGCGCTCGATCCGCGAGAACGACCAGCCCTTGGCGACCAGCTGGGCGGTCCGGGCGCGGTAGAGGTCGGCGCCGCCGCCCTCCTCGGGAGAGACGCCGACCTCCTCGGTGTACATGGCCACGCACGCCGGGTAGAGCACCTCGAGGTCGGCCCGCTCGCTGCGACGTACCAGCGGGTCTCCCGGGACCTCGGGGACCGACCCGGTCTGCAGGTGCGGCTGGTCCCAGCGCAGCTCCCGGGCGGGGCCCCAGTGCGGCTCCAGGTGCGCCCACAGCCGGGCCACCGTCTGCGTGGGCCCGACGATCGTCGCGCACCGGCGACGCTGGGCGGCCGCGCGGTCCGCGAAGGCCGCCAGCGCCTCGTCACTGGCCTGCACGGGGACGAGGTTGGCGGCCGAGTGGCACGCGGAGACCAGGCGTCCGCGGACCTGGTAGCCCCACACCTCGCCGCCCAGCCACCGCGGGTCGAGCTGGGTCAGGCGGCTGCGGTAGTCGACGAACACGTTGACCACCGGGTCGCGCGCGGCGAGCTCCAGCATCGCCGGGAGGTCGGACCGGCCGAGCAGGCGCAGTCCGTGCTGGGTGCCGAGCACAGCGGGAGCCTACGCGTCGACGAGCGCCTTCGCCGCCTCCGCCTTCGGGGCAGCGGTCCCCGTGTCCTCCCCGGAACCGGCGTCGTCCGCGTCCAGCATGGTCGCCTCGTCGAAGGGCCGATCGCCGGCCAGCACGGCCCGCATCTGCTCGCGGTCGAGGCCGCCGGTCCAGGTGGCCACCAGGACCGTGGCTACCGCGTTGCCGGCGAAGTTCGTCAGCGCCCTGGCCTCGGACATGAACCGGTCGATGCCCACGATGAGGCCGACGCCGTCGAGCAGCTCGGGGCGGTGCGACGCCAGTCCGCCCGCCAACGTCGCCAGCCCGGCGCCGGTGACGCCCGCCGCGCCCTTGGACGCGACGACCATGAACACCAGCAGGGAGATCTGCTCTCCGAGGTGCAGCGGCTTGCCGAGCGCGTCGGCGACGAACAGCGACGCCATCGTCAGGTAGATCGCGGTGCCGTCGAGGTTGAACGAGTACCCGGTCGGCACCACGACGCCGACGGTGGTCCGCTCCACACCGGCGTGCTCCAGCTTCGCGATGAGCCGGGGCAGGGCCGACTCCGAGGACGACGTGGACAGGATCAGCAGGAGCTCGCGGGCCAGGTAGCGCAGCAGGCTGAACACGTTGATGCCCGTGACCAGCTTGAGGATGGTGCCCAGCACCACGAACACGAACAGCGCGCAGGTGACGTAGAAGCCCACCATGACCACGGCGAGGCTCCTCAACGCGTCGATCCCGGTCTCGCCGACGACGGCGGCCATCGCCCCGAAGGCGCCGACGGGCGCGGCCCACATGACCATCGCCAGCACCCGGAACACCAGTCGCTGCAGGTGCTCGACGCCGAGGATGACGGGCCGGCCGGCCGGGCCCATCGCCTGCAGCGCGAAGCCCACCAGCAGCGCCACCAGCAGCGCCTGCAGCACCTGCCCGTCGGTGAGCGAGGACACCAGCGTGGTGGGGATGATGCCGAGGAGGAAGTCGGTGGTCGTCCCGGCGTCGGTGGCCTGCGCCGCGCCGGCCTGGGCCACGTCCGCGGTCAGGTGCAGCCCGGACCCGGGGTGCAGCAGGTTGCCGACGACGAGCCCGATGCTCAGCGCCACGGTCGACATCACCAGGAAGTAGCCGAGGGCCAGGCCGCCGACCTTGCCGACGTGCGCGGCGCTGCGCACCGAGCCGACGCCGAGCACGATGGTGCAGAAGATCACCGGCGCGATCATCATCCGGATGAGGGCCACGAAGGCGGTCCCGACCGGCTTGAGGCCGACCGCGAAGCCCGGCGCGACGAGGCCGACGAGGATGCCGAGGGCGACGGCGCCGATGACGGCCAGGTAGAGCCGGTGCGTGCGGTCGGTGCGCCGGGCGGTGCCGGCCTGGGGTCTGCTGAGCGAGGACATGGTCTCTCCGGGGGCTGGGGGCCTGGGGGTCTGTCGTGCCGACGATCTCTTGTCCTGTGAGCCGGGTCACCGTTGTGGTCGTTGAGTTCACGAGGCCGCCTCCGCGGTGCGCGAGAATGCCGGGGTGTCCGCCCGCAGGAGCACCGTGGCCCGGCAGATCCTCGTGCTGCAGGTGCTGGTCGTCATCGTCGTCGTCGCCGGCTCGGTGACGCTGGCCTACACCGACGCGCGGCGCACCCAGATCTCCAGCGCGCGGGACCGCTCGCTCGCGGTCGCGGTGGCCGTCGCCGACACCCCGTTGGTGCGGCGAGCACTGCGCGCTGCCGACCCCTCGCGGACCATCCAGCCGTTCGCGGAGCGGGTACGGCGCGACTCGGGCACCGACTTCGTCGTGGTGATGAGCAACGACCGGGTCCGCTACTCCCACCCGGACCCGGCGCGGATCGGGGGGCGGTTCATCGGCGACCTCGGCACCGCTCCGCAGGGCAGGCCGTTCACCGAGGAGTACACCGGCACCCTGGGCCCCTCGATGCGGGCCGTGGTGCCGGTGGAGTCGTCGGGCCGGGTCGTGGCTCTCGTCTCGGTCGGCATCACCATGCAGCGCATCCAGGACGCCCTCGTCGGCCGGCTGCCCACGATCGGCCTCGCGGCGGCGCTCATCCTGGGCGCCGGCCTGCTCGGCGCCTGGCTGATCAGCCGCCGCCTGCGCCGCCAGACCCACGGCTTGGGCGAGCGCGAGATCACCCGCATGTACGAGTACTACGACGCCGTGCTGCACGCCGTACGGGAGGGGCTGCTGCTCGTGGACGCCGAGGGCCGCGTCCAGCTGCTCAACGAGGAGGCGACCCGCCTGCTCGGCCTCGACGAGGACGACGTGGGGCGCGCCGTCGAGGACCTGGGGCTGCCGGAGCCGTTGACCCGGGCGGTGCTCTCGACCGACCGCCGCCCCGACGAGATCCACCTGGTCGACGACCGGGTGCTGGTGCTCAACTCCTCCCCCGCCCGCTGGCAGGGGCACGAGGTCGGGTCGGTGGTGACGCTGCGCGACCACACCGAGCTGCAGGCCGTCACCGGCGAGCTCGACACCGTGCGCGGCCTCGCGGAGTCGCTGCGCTCGCAGAACCACGAGGCCGCCAACCGGCTGCACACGGTGGTGTCGCTGGTGGAGCTCGGCCGCACCGACGAGGCCGTGGACTTCGCCACCGAGGAGCTGCAGGTGGCCCAGCTGCTGACCGACCGGGTGGTCGGCTCGGTGTCCGACCCCGTCGTGTCCGCCCTGCTGCTGGGCAAGACCGCGCAGGCGGCCGAGCGCGGGGTCCAGCTGCGGCTGCGCGACGACGTCGAGGTCACCGGCCTGCCGGTCGAGCAGCGCGACGCGGTCACCATGCTGGGCAACCTCCTCGACAACGCGATCGATGCGGTCGGCGAGACGGCCGAGGGCGCCGAGCGCGTGGTGCTGGTCGAGCTGACCGGCTCCCCCGACGCGCTGCACCTGCGGGTCTCCGACTCCGGCGCCGGCCTGTCCTCCGCGCTGGTCCGGCAGGTCTTCGAGCGCGGCTGGTCCACGAAGGCCGCCGACGGGCCCGTCGGGCGCGGCCTCGGCCTGGCCCTGGTCGTGCAGGCGGTGCGCCGGTACGGCGGGCGCATCGACGTGGGGCGCTCGCCCCTGGGCGGGGCGGCGTTCGACATCCGGATCGGCGCGCGGCCGTGAGGGCGCCGCCGCTGCGTGACGTGCGCGTCCTGGTGGTGGAGGACGAGGAGCTGTCCGCGCAGGCGCACGCCGACTACGTCCGTCGTACCGCGGGGTTCGAGCTGGCCGGGGTCGCGCGATCCTCCGTGGAGGCGCTGCGGGTGCTGCGCGCGCACAGTGCCCGCGACCGCGCCGTGGACCTGGTCCTGCTCGACATGCAGCTGCCCGACGGGCACGGCCTGGGCCTGCTGCGGGCGATGCGGGCCGAGGGCCACCTGTGTGACGTGATCGCGGTGACGGCCGCCCGTGACGTCGAGGTCGTCAAGCGGGCGGTCGCGCAGGGCGTGGTGCTCTACCTGCTCAAGCCGTTCACCTACGCGGGGTTCCGGGGCAAGCTGGAGCAGTACGCCGACTACCGGGCCCGGCTCGGAGCGGGCGGCGACACGCTCGGCCAGGACGAGGTCGACCGGGTGCTCGGGGTGCTGCGGACCGCGCCCCGGCACAGCGCGATCCCCAAGGGCATGAGCGTCGATACCCTGCGTGAGGTCACGCTCGCGCTGCGTGACGGTGCCGGCCGCTCCGCCTCGGAGCTGGCCGGTGACATCGGCGCGTCGCGGGTGACCGCCCGTCGCTACCTGGAGTACCTCGCCGACGAGCAGGTCGTCGAGCGCAGCGTGAGGTACGGCGGCAGCGGTCGTCCCGAGGTGGAGTACCGCTGGACCGGAGCCTGATCAGCCCACGGTCACCGTCGCGCCGCCGCCGTCGGCCGGCTCCATCGCCTCGGCGATCCGCATCGCCTCCTCGATGAGGGTCTCCACGATCTGCGACTCGGGCACGGTCTTGACGACCTCGCCCTTGACGAAGATCTGCCCCTTGCCGTTGCCGGAGGCGACCCCGAGGTCGGCCTCGCGGGCCTCGCCGGGGCCGTTGACGACGCAGCCCATCACCGCGACCCGCAGCGGCACCTCGAGCCCGTCGAGGCCGGCGGTCACCTCGTCCGCGAGCTTGTAGACGTCGACCTGCGCGCGGCCGCACGACGGGCAGGAGACGATCTCCAGGCGGCGGGGGCGCAGGTTGAGCGACTCGAGGATCTGCAGCCCGACCTTGACCTCCTCCACCGGCGGGGCCGACAGAGAGACCCGGATGGTGTCGCCGATGCCCTTGCTGAGCAGGGCCCCGAAGGCCGTGGCGCTCTTGATGGTGCCCTGGAACGCCGGGCCGGCCTCGGTGACGCCGAGGTGCAGCGGCCAGTCGCCGCGCTCGGCGAGCATCTCGTAGGCCCGCACCATGACCACCGGGTCGTTGTGCTTGACCGAGATCTTGAAGTCGTGGAAGTCGTGCTCCTCGAACAGCGACGCCTCCCAGACCGCGGACTCCACCAGTGCCTCCGGCGTGGCGCGGCCGTACTTCTCGAGCAGCCGCTTGTCGAGGCTGCCGGCGTTCACGCCGATCCGGATCGACGTGCCGTGGTCCTTGGCGGCCTGGGCGATCTGCTTGACCTGGTCGTCGAACTTGCGGATGTTGCCGGGGTTGACGCGGACGGCGGCGCAGCCCGCCTCGATCGCGGCGAAGACGTACTTGGGCTGGAAGTGGATGTCGGCGATGACCGGGATCTGCGAGTGCTGCGCGATCTGCGCCAGCGCCTCCGCGTCGTCCTGGCTGGGACAGGCCACCCGCACGATGTCGCACCCGGCCGCGGTCAGCTCAGCAATCTGCTGCAGCGTGGTGTTGACGTCGGCGGTGAGCGTCGTGCACATCGACTGCACCGAGATGGGGGCGTCGCCGCCGACGAGCACCGACCCGACCTTGATCTGGCGGCTCTTGCGTCGCGGTGCCAGCACCGGCGGCGGGGGGGCCGGCATGCCGAGGTTGACCGAGGTCATCGTCTTCCTTCGTCTCGTTTCGGTGGTACGCCGTGGGGTCCTAGCTGAGGCTGACCGGCGCCACGATGTCGGCGTAGATCAGCACCACGCTCGCTACCAGGATGACACCTGCCATCACATACCCCACCGGCAGCAGCTTCGCGACGTCGACGAACCCCGGGTCGGGACGGTGCAGCAGGCGCGCGAACCCGCGGCGCAGCGCCTCGTAGACCGCACCGGCCATCTGGCCGCCGTCGAGCGGAAGCAGGGGGACCAGGTTGAGCACGCCGAGGAAGAGGTTCAGCCCGGCGAGCAGCGTCAGCACGAAGAACAGCCCGTCCACCGGCGTCGGGGCCTGCGAGGCCGCCTCGCCGGCGAGCCGGCCCGCTCCGACGACGCTCATCGGCCCGTTCTGGTCCCGCTTCTCCAGGCCGACCGAGGCCCGGGCCACGTGGTACAGCTTGACCGGAAGGGCGCCGATGGCCTTCACGGTCTGCCACGTGCCGGTGGCCATCGTCGACACGACGTACCCGGGGCCCTGGCGGACGTAGACGGCCGTCGGCGCGATCCCGAGGAAGCCAGCCTTGGAGATCCGCTGCGGGTGGCCGGGGACGGGCCGCGCCGAGACCGTCGTGCTGGTGTGCAGCGTCCGGAGCCGGCCGTCGCGCCTGACCACGATCGTGGCGGAGCCGCCGTCGTTGCCGCGGATCGCGGACTGGAGCTCCTGCCAGCCGTGGATGCGATGCCCGTTGAACGACACGATCCGGTCACCGGGGTGGATCCCGGCCTTCTTCGCCGGCGCCTCGGGGTCCCCGCTCGTGCAGTGACGCTGCGGCTTGTTGGCGTCCGCCTTGGTGACCGCGATGACGCACTGGGACACCGAAGCGACCGTCGTCGTCGGCGTCGGCACCCCGCGGCCCATGAACACGACCGCGAAGAGCAGGAAGGCGATCACGAGGTTCGTCGTGACTCCCGCACCCATGACCACGAGCTTCTTCCACCACGACAGCCGGTAGAACAGCCGGTCCTCGTCGCCCTCCTCCACCAGGTCGTACTCCGCCGAGCGGGCGTCGCGGATGAGCTGGGAGATGACGCCGGTGTTGCCGCCGCGCAGCCGGCCCGGGTCGTCCTCCTCGCCCGGCGGCAGCATGCCGACGAGCTTGACGTAGCCGCCGAAGGGGACCGCCTTCACGCCGTACTCGGTCTCGCCACGGCGGCGCGACCACACGGTGGGCCCGAAGCCCACGAAGTACTGCGTGACCTTGACGCCGAAGAGCTTGCCGGGAACCAGGTGGCCCAGCTCGTGCAGCCCGATCGAGAGCGCGACCCCGACCGCGAAGACCAGCACGCCCAGGACGAACATCAGCGTGCTCATGTGGGGCTCATCTCCGGGTCATCTCTGGGTCATGTCTGGGTCAGCTTCGGGTCGTCTCGGGAGGGTCCCGCTCTCCCGGCCTCCGAGCGTGCCCAGGCGTCGGCCGCGAGCACGTCCTCGACGGTCGGGCCGGGAGCGTCGGTCGAACTCGAGGGTACCCGGGACGACGAGTGCGCACCCAGCACTCGCTCGACCGTGGGGACGATGTCGGTGAACCGCATCCGGCGGTCGAGGAACGCCTCGACGCACACCTCGTTGGCCGCGTTGTACACCGCGGGAGCCGTCCCCCCCGCGCTGCCCGCCTCCCGCGCCAGGCGTACGGCGGGGAACGCCTCGTCGTCCAGCGGCGCGAACTCCCACGTCTGGGCCCTGGTCCAGTCGACCGGCGGGGCGGCGTCGGGAACCCGGTCCGGCCAGCCCATGCCGAGCGCGATCGGGATCAGCATCGACGGGGGCGAGGCCTGCGCCAGCGTCGAGCCGTCGAAGAACTCCACCATCGAGTGCACGACCGACGTCGGGTGCACGACCACCTCGATCCGGTCGAACGGGATGCCGAACAGCAGGTGCGCCTCGATGACCTCCAGCCCCTTGTTGACCAGGGTCGCGGAGTTGACGGTGACGACCGGACCCATCGTCCAGGTGGGGTGGGCCAGCGCCTGCTCCGGCGTGACCTCGTGCAGCTCGTCGCGGCCGCGACCCCGGAACGGGCCTCCGCTGGCCGTCAGCACCAGGCGTCGTACCTCCTGGGCCGCCCCGCCGCGCAGGCACTGCGCGAGCGCGCTGTGCTCGGAGTCGACCGGGACGATCTGGCCGGGCCGGGCCCGTGCGGTCACGATCGGGCCGCCGATGATCAGCGACTCCTTGTTGGCCAGCGCCAGGGTGTTGCCGGCGTCGAGGGCGGCCAGCGTGGGCCGCAGGCCGACCGCGCCGGTCACGCCGTTGAGCACCACGTCGCACTCCATCGCCGCGGCCTGGCAGGACGCGTCCTCGCCGAGGTCGGCGAACGCGGGCGCGAACTCCTCCACCTGCCCGGCGAACAGGTCGCGCCGCGAGCCGCCGGCGGTCAGCGCCACCACGCGGAACCGGTCGGGGTTGGCCCGCACCACCTCCAGGGCCTGGGTGCCGATCGAGCCGGTCGACCCCAGGACCACGACGTCGCGGGGGCGGCTGCGCGGGATGCGGGAAGGGCTCGAGGTGGAGGGCACCGGACCATCCTGCCGGACTACGCTGGGCCGGTGACCACGACCTCGACGACGCCCGTGCCCCCCGCCTCCACCACCCCCGCCGGTGCCCCGGCAACCGGCGCGGGCTCCCCCGCCCCCGTCGGCGGCCCCGGCCTCCCCCAGGAGCGCCGGCTGGCCACCGAGATCCCGGGCCCGCGGTCGAAGGAGAAGATGGCGCGCCGCGACAGGTTCGTCGCCACCGGCGTGAGCACCACGCTCCCGGTGTTCGTCGAGGCGGCCGGCGGCGGCGTGCTGGTCGACGTCGACGGCAACTCCCTGATCGACCTCGGCTCGGGGATCGCGGTGGTCGGCGTCGGCAACGCCGCCCCACGGGTCGCCGAGCGGGTGGCGGCCCAGGCCCGCGCGTTCACCCACACCTGCTTCATGGTGACGCCGTACGACGGGTACGTCGACGTGTGCGAGCAGCTGTCCGCGCTGACGCCCGGCGACCACGACAAGCGGTCGGCCCTGCTGAACTCCGGCGCCGAGGCCGTGGAGAACGCCGTGAAGGTCGCCCGCGCGCACACCGGTCGCAGCGCGGTCGCCGTCGTGGACCACGCCTACCACGGCCGGACGAACCTCACGATGGCGATGACCGCCAAGTCGATGCCCTACAAGCACAGCTTCGGGCCGTTCGCGAACGAGGTGTACCGGGCGCCGATGTCCTACCCGTTCCGAGAGCCGGTCCCGATCACCGGGCCGGCGGCGGCCGACCGCGCCATCGACGTACTCGAGAAGCAGGTGGGTGCGGCCAACCTGGCGTGCCTGGTCATCGAGCCCATCCTCGGGGAGGGCGGGTTCGTCGTGCCCGCGGACGGCTTCCTGCCCCGGCTGCGGGAGTGGACCGCCGCGCACGGCATCGTGCTGGTCGCCGACGAGATCCAGACCGGGTTCTGCCGCACGGGCGACTGGTTCGCCTGCGACCACGAGGGCGTCGTCCCGGACCTGATCACGACCGCCAAGGGCATCGCCGGCGGCCTTCCGCTCGCCGCGGTGACGGGCCGGGCCGAGATCATGGACTCCGTGCACGTCGGGGGGCTCGGCGGCACCTACGGCGGCAACCCGGTCGCCTGCGCGGCCGCCCTCGGCGCCATCGAGACCATGCGCGAGCAGGACCTCCCCGCCCGTGCCCGCGCGATCGGCACGCTCGTGGGTGAGCGGCTGCGCGCCATCGCGGACCGGCACGCGTGCGTCGGGGACGTGCGCGGGCGCGGCGCGATGATGGCCGTCGAGGTCGTCGACGAGGACGGGCGCAGCCCCCACCCGGTGCGCGCTGCCGCCGTCTCCGCCTACTGCCACGCCCACGGCGTCGTCACGCTCACCTGCGGCACCTACGGCAACGTGCTGCGCTTCCTCCCGCCGCTGGTGATCTCCGACGCCCTGCTCACCGAGGCCTTCGACGTGGTCGCCGAGGCCTTCGACGCGACCGCCTGACGCCCGGGGGCTTGCGCCGAGGCGCCCCGTTCCGCGCCTGGGAGCACGCCGAGGCGGGGCGGGGGGCGGCCGGCCGCCCGCCCGCGCGGGGCCGGGGCCCGGGCGCGGGCCCGCCCCGGGGCCGCCGCGCCGCCTCGTGGCCCGGTCGGGGCTCCCCGCGGTGGGCCCGTCCCCGCCGCCCGCCGCCCCCTCGGCGCGGGCGCGGGCGCCCACCGCCACGCCTCGGCGTGCTCCCAGGCGCGGAACGGGGCGCCTCGGCGCAAGCC
>JAICKK010000130.1 GCA_025927955.1 Nocardioidaceae bacterium
GGTGAGCCCCTTGAACTGAGAACCGAGGCCGGTGGCGGCCAACACTGGGCAGATCCCATGGCCGCCACCGGGCAGTTCTCGTGACCGTCACCGGGCAGGTTTCATGACCACCCCTGGGCAGTTCCTACTGTCCCTTGACAGACCTGCCCGCGCTATCGGCGCTCCGACGTCGAGAGCTGGTTGGAGAAGGTCTCCGCGTGAGCATCTCGAAGACCCCGAACGGCCGCTTCCGCGCCCGACTGAAGAGCGGTCGGGTCAATGTGGCCAGCAAGGTCTTCGATACCAAGCGCGAGGCCACGGCCTGGCTCGCTCGCGAGCGCGCCGCGTTGGCAGGCGGGGTCGATCCACGAGCCGGGAAGGAGCGGGTCAGAGACGCGGTGCAGCGCTGGCTCGTCATCCGGTCGACGACGGTCGCACAGAAGACCTACCGCGCCGACCAGGACGTCGAGCGGCTGACCACAGCCAGTGTCCTCAACCTCCACCTCTCGGCCGTCTCGGGCCGGGAGGTCGCGCGCCTCTTCGAGCATCTGCTGGCGTCCGGGCTGGTCGAGTCCTCGGTCGTGCGCTACCGCGCGAGCCTGTCCTCCTTCTTCGGCTGGTGCGTGCGGGAGAAGCTGATCGCGACCAATCCCGTCACCGCAGTGCCTGTCCCGAAGAGCTCCGAGGAGCGCACGGAGATGCACCCGTTCACCGAGGACGAGCTCGAGACGGCGTACCGGGTCTGGCGCGAGCAGAACGCCTGGCTCGCGGACATCCTGCTCGTCCTCGGCTGGACCGGTCTGCGCTGGGGCGAGGCCCGCGCGATGACCGTGGGCGACGTGATGGAGGTGCCGGCACCCGGCTTGATCGTTCGCCGATCAGCACCCGAAGGCATCGCCACCAAGGCCACCAAGAGCGGGCGATCACGGCGCGTCCCGATCGCCAACCGCGTGCTCCCGATCGTCGAGCGGCTTAAGGTCGACAAGTTGCCGAGCGACCTGCTCTTCACCACCGTGTCCGGCTCCCGTCTCCACCGCTCCGCGGTGCTGCGCACGATGAGGTGGGAGCGGACCGGGCGGGGCCGCCGCATCCACGACCTGCGACACACCGCCGCCTGCCTCTGGCTGGCGCGCGGTGTCGATGTCAGCACGGTGCAGAACTGGATGGGCCATGCGTCGATCGCGACGACGAACCTCTACCTGCACCACCTCGGCACCGGGGCCGATCTGGCCGGGCTGGAGCGCCTCAACCGGTCGCCGGGGGCCACCGGGGGGCCATCCGCCGGACGCGCGGGCGAATAACAACGACGAATCCCCCGGGTGATCCGTGCGTTTGCGCAGGTCACTCGGGGGATTTCTTCGGTGGAGCTGAGGGGATTCGAACCCCTGACCTTCTCATTGCGAACGAGACGCGCTACCAACTGCGCCACAGCCCCGGGCGCCGGTCCGACCGGCACGGTGAGAAAAGATACCACCCGGCCGACCGTCGGCTCGAACGGCGTCAGGAGCCCACGGCGCGCCGGCCACCCTCGGGGCGGCCGTCGCCGTCGCCCGCCGGCGGCTCGGTCGCGCGGGCGGCGATCTCGGCGTCCTCGACGGTGCGGCCGGAGGTCCAGGTGCCGGGCTCGCCCAGGTCGATGGTGCGCACGGTACGACGGGCCTTCGCCTTGGTGACGTACGTCGGCAGGGTGACGGGAAGCGGGTCCCAGAGGCTGCTTGCGCCCTGCCGCGGAGCGGGCGGCGAGCCGAGGGCGGCCTGGAGCGCGGCCACCGACAGGCCCATGGTGTCCTCGGCGTCGTCGAACTCCGCGACGCCCTGCTCGTCGACCCTCTCCTCCGACTGCACCTCGACCTCCGCCTGCACCTCGACGGCGTCAGCCTCGGGAGCACGCATCTGCGGAGCGGGGGCGGCGGACCGGCGCTCGGCCACCGGGCGGGCGGCTTCCCGCCGCACCAGGATGCGGCACAGCACCAGGAACGCGAGCACGAGAACGGCCGGGACGGCGACCCAGGACCAGGCGAGGCGGCCGGCCGCGGCACCCCCGACGACACCCGCCATACACAGCAGCAGGAAGCCCAGGATGCGGCGCCGACGCCGCGCCGCGACCCG
Organism: Nocardioidaceae bacterium; assembly: GCA_025927955.1. Lineage (GTDB taxonomy): Bacteria > Actinomycetota > Actinomycetes > Propionibacteriales > Nocardioidaceae > Nocardioides_B. Next base: position 2,089 of record JAICKK010000130.1, read on the forward strand.
AGCCGCCGTACGACGGGGCGCTACCTCGGTACGGGGCCGGTGGCCGGCGGCCGCCGTGGGAGCGGGAGCGGGGGCGGCCGTGCGAGCCGCGGGCGGCGGCACCACCAGCTGCGTGTCGGTGCCGGTCGCCGGCTCACGGCGAGCCACCACCCGCGTCGCGGCCGAGAACCGGTCGATGGACCGGGTGCGCGCCGCCTCGTCGGAGTGCCGGAGCGCCTTGGGGATGAGGAAGACGGCCCAGACGAGAGCCAGCAGCACGAAGATGATTCCTGACAGGTCCACGAGGCAGACGATAGGAGCGGTTCGCGGCCCGCTCCGGCAGGCGGCGCGGTGTGTCGCCTGTGAACTGTGTGACTGATGGGGCCAGGAAGCGCTACCGCTCCTCCAGCCGACGGAGCAGGCCGGCGCCGCACTCCTCGACGGTCAGCGCGAAGAGCCGATGGTCGCGCCAGGCGCCGTCGATGTGCAGGTAGCCCTTGGCGTACCCGACCTCGGTGAACGCCAGCTTCTCCACGACCCGCAGGCTGGCGGTGTTCTCGGGACGGATCGCGACCTCGACCCGGTGCAGCTGCAGCTCGTCGAGGCAGTAGTCGACGGCCATGGCGACCGCCGTGGGGATGACGCCCTTGCCGGCCTGCCGGCGGTCCACCCAGTAGCCGACCTGGGCCCAGCGCGCCGACCCGCCGATGATGTTGGTGACGGTCACCTGCCCGGCCAGCGCGCCGTCGACGGTCACCGCGAACGGGAGCGCGCGTCCCTTGCGGGCCTGGCGCCGCAGGTCTCGGACCAGTGCCCGGAACGTCCGGGGCGCGGTGGTGTCACCCGGCGGGACGGTGGCCTCCCACGGCCGCAGCCAGTCGGCGTTGCGCCTGCGGATCTCCTCCCAGGCGCGAGCGTCCGCGGGAGCCAGCGGACGCAGGCCCACCCGGCCGTAGGACAGCTGCACCTGCCACGGCGCCCGCCCCAGCCTGCGCAGCGTGCGCCCGGAGCCGCCCCCCGGGCCGCTCAGTGGTCGCTCCCCGCGACCTGCTCGACGGCGTGGACGAGGACCGGGGTGAGGACGGCCAGGGCGTCCTTGACGCCGCCGCGCGAGCCGGGGAGGTTCACCACCAGCGCGCGTCCGCTCACCCCGGCCAGGCCGCGGGAGAGCGCCGCCGTGGGGACGCCGTGCGCCACGCCGTACGCCCGAATGGCCTCGGCGATCCCGGGAACCTCGCGGTCCAGCAGCGGTCTGGTCACCTCGGGGGTGAGGTCGGTGGGGGTCAGCCCGGTGCCGCCGGTGGTCAGGACCGCGCGGGCGCCGGCGTCGACTGCCTCCCGCACCGCGCGGCCCACCGGCTCACCGTCCGGTACGACGAGCGGGCCGGTCACCTCGAAGCCGAGACCGGCCAGCGCCTCGACGATCAGCGGGCCAGTCGTGTCCTCGTAGACGCCCGCCGCCGCCCGGTTCGAGGCGCAGACCACGGTCGCCTTCATGGGCGCGTCCACGGCCCGCTCTTCCCGCCGGTCTTGGACTCCACGCGCACGTCGGTGATCACCGCCGCCTTGTCGACGGCCTTGACCATGTCCACCACCGTGAGCCCGGCGACGCTCACCGCGGTGAGCGCCTCCATCTCGACCCCGGTGCGGTCGGTCGTGCGCACGGTGGCCCGGATCTCGACGGCGTCGTCGGCCACCTCGAGGTCGACGGTGACCGCGGAGATGGCCAGGGGGTGGCACAGCGGCACCAGGTCCGAGGTGCGCTTCGCGGCCATGATGCCGGCCACGCGCGCCACCCCGAGGGCGTCGCCCTTGGGCACGCCCTCACCGCGGAGCAGCGCGACGACGGTCCCGGAGACGAGCACCCGCCCGGTGGCGGTCGCCTCGCGCCGGGTCTCCTGCTTCGCGGAGACGTCGACCATGCGTGCGGCGCCCGCCTCGTCGACGTGGGTGAGGCGAGGCTCCTCGGCTGCCACGGCTAGAAGTCCCGGTCCAGGACGAGGACCTGCACGGCCTCGCCGCCGTGCACGGCGGTGGCCTCGGCCGGCACCACGACCAGCGCGTTGGCCTCGGCGAGGTCGCCGAGCAGGTGCGACCCGTGGCCGCCGACCGGCGTCACGTGCGCGCCGCGAGCGTCCGTGTCGTAGCGGGCCCGGACGTACTGCTCGCGTCCGGGCGCGGACGAGAAGCCCTGCCTGCACTCGGCTGTCACGGTCGGGCGGCGGTAGGGCTCGTGGCCCATCAGCCTGCGGATGGCCGGGACCGCGAAGACCTCGAAGGACACGTAGGACGAGACGGGGTTGCCGGGCAGCGTCAGGATCGGGGTCCGGTCCTCGCCCACGAAGCCGAAGCCCTGCGGCTTGCCCGGCTGCATCGCCACCTCGCCGAAGGACACGGTGCCCACCTCGGAGAGCACCTCCTTGACCACGTCGTAGGCACCCTTGCTGACCCCGCCGCTGGTCACCACCAGGTCGGCCCGCACCAGCTGGTCGCTCAGCGCGTCACGGAACTCCGCCGGCTCGTCGGAGACGATGCCCACGCGGTAGGCGATCGCCCCGGTGGCGCGAGCGGCGGCGGCGAGCATGTAGGAGTTCGAGTCGTAGATCGAGTCGTACCCCAGCGAGGCACCCGGCTCGCGCAGCTCGGCGCCGGTCGACATCACCACGATGCGCGGGCGCGGCCGGGAGCGGACCTGGGACCGTCCGACCGACGCCATGAGCCCGAGCTGGCGGGGCCCGAGCAGCGCGCCGTCGCGCAGCAGCAGCTCACCGGTCCGCACGTCCTCGCCGCGGCTCCGCACGTGCTCGCCCTCCCGCGGCGCACGGTTGATCCGCACCGACGCGAGCCCCCCGTCGGTCCACTCGACGGGGACCACCGCGTCCGCGCCCTGCGGGACCGGCGCGCCGGTCATGATCCGCACCGACGTGCCCGGGCTCATCGCAAGCAGTCGGCTCTGTCCCGCGGCCATCTCGCCCACCACCGGCAGGTGCACCGGCTGGTCCTCCGAGGCCGTCGCCACGTCGGAGAAGCACACGGCGTAGCCGTCCATCGCGGAGTTGTCGAAGCCCGGCAGGTCGACCTCGGCGACGACGTCCTCGCACACCGGCAGGCCGAGCGCCTCGAGCAGCGGCTGGTCGTAGGGCGGCAGCGGAGCCAGCGCCTCCACGATGCGGTCGACGTGCTCGTCCACGGTGCTCAACCGGTCGGTCGGCATCAGGTGAGCAGGCATACCGGGAGCGTAGGCCACGCCACCCACCGCTCACCCACCGATGCTGCTGCCCGCCTCCACGCGTCCCCCCGGCTCGTCCAGCTCGGCGGTGCCCGTGACGGTGACGCCCGCACCGAAGGTCCAGTCCCCGCGCACGACCAGGCTGCGGGCGCGGTGCATCGACGGCACGCCGTCGGGGAAGCGCCGGTCGAACTCCTGGACCAGCTTGTAGTGGCGGCTGTCCAGGTCGACGAACGGCACCTCCTCGACCCCCTCGACGAGCGCGAGCGTCGAGCTGTCCAGCAGCCGGTAGCAGTCCGAGCGAAGCACGAGCAGGTCGTTGGTGGTCTTCACCGGCAGGAACCGCTCGCGGGTGACCTCGACCAGCTGCGCGCCCTCGAAGACCTCGACGGCGGCCCCCATGGCGGTCTCGATCTGCACCACCTCGGGACTCGTCGGGTCCGCCGGGTCGACGGTCTTGGTGTTCTTGATCAGCGCCAGCCCGAGGATGCCGTCACGCCGCTCGAGCTCGTCACGCATCGCCCGCAGGTCGAACCACAGGTTGTTGGTGGAGCAGAACCGGTGCCGGGACAGGTCGGCCAGCGCCTCCTTGTCCTCCTCGAGCGTCTGCGCGGTCTCCCGCAGCACGATCCGCCCGTCCGACGTACGGCGGGCGAAGTGGCCGCCCTTGCGGTCCGACGGGGTCCGCCGCACCGCCTCGATGGCGAACGGCGCGCCCGACCGGGCGAACCACTCGGCCACCGTGGGGTCGGGCGTGGCGCCGAGGTTGTCCGAGTTCGACACGAAGGCCTGCCGGTAGCCGGCGTCGACGAGCCGGTCCAGGAGTCCCGAGCCGCGCAGCGCCGTGTAGAGGTCGCCGTGGCCCGGCGGGCACCACTCCAGGTCGGGGTCCGCCTCCCAGGTCACGGGGGTCAGGTCGTCCGCGCGGAGCTTGGGCTCCTTGTTCTGCAGGAAGTCCAGCGGCAGGTCGGCGACGGCCAGCGACTCGTACGGCGCGAGGGCGGCGAGCGTGTCCTCGGACGTGCGGAAGCTGTCCATGAACACCAGCGGAAGGGCCACGTCGTACTCGCGCCGTGCCCACAGCACCTGCCGGGCGATCACGTCGAGGAAGCTCAGCGACTCGCGCGCCTCCAGCAGCGACTTGGCCGCCTCGAGCCCCATGGAGGTGCCCAGGCCGCCGTTGAGCTTCACGACGACGGTGCCGGCCAGCCCTTCGGTCGGCACCGGCGAGGGGAGGTCGACGTCGGCCAGCGCGGGCATGTCCACCGGCTCGATGCTGGACTCCGGGATCATCCCGGACTCGCCGCTCTCCACGAGCCGGTAGTAGTGGGAGAAGACCTCGACGGCGACCGGGTCGACGCCGGCCTCCTCCATCTTGGCGCGTGCCTGACGCAGTCCCTCGTCGCTCATGACAGCGAGGCTATCGACGCAACCGGTAGCGTGCCCACGTGCCCGACCTCGACCCGACCCTGGCGCGCAAGATCGCGCTGCGCGACCAGCTGCGGACCGCCCGGAAGAGGCGGCCGCTGCTCGAGCTGACCGAGGCGGCACGTGCGCTCGCCGACCACCTGGTGGCGACGCCGGAGGTGGGCCGGGCGGCCACCGTCGCGGCCTACGTCTCGATCGGCACCGAGCCCGGGACCGGTCCGCTGCTCGAGCGCCTGCTGGGGCTCGGCAAGCGGGTGGTGGTCCCGGTCGTGCTTCCGGACTTCGACCTCGACTGGGCCGTGTACGACGGGCCGGACGCCGTCGCGCCGGCCCGCGGCGGCCTCCTGGAGCCGCTCGGCCGGCGGCTCGGCCCGGACGCCATCGCCACCGCCGACGCGGTGCTCACCCCGGGGATGGCCGTGGATCGGACGGGGATGCGCATGGGCAAGGGCGGGGGCTGCTACGACCGGGCGCTCGGGCGCGTGCCGGTGGGCACCTTCACCTGCACGCTGCTCTTCGACGACGAGCTGCTCGAGGAGGTCCCGTCGGGCCCCTACGACCGGCGGGTCGGCGCCGTGGTGACGCCGTCGGGGCTCACCCGGCTGGCCGCGCGCGGGTGAGGGCCTCGACGCGCCGGGCACGACCGCCGGGAGAAAGTTGGCGAATCGCGTCCGGTCCGCGATAATTGGCAGTCGACGCCCCCGAGTGCCAGTCTCAGCGAGAAGCGGGGCGGCTGACCTTCGTGGAGGACCCGTGCCGACCTACCAGTACGCCTGCACCGAGTGCGGTCACACGTTCGACCAGTTCCAGCGCTTCACCGACGACGCGCTGACCGTCTGCCCGGTGTGCGAGGGGCGGCTGCGCAAGGTCTTCAACGCCGTCGGCGTGGTCTTCAAGGGCTCCGGGTTCTACCGCACCGACAGCCGCGCCGCGGACAAGGACGGTGCGAAGGTGCCGGCCGCCGAGTCGGCCGCCGGCAACGGCTCCGGCAAGGAGTCGGGCAAGGAGTCGGGCAAGGGCAAGGAGCCGGCCCCCTCGGGCTCGTCGTCGAAGGACACCGGCGGCGCCGCAACACCCTCGACCGGCTCGTCGACCGGGTCCTCGAAGGGCTCCAGCGCCGCCTGAGCCTGCGCCAGGCTCCGCCTGTGGACGACGAGCGACGTCCCGAGCCGATCCTTCCTAACCTCGGGGGATGACCCGGCTCCCCTCGCCCCTCCGCCGGCTGCGGCGCGCCGTCCTCGCCCGCCGACGCCCGCTCGCCGCCCTGCTCGCGGCCCTCGCGACCGCGGCCGCGCTGCGCGCCCAGGCCGCGCCGCCACCGCCGCGCACCTCCGTGCTGACCGCTGCCCACGACCTTCCGGCGGGCTCGGTGGTGACGCCCGCTGACCTGCGCCGTACGCCCTTCGACCCCGGCAGCGTGCCGAGCGGGGTGCTGGACGACGCCGACGCGGTGGTGGGCCGCACCACCACCGGACCGGTTCGGGCCGGGGAGCCGCTGACCGGCGCGCGGCTGGTGACCCGGTCGCTGCTCGAGGGCTACCCGGGGCGCAGCGCCGTGCCGGTGCGGATCGGGGACGCCGGCGCCGTGACGCTGCTGCGCGTCGGGGACCGGGTCGATCTGTTCGCTGCCGACCCGCAGGGGGCCTCGCGCGCGGTGCTGCTCGGCCGCGACCTGCCCGTGCTCGCCATCCCGCACCCGGACGACGACGCTCTCCCGGGGACGACGAGCGGGGCGCTGGTGGTGCTCGCGGTGCCGGAGCCGGCGACCGCCGAGGTCAGCCAGGCCGCCGTGTCCTCGGTGCTCTCCGTGGCGCTGACCCGCTAGCGTGCCCTTGGGCCCGGTCGGGCCGCTGTCGGCTGCCCTTACTCAGCGAAGGGAAGAACATGCTCCAGGGCTTCAAGCAGTTCATCATGCGAGGCAACCTCGTCGAGCTCGCGGTCGCGTTCATCATCGGCGGTGCGTTCGCCACGGTCGTGACCACCTTCACCGCGGTCATCTTGTCGCTGATCGCCAAGGTGACCGGCGGCAAGAACCCGGACATGACGTCCTTCACGCCTGGAGACGTCCCCGTCGGCGCGTTCATCACCGCCGCGATCGCGTTCCTGATCCTCGCGGCGGTCGTGTACTTCTTCGTGGTCACGCCCTACAACGCGCTCCAGGCCCGCATGTCCCGCGGCGAGGAGGCCGCCCCTGCGGCGCCGGACATCGCCCTGCTCACCGAGATCCGGGACCTGCTGGCCAATCGCCCCGGCTCCACCTCCGTGGAGGGCGGCGGCGGCCTCACCTGACACGCGCAGACCCGCCGAGTCGGCGCGACTGCACGCCTCGACCTCGCCGACCGGGCGCGACTGCACCGCTCGACCTCGTCGACCCGGCGGAGGCGTCCGTACGTCGACGAGGCCGGGTCTGGTGCGCCGGAGCGACGGTGTACGTCGGTGAGTGGGCCACCGCTCGCCGCGCCCGCGCGTCTGACGCGAGGGGTAGGCGAGTCGGCGCGTGCAGATGCGCCGACTCGGCGGGGTCCAGACGTGCACGTGCGCCGACTCGGCGTCAACGAGGGTCACCCCGCAGCGTCCGGCGCGCGGTCGCGCCTGGACCGACCGAGCGAGGGAGGGAAGGCGCGACCCCCGAGCGCGCCGGACACGCGCGAGCGGAGCGAGCGCAGACAGCGCAGTGCCGGACACGCGCGAGCGGAGCGAGCGCAGAGAGCGCAGCGCCCTTCAGCCGTGGTGCGGCGGCACCTCGCGCCGCAGCCACTCCTCGGCCTGCCCGGGGGCATCCGGCTCGTTCCAGCGCTCGCCCCGGTCGTCGGTGGCCCGCTCGGGCAGGACGTCGCCGAACACCTCCGCGCGGCGCCGGCGCCGGCGCGCCTCCGCGCGGGCGGGCTCGCGCCGCCGGTCGTCGGGTCCCGGCCGCGCCGTCATCGCAGGGCTTCGCGCGGCTGTCCGGAGACGAACCACGACCCGTCGAGGTGGGGACGCCGGGGCGCCCAGCCGCTCTGCGCGGTGAAGCGCCGGGAGCTGACCCGCAGGGAGCGGGTCAGCGGCTCGAGGCGGGCGCCGCCGACGCGTCGCGCGACCGCGCCGACGAAGCCGGCACCATCGCGACCGGCAGCGGCGGCGTAGGCCGCGACCAGGTCCCGGCGCCGCACCGGCTCGGCGCCGACGTTGTAGACCCCGCTGGGCACGCTCATCGCCGCGACCACGGAAGGGCCGATGTCGTCGGTGTGGATCACGTGGGCCCAGCCGTCGGGAGAGCCCAGCCCCACCGCGTGCCCGTGGCGGGCGGCCCGCACGATGGCCCGGGTCGAGGCGTCGTCGCCGATGACGGTGCCGAAGCGCAGCACCACCCCGGTGCGGCCGCCGACCGCCCCCGCGGCGAAGTCCTGGACGTGGGACTCGCCCACGCTCATCGGCTCGGTGGCGCAGGTGATCTCGACCGGGGCCAGCTCGTCCACCCAGCTGTCCCCCTGGTCGGCGTACAGGCACGAGACGCTGCCCTGGACGACGCGCCGCACCCGCGCCTCGCGGGCGGCCTCGACGACCCGGCGCGCGCCCTCGGTGCGCAGCCGGTCGTGCAGCTTCCAGGCGTGCGGGCGCAGCGCGAGCCGGCCGACCGGCACGGGGGTCGTGAGGTTGCAGACCGCGTCGGCGCCCTCGAGCATCCCCGCCAGGCCCTCGTCGTCGAACAGGCTGGCCAGCCACGGCTCGGCTCCCAGCCCGCGCAGCAGGAGGGCCTTCTCGGGCGTGCGGGCGAGCGCCACCACGTCGTACCCGGCGGCGACCAGCGACACCACGGCCGACCGGCCGACCACCCCCGTCGCACCGGTAACTGCGATCCTCACCCGTGACCTTCCCGCTCGCCTACGGACAGCTCCTCGACCCCCCGAGACGGCCCTGTCGTCCTCCAGTGTCCGGTAACGGAGTGATAACGGCAAGCCAAGCCTCGACGCCGGGACCGTCGAATATCCGGCTGGGGGGCGCCCGGGGCGGAGGATCTCCCCGTTCGGGGCAGCAGTACAGGAATATGCATCCCGCTGGCGGTCACCGCAGGGAGGAGTACAGCTCCACGGTCCGCGTGGCGATCGCGTCCCAGGCGAACGCACTCACGGCGCGCTCACGCCCCGCCCGCCCGTAGGCCGCCGCCAGCCCCGGGTCCTGCGCGAGCCGGTTGAC
>JAICKK010000080.1 GCA_025927955.1 Nocardioidaceae bacterium
CCTGGACGGCAGCCTCGATGTCACCGCCATCGGCCTCCACGGGTTCCATGTAGAAGCGCCCTTGGGTGACCAGGCCGTCGCGTACGACGAAGATCGTTACCCCCCGCACCGCGAAAGGCGACCCGTCCACATGGTGACCGTGCCAGTACCATTCGCCCCACTCGATGTCCCCGTCCGCCGATGTGGCGACCAGTTCCGAGCGGAAGTCCGGCACTCCCTCGAAGACAGACGTCCAGTTCTCGAGCACCTGAGCGCTGCCGCCGAACCCACGACTCGGGTGCACCGGGTGCACGCTTTGGTAGTCCTCAGCGAACAGCGACGCCAGCCGTTGCGCATCGTGAGCGTTGACCGCATCCCTGAGCTGATCCAGCATGGTCGTCATCCCAGAACGATAGATCGGCTGGTGGACGTAGGGCCACGGCGCGCACGTTGTGTGTCTTCACTGCCGCGGCGTGCGGCCATGCCCGGCTCGCCGAAATCCACCTACAACGGCCAGTCGAGCGACAAGCTGCTTACAGACGATCAGGACACCCTCGTGGCGCTGATCCCCGGTCTTGAATGCAGCCCCTTCTGAACCCACTCTGACGGTTGTTCTGGCCCACCGGACCGACGACCCGTAGTAGGCGCCTGTGAGGCACTCAGCGCAACGTCCGCATCTGCCGCTGGGCGACGCGATCCTGCCGAGACGAGTACCCTCGCAACCGCGAAGACAGGAGGGTTGTGGTCATCGGTAGGGGTGCTCGTCGCGTAGGTACCAAACGGTCCAGGCGACGGGGAAGGGCAGGCCCGTCAGTACGGCCAGCGGACATGGAAGGCCACGCCGATGCGCACCGATGGCTGTGAGGACCAGCAGCGGCAGCCCGAGAGCCGCCACATGCAGTCCGACCATGAGCATGACCGCATCGTCCCCCATGCGCCGGCCCTGGTCGCCGTTACCGGATTCACCGAAGACAGCGTGCGCTGCGACAACCGGATGTCTGCCGATGCGCGTGCGTCCGCCTTCAGTTGTTCTGGGTTATGGCGTCCACTCGAAGGCAGCGCCTGCCGTCTGGCTTGTCGCTCGCGTGCACGACGCTCGGATGACTTTCGACGCCTGGCCACGGCTCATGTGTGAGCCGACGTCACCGGCCCAACTCTTGCTCCAAGCCACCGTGCGGACGGCTTGGGCAAGGTCGGCCCACTGATCGGTGTGCTGCTTGGTGGCGACGTTGATGGCATCCGCTGCCCGCAGGTAATGGTGCGCTGCCACCTGGTCGCACGCCGCTTCGGCCGATGACAACCCGGCCGTCGTGTAGGCGCGGGCCTGTTGGCTGGAGCCACCGTTGTGGGCCCCGGAGCACCCGAACGTTGGTGAGATCGCCGCAAGAGCCACAATGAGCCCGCCCAGTCGCCGTCTCCGCATGCTGCTCATGGTGGCTTGGACGGGGAGAAGGGTCCATGAGTTCCGTGAAGTGCACGCCCATGCCGCAGAGCGTGCGCTGCGGCCAACCGGATCTGGCCGCGATCCGCACGGCGACTCTACTTACAAGCAAGCTCAGCATCTCTGCTCACGATATGCGAAGGAGCTTCCCCATCTCTTCGTTCGGTTCTCATTATGGACCGAATGCCTGCAGAAAGCTGATTAAACTTGTCAAGACTATCCGTGCCGACGGCATCCTCCATTGCAGGATCCAGGTTTCCTTGAGCCGTCCTCATGTGCTCCCAATAGGCTGAGAAATCTCCACCATTGGCGCCCACAGACGAGACGGCAGCATGGCCGGGTCGTTCCGACAGGGTCCCCCGGTCCCGTTTTCGTCCACCTGGACGATAACGACCTCGTTTCGCTGGATTCTGCGTTCGTTTTCGTCCAGGTGGACGACATCGACCTTGTCGGGGCAGCATTCGCGCCGTCGGGATCCCAGCACGCGGACATGCCGCGATCCGCGCGGCCATCCGTAGCCGCCATGCGCGCAGCCGGGGGAACGAGCCTCGACAGAAATGCGCCTTCTGCCCTCGCGGGCCGCGGGGCGGCCTCCGTGGCACGTCCGACGGGCGCAAAGCGGGGCTGAAGACGGACGGAGCGACGACGGGTCGACGGGACGGTTACAAGTTTCTTTACTGGCTCAAGGCCGGCTTCGCCGGCACGTCCGGCTGCGGGCGGCGCTGGCGCGCCGTCCTCGCCGGCCGACAAGCAGAACGCCATGGCGAAGAGGACCCGTCCTCGGCACCCCCATGATCCGGACACCGGCCGGCGCGTCAAGGTCGCATTCGCGTCGCTCTCATCATCCTTGGGTCGTGGGTTCGAGCCCCACCCGCAACACCACGCGTTTCCGCAGGTCAGCGGCAGCGTCCAGGTCGTCGCGGAACGACCCGCGCGGCACCGGCACCCGCGGCAGTCGGCGCACGCCGAGCCGATGTGGTCCGGGTCGACGAGCATCCCCACGACGACGGACGGTGGACCTCGCGCCACTATGGTGGGCCGATGGCGTCGGTCAAGCAGGTCCAGGTCACCTTCGACTGCGCGGAGCCTGAGCGCGTCGCTCGCTTCTGGTGCGAGGTGCTGGGGTACGTCGTGCCGCCCCCGCCGGAGGGGTTCGCCTCGTGGGACGACTTCGATCGCTCGCTGCCGCCTGAGCGTCAGGGCTCGGCGTTCGCGTGCATGGACCCCTCGGGTGTGGGCCCGCGGCTGTTCTTCCAGCGCGTTCCCGAAGGCAAGGTCGCCAAGAACCGGCTGCATCTCGACGTACGCGTCGGGACCGGGCTCGTGGGGGAGGAGCGCGTGGCCGCACTCGAGGCCGAGTGCGCGCGACTGGTCGCCCTCGGCGGGGTGCGCGTGCGGCTGCTGCGTGCCGATGGCTTCGACGAGTCGTGTCTGGTGATGCAGGACGTCGAGGGCAACGAGTTCTGCCTCGACTGAGCGGGCGTGAACGTTGCCCCCTCACCCCAGCCTTCGGGTCAGCGTCGGGGTAGGGCCCGGCCGTCCGGCAGGGTGCGGCCGCTCAGGAGCGCCACGAGAGCACCGGCGTCCGCGCGCACGAGGTCGCCGTCGCCCCGGCTCCATCCGGTGTCCGTGGCCTCGAGGTGGAGGCCGGTCAGGTCCACGCCGAACCATGCGCCGTTCGCGTCGGCGAGCTGGTCGAGGACAGCGGTCAGCCCCTCCTCCGGCGCGACCGCCGGTTCGTCGAGTGCGACGGTGACATCGAGGGAGTGGATGACGGCGTGGCTGAGGGCCCCGGCCGCGCCACCGCCCGGCGGCTGCCAGTCGTGCAGCGCCGAGGAGCGCAAGGCGTCCAGGAGGTCGGCCCGCGGGAGCGAGGCGTCGCGTGCGGCGACGGCTCCGGAGAGGACGGTGAAGTCCCCGCCGGCGGCCGCCATCTCCTCCCCGAACTGCTGGGGGGTCAGGCGTGCCGGCATCGTCAGGTGCGCGACCACATGACGAACCTGCCAGCCCGCGCACAGGGACGGGGCGTCCCACGCCCTGTCGGGTGCGCCTGCCAGCAGGTCCGCGAGGCCGTCGTACGTCGCCACCACCAGCGACTGCAGGTCCGTCACGGTCGTTCCTCTCGAGCGGTCGGTTGCGTGGAGGTCGCTCTCACCTTCGGTGAGGAGGTCACCCTTCCAGACTCTTCCAGACCGACGTGTCGACGCGAGCTCATCGCCGCCGTCTCATTCGGGGTCCGTCCGCGCTCAGCGCGCGTAGACCTTCCCTCCACTCAAGGCGACCTTGATCCGGGCGAGGGGCGCCGGCGGTGGCCCTCCGAGAACGTGGCCGTCGCGCGCGCTGTAGGTGCCGCCGTGGCAGGGGCAGACGAACCGCTTCGACGAGGCGTCGTAGCCCACGGTGCATCCCGCGTGAGTGCACACGGCGCTGAACGCGTCGTACCGGCTCGAGCCGGCGCGGATGAGCCACGCCGGTGTGCCCGTGGCCGGGTCGCTGAACCGGACTCCCTGGCCGATGCCCACGGACCCGACGTCGGTGACCGGGTGCATGCCGTGGGGCGCTCGACCCGCTGAGCGGCCGGCGGGCTCAGTGGCCGGATGGTGAGCAGTCCGAGGCGGGCGCCCGCCGGTGGGACCCCGGGCGGTGGTCCGGGGGGCGTGAGCCGCTCCACCGAAGGCCCGGCCGAGGACCGCCGTCAGCCCGGCCAGGCACGCTGCGCCGACCGCGGCACCCACCAGGGCCCGGCGCTCGAGGCGCCCCCCGGGTCCGCCAGTGCCCCGAGGTGAGCGGTGACGGCCGGCCAGAAGGGCGTCCAGGGAAAGCACTCCGCCGGCGCCGACGGCCACGAACGGCGTCCACGCGAAGAAGAATACGATGTCCGCGCCGTAGTAGTACGGCGCCGTCGTCCAGCTCACCGTGAGGAAGAAGCTCAGCGCGAGCAGCATTCCGCCTGCCGCCGCGAGACGGGCACGCAGCCCGATCAGCGTGCCAACACCGACGGCGAGCTCGCCGAGGGCGATGACCAGCCCGACCAGCCACCCGGCGTGCAGGCTCAGGTCGACCAGCGGCCCGATCGGGCTGGTCGGCGCGACCGCGTGCATCTGCGCTTGTACCGAGCCGGGTGAGGACGCGTCGAAGAACGACGGGTTGGCGAGCTTCTGCAGCGCCGCGAACACGAAGGTCGCACCGAGGAAGACCCGCAGCGGCATCAGCACCCACCCGGTCCGGCGCACGCCCGCCGAGCCCCCCTCGGGCCCGCGCGCCCACGGTGACGCGACCAGTGGACGCCGATCGTCTGAGGGGACCACGCCTCTCGGCTGTCTCATGCCAAGAGTGTGCGACTCGGACCATGAACGCCTCCTGACCGGGGGCCGGCCCCACGCCGTGGGGTCGCCGGTGCCGGACGCCTCGCTACCCGTGATCCCGGTGACGAATCCGCGTTGATGCAACTAAAACGATGGCATCTCAGGATCTTCTCAACTGAATCCGTTGACTTCGGGCCCGATTTTGGCTGACCATGTGCCCCGAGAGGTGTCTCGCCCGCCGGCAACGCTCGCCGAAGCACCCCACGTATCCCAGGGCATCGGTCCGACTCCAGGAGCATGCGGTGAGCACGGTAGAGACCACGACCACAAGTCCCCGCCCCGAGGACGAGCACCACCTTCACGGCAACGTCCTCTCGGCCGTCGACGCGGTCGTGATGGCGGTCGCGGGGAGCGCGCCGGCGTACTCCATCGCGGCGACCACCGCGGTGCTGGTCGGCGCGGCCGGCCTGGCGAGCCCGGCGGCGCTGCTGTGGTGCGGCATCCCGATGCTGGGCATCGCCTGGGCCTTCTCCTACCTGGGTAGAGCCGACGTCAACGCCGGCGCCAGCTACTCGTGGGTCGGCCGTGCGCTGCACCCGGCCCTGGGCTACCTGTCCGGGTGGGCCCTCGTGGTGTCGGCGACGATCTTCATGGTGGCGGGGTCGCTCCCGGCGGGACAGGTCACGCTCGCGCTGGTCGCGCCGTCGGCGCAGAACACGACCTGGCTGGTCACGGTCATCGGCTCCATGTGGTTCCTGGTCATGGTGGCCTGCGTGCTCATCGGCGTACGCCTCACCACCCGCGCCCAGTGGCTGATGTCGTCGATCGAGGTGGTGATCCTGCTGCTGTTCGCCGTCCTGGCGATGGTCCGGGCGCTGACCACCACGCACGCCGGAGCGACGTTCTCCTGGGACTGGCTGTGGTTCAGCCACTTCGACGGCTTGTCCGGCTTCGTAGGAGCGGCGCTGGTGGCCGCGTTCTACTACTGGGGATGGGACGTCAGCGCCAACCTCAACGAGGAGACCAAGGACAGCAAGAAGGCGTCCGGGCTCGGTGGGATCGTCGGCGTGCTGATCGTCTTCGCACTGTTCGAGGTCTTCACCATCGCGATCAACATGGTGCTGTCGGCCAAGACCATCGGCGCGGACAACGGCAACATCCTGGCAACGCTGGGGCAAGCGGTCTGGCCGGGCACCGGGGGGAAGCTGCTGATCCTCGCCGTGATGCTGTCCACCATCGCCACGTTGGAGACCACCCTGATCCAGGTGACCAGGTCGCTGTTCGCGATGGGGCGCGATCGCACGCTGCCACGGGCGTTCGGTCAGGTCCACCCCCGCTTCCGCACCCCCGCGTTCGCGACGCTGGTCGTGGCCGGCGTCTCGTTGGTGCTGTTCATCGGGTCCAACTTCCTCGGTAGCGTCGCCACGATCCTGTCCGACGCGATCAGCTCGATCGGCCTGCAGATCGCGTTCTACTACGCGCTCGCCGGGATCGCGGTGGTGGTCGCCTACCGCCGGGTCGTGCTGAGCTCGGTGCGGAACTTCGTGTTCATCGGGCTGTGGCCAGGGATCGGCGCCGCGTTCATGGGGTGGATCTTCGTGGAGTCGATCCCGTCGCTCGGGCTCACCGTCGACCTGATCGGCCTCGGCACGTTGTTCGCCGGCGTCATCCCCATGGCGATCTACTGGCGCGCCGGCAGTCCCTACTTCAGTCGTCGTCCGATCGACCTCACCGAGGACGACGGGTCCGCGGAGGTCCAGCTGCCTCCGCCGCCCGACCCGCTCGACTCGTCGGTGGCGCCGGCCTGAGGGCCTCGGCGGCCGGGGAGCCGAGCCGCCGCGACGGCCGTGACTGACACGCGTCCGGCTGGGGTACGGTGCCCCTATGTCGACCGGGTCTCTCACCAACGCCGATCTGGACCGTCTCCGCAAGGAGTTCGCTGCCGATCCGGCGGCCAAGCTCCTGCAGAACGCCCTGACCACGTCCGAGCTCAAGGACGTCGCCCTCGACCACGACGTCGTGATGGCGACCGACACGACGATGTCGCACCAGCTCGACGACTGGAAGGCCACGAACCAGAAGAAGAGCGGCCGCTGCTGGTTGTTCGCCGGGCTCAACATGTTCAGGGTGGGCGCCGCCGCGAAGCTGAACGTCAAGGAGTTCGAGTTCAGCCAGAACCACGCGATGTTCTTCGACAAGATCGAGCGGGCCAACTACTTCCTGCAGGCGATCATCGACACCGCCGACCGGCCCACCGACGACCGCACCGTCGCCACGCTGCTCGAGGACTGCCTCGGCGACGGTGGCCAGTGGAACATGTTCGTCGCCGTCGTCAAGAAGCACGGCGTCGTGCCGAAGTCGGTGATGCCCGAGACGATCAGCTCCGAGGGCACCGGGCAGATGAACGCCTCGCTGCGGCGGATCCTCCACACCGCTGCACGGGCCCTTCGCGAGGCACCCGTCGGAACCCGTCCGGAGATCGTCGAGACGACGCTGACGACCGTGTGGCGCGCGCTGTGCCTGCACCTGGGCACGCCGCCGGAGCGGTTCTTCTGGCAGTGGACCGACCAGAACAAGCAGTTCCACCGCGACGGGTGGCTCACGCCTCAGGAGTTCCAGCGGCAGTACTTCACCATCGACGCCGAGGACCTCGTCTGCCTGGTGCACGACCCGCGCGCGACCTCGCCGTACGGCAGGACCTACACCGTGGACCTGCTCGGCAACGTGGTCGGCGCCCCGAAGGTGGTCTATCTCAACGTCGAGATGGCGACGATGAAGAGGATCGCCGCCGACATGATCGTCGACGGAACGCCGGTGTGGTTCGGCTGTGACGTGGCGCAGCAGATGGACCGCGACCGCGGCATCTGGGACGCCAGGCTGCACGACCTCGAGGAGGTCTACGCCACCGAGCTCACCCTCGACAAGGCTGCCCGGCTCGACTACCACCAGACCCTGATGACCCACGCGATGCTGCTCACCGGCGTCGACCTGGTCGACGGCAGCCCCCGCAAGTGGCGGGTCGAGAACTCGTGGGGCGACGAGCACGCCGACAAGGGCTTCTACACCATGAACGACTCGTGGTTCGACGAGTACGTCTTCGAGATCGCCGCGCCGAAGTCGATGCTGCCGGCCGACCTCCTCGCCGCGCTCGACGCGGAGCCGACGGTGCTGCCCGCCTGGGACCCGATGGGCGCCCTGGCCCGTTGACGCCCCGCCGGCCTCAGGTCGCGATGTCGAGCCATACCCGTGCCGAGGCTCGTCCGCGCTTGGCCTCCAGTGTCCAGCAGCCGGGCCGGGTGAACCGGTAGCCGGCCCCCCACTCGTCACCGGGACGCGTGTAGTTGCTGCCCGCGTGAAGGTCGGGCCCCCATTCCAACGCATGTCTTCGGCCGTCGGGACCGGTCGCTGTCAGATGCAGCTCGCCGCGGCCGGTGATGCGCCAGACGATCTTGACGTCCTCGTGGGCGTGCAGCCGGCTTCCGCCACCGGTCGCCATGATCAGCCCCCACATCTGCAGCCCGTCGCCGGTGCCCTCGACCTCGGGCAGCCCCTCTCGAGGTTCGACGGGCGATGGGGGACGGCAACCGGGCTCGCCGAGGGGTGGCCCGCCCTCGGCGGCAGCTGAGGAGTGCGGAGCCGGGGCGGAAGGCGTCACCTGCGCTGGATGCCCGCCCGAACACGCCGCCACGAGAACGAGGAGGAAGCACGGCACTATCGGCTTCACGACAACGAACTGTCGCATCGGAGCAGAGCCGCGGCAAGAGACGGCACCCAGCCTGGAGGCGGCCGCACGAGAGG
The DNA here is from genome assembly GCA_025927955.1 of Nocardioidaceae bacterium. Lineage (GTDB taxonomy): Bacteria > Actinomycetota > Actinomycetes > Propionibacteriales > Nocardioidaceae > Nocardioides_B. Next base: position 8,524 of record JAICKK010000080.1, read on the forward strand.
GCCGACCCGGTCGCCGTTGCCGGCCACGGCACCGGGCGCTACGACCCCGGCTCTGCGACGACCAGGAAGAGGGTCACCGACGCGAAGAACGGGCGGGTGGCGAGGTGCTCGAGCCACCTGTCGGCGGTGTCCTGCTCGAGGTACCGCGCGGCGACCGCCCTCTCGGTGACCCGGCGGAAGCCGAAGACCTCGTCGGCCGCCTCGGCGTCGCGGAACGCGGTCGTGACGGGGACGACGCGGGTGACCGACATGCCGGCTCGCGCGGCAAGCCCGGGCAGCTGACGTGCGATGCACGGGCTGCGCACCACGCGGTCCACGATGAACCGACGGTAGGCCCGCGGTACCTCCAGGTCTGGATGGTCGACGACGAGCGTGTCCCAGTCCGGCTCGGCGAACACGGCCCGCCCCGTGGTCCGGAGCACCCGGCGCGTCTCGCGGAGCACCCGGAGCGGGTCCGCGACGTGCTGCAGGACGCGGTCGGTGTGCACCCTGTCGACGCTGCGGTCCGGCAGCCCGGTCGCCTGGACATCGGCATGGCGCACCTCCACGCCCGTCCCGCAGCCGGCACGGGCCCGGCGTACCGCGAGCGGGTCGTTGTCGAGGCCGATGACCACGCCCCGAGCGCCGACCGCGTCGGCGAACGCAGGGAGGTCGGCGCCCGGACCACAGCCGAGGTCCAGCACGGTCTCTCCCGGCTCGATCCCCAGCTCGCTGATGGCCAGGGACTTGTAGGACCGGCCCAGCTCGGAGGCCGCCAGCCTGGTCAGGTAGTCCTCGGGTCTGGTCCGCTCGAAGGTCGTCTCGCCCATGTGGCCAGTCTTCCCCTCCCGAGGTCGTCCTCGGGAGGCGGGTGCGCCTGCCGCGGGCCGGGCGACGCGCTCAGGTTGTCGCCAGGTGAGCTTGGTCAGTCTCGTTGGTGAGTCCCCGACCGGTCGGTCGCCCCCCTTCGTCAGGCCGGCCGGGGATCGTCGTGGTGTCGGCTCGCGGGGGTCAGGGCACGAGCACGAGCTTGCCGCGGACGTGGCCGCCCTGGCTGAGGCGGTAGGCCTCGGCGGCACGGTCGAAGGGGAACGTCTGCACCTCGAGAACGAGCCGGTTGTCGGCGAGCAGCCCGGCGACCTCGGCGAGGGCCTCCATGGGACGGCTGTCCGCACCGCCACCGGTGACCCTGACCCCGGCCTCGCCCGCGGTGAAGTTCGCGATCGACACGACCCGGGACGGCTCGGGCGCCAGGGCGACCAGCTCCTCGACCGGGGTCTTGCCCGCGACGTCGAACACGGCGTCCACCGGCCCTGCGGCCGCGTCCCGGACGCGAGAGGCCACGCCCTCGCCGTACAGCACGGGCGTGGCGCCGAGCTCGCGCAGGTAGTCGTGGTTGGCCTCGCTCGAGGAGGCGACCACGCTGATGCCCCTGGCGAGCGCCATCTGCACCACGGCCGCTCCCACGCCGCCCGACCCGCCGTCGACGAAGAGCGTCTCGCCCTCCTGCACGCCCAGCAGGCGAAGGCCGCGCTCGGCGGTCTCACCCGCCACGCCGGCGGCGGCCGCGACCGCCCAGTCGACCGACGGCGGCTTCGCCGCCCACGACGACAGCACGGCGTACTCCGCCTGCGTGTGCTGGCCGCGGCCCAGCACCTCGTCGCCCACGGCGACGTCGCTCACCCCGTCGCCGACCTCGTCGACCACACCGGCCGCGTCGAACCCCAGGTAGCCGGTGCCGGTCATCGGCTCGCCCCTGGACCCGGCGCCGGAGAGGGTCTTCCAGTCGATCGGGTTCACGCTCGCCGCCCGGACGGCGATCCGGATCCTTCCCGGTCCCGCGTGCGGCTCCGGGGCCTCCGCCCACTCGAGGACCTCGGGTCCTCCGTACGTCGTGAACTGCAACGCTCGCATGCTGCCTCCTCGGGCCGCGAGGCGGTCATCGCCGCCCGCTCTCGGCCCCAAGCCCGGCCCGGACCGATCTATTCCTGGGCTGTGCCGGTCACATCCCCGCGGGCATCGCCTCGAACGGCGAGGCGTACGCGAGGTCGCGCGCCAGCACCGCCTCGGCCTCCTCGACCGGCATGCGGTCGGCCTCCGCGGGCACGACGTGGCGCAGCAGCCGCACGTCACCGGGCGTCGCCAGCCCGGTGACCTCCGTGTGGGCGAGCACCCAGGACACGGCCGCCCGGATCCGCTCGGGGTCGGTCTGCGGCTCGTACCACGTCGCGTGGGACTGCTCGGAGCCCGACGGCCAGTTCCGCCGGGCGACGGTCTTGATCGTCATCAGCCCGGCACCCTGCCGCTGGACCTCCGCCACCAGAGCCTCGTAGTCGGCGCGGTAGTCGGGGATCCGCCACAGCGCGGGGTTGAGCGGGGTCAGCACGGTGGCGAAGGGGTGCCGGCGCAGCGCCTCGAGGTGCGTGGCGGGCGCGGTGTGGCTGTGGCCGGTGATCCCCACGGCCCGGACCAGCCCCTCGTCCTGGGCCCGTAGCGCCGCCTCGAGGGCGCCGCCGGGCCGGGTGACGCGGTCGAGGGTCTCCAGGTCGCCGACGGCGTGCAGCTGGATGAGGTCCACCGAGTCCACCGCGAGCCGTTCCAGGGACGTGTTGATCTGCGCCCACGCCGGCTCCCGGTCTCGCAGGCCGGTCTTGGTGGCCAGGAAGATCCGCTCCCGCAGGCGCGGCATCCACGGTGCCAGCCGGAGCTCGGCGTCCCCGTAGTCGGCCGCCACGTCGACGTGGTTGATGCCCGCGTCGACCGCCTCCTGGACCGACGCGTCGGCCGTGTCCTGGTCGACCTCACTGAGGGCCGCGGCCCCGTAGACTAGCACCGAGCTCTCGTGCCCGGTCCTTCCCAGACGACGTCGTTCCACGGCCTTGACCTCCTGGTGCTGACGGCACGGACAACAAGGGAGACTGCCCCCAACGGGCCCTGGATATGCGGCGCCTCGCGGGTCGTCCGGCCGGAGATCCTCCGGTCGATCGCCTCCGCCGACTGAAACGGATCAGTAGACTGCCGCCCGTGGCGACCAGGACCCCCGAGCAGCCGCGTCCCGCAGGCGGGAGCCGCGTCACCATCGCCGACATCGCGCGTGACCTCGGAATCTCGAAGGCGGCGGTGTCGTACGCGCTGACCGGGCGTCCGGGCGTGGGGCACGCCACCCGCAAGCGGGTCCTCGACGCCGCCGAGGAGATGGGCTGGTACCCGAGCAGCAGCGCCCGCGCGCTGACCGGCGCCGACGCCGGTGTCGTCGGGCTCGTGCTGTCCCGTCCGCCGGAGCTGCTGACGTTCGAGACCTTCTTCGTGCACCTGCTCGCCGGCCTGGAGAAGGCCCTGGCCGAGCGGGGGTCGAGCCTCCTGCTGCGGGTGATCGGCGACCACCCGGACGAGGAGATCCGCACCTACCGTCGCTGGTGGGGCGAGCGCCGCATCGACGGGGTGATCCTGCTCGACGAGCGGTACCGCGACCCCCGGGTGGCCCAGATCCGCGAGCACCGGATCCCGGCGGTGCTGTGCGGCGGCCCCCTGCGCGACTGGACGATGCCGGCCCTGTGGACCGACCACGGCCTGGACGCCGACGTCGCGGTCGGGCACCTGCACGCGCTCGGGCACCGCCGCCTCGCGCACATCAGCGGCCCCACCGAGTTCGTGCACGAGCGTGCCCGCCGCCGAGGGGTACGACGGGCGGCGGCGCGCCGCGGGATGCACGTCGAGACCGTCGAGGGCGCCTACACCGGGCCCAGCGCGGCCCGGTTCACGATGCGCCTCCTGGACCGCGACGGGCCCGACCGGCCGACCGCGATCGTCTACGGCAGCGACGTGATGGCCGCCTCCGGCCTCGTCGCTGCGAGGGAGCGCGGGGTCGACGTACCGGGCGGCCTGTCGATGCTGAGCTGGGACGACTCCCAGCTCGCCACGCTGATCCGGCCGTCGATGACCGCCCTGCGCCGCGACAACCTGGCCTACGGGGCGCTGGCCGCGAACACGCTCCTCGACCTGGTGGAGGGGCGCAACCGGGGCCTGGTCCAGCTGCCCGCCTCGCGGCTGATGGCCCGGGAGAGCACCGGCTCGCCCGCCGGCTGACCGGCGACGTCTGTGACCTGCATCACATTTGGGTAACGGCACGACGTCAGGTCTTTCTACTTAACCGGGTAAGTGCTTCGATGGCCGAACCGCGGGCGCTCCCGCAGCCAGACCCACGTTCGGAGATGAGATCCTGTGAAGTTGCGACTGTTGGCCACCGCGGTCACCCTCACGACCCTGGCCGCGACCACCGCCGCCTGCGGCGGGGGCGGCAGCGGCTCGGGCTCGAGCAGCGACGCCAAGACGCTGACCTACTGGGCGAGCAACCAGTCGCCCTCGCTCGCCGCGGACAAGACGAACCTCGCGCCCGTCCTGAAGAAGTTCCAGGACCAGACCGGCATCAAGGTCAACCTGCAGGTCATCGGCTGGCCGGACCTCTACAGCAAGATCCTGGCCGCGACCACCAGCGGCCAGGGCCCCGACGTGCTCAACATCGGCAACACCTGGGCGCCGTCACTGCAGGCCACCGGGGCGTTCCTGCCGTTCGGCAGCTCGGAGTTCAACGCGATCGGCGGCAAGGACAAGTTCGTGCCCGCCGCGCTGGCCACCGGCGGCATGAAGGGCAAGCCGCCGACGTCGGTGCCCTACCTCGGCCTGGTGTACGGCCTCTACTACAACAAGAAGATGTTCGCCGACGCCGGCCTCCAGCCGCCGAAGACGTGGGAGCAGCTCACCGCGGCCGCCAAGAAGCTCACCAACCCCTCCAAGGGGGTCTACGGCATGGCGATGGAGGGCGGCAGCTACACCGAGGGCGTGCACTTCGCCTTCATCTTCGGCCAGCAGCACGGTGCCGACCCGTTCGACGCGAGCGGGAAGCCGCAGTTCACCACCCCGGGCATGGTCGCCGGCGTCAAGCAGTACGTCGACCTGATGGCCGACGGCATGGTCAACCCCAGCAGCGCGCAGTACAAGAACGGCCCCGAGGCGCCCGGCGACTTCGCCAAGGGCAAGGCGGCCATGCTGATGAGCCAGAACAACGCCGACAACACCCTGCAGGCCGACGGCATGAAGACCAGCGAGTACGGCGTGGTCCCGATCCCGGCGCCGCAGGGCGCCAAGGACGTCGCCAGCTTCGTGGCCGGCATCAACCTGTCGATCTTCAAGAACACCAAGAACAAGGCCGGCGCGCTGAAGTTCGTGAAGTTCATGACCAGCAAGCAGACCCAGGCGACCCTGGACAAGCCGTTCACGGCACTGCCGGTGATCAAGGGCGGCACGGTCAACTTCACCGACAACCCGGCCGAGGCCAAGGCGTTCGTGTCGGTCCTCCACACCCGCGCCGTGCCGCTGCCTCTGGTGCCCGCTGAAGCGGCGTACGAGACCAACGTCGGCAACGCGGTGAACGCGCTGGTCGCGCAGGCGGCCACGGGCAAGAGCGTCTCCGACGCCGACATCAAGGCGGCTCTGCAGGAGGCGCAGGACAAGATGGCCTCCTCCGGCAGCTGACCGGGGGACGCCGTGACCACCCAAGCAACCCGCGGCACCGGCTCCGGCAGCTCATCGGGCACCCGCGGAACCCCGCCGAGGAGGGCGAGGCTCCGCGGGTGGGTGCGGCCGCCGATGGTGCCGTACCTCATGGTGCTGCCGGCGATCCTGCTCGAGCTGCTGGTGCACATCATCCCGATGCTGGTCGGGATCTGGATGAGCTTCGTCGAGCTCACGCAGTTCTACATCAGCAACTGGGCCAGCGCTCCCTGGGCCGGTCTCGGCAACTACAAGATCGCGCTCGACGTCCACAGCCCCATCGGCAGCGACCTGCTGCACTCGTTCGCGATCACGATCGTCTACACGGTGATCGTGGTCGGCGTCTCGTGGACGCTCGGCATGTCCGCGGCTCTGGTCCTGCAGAACAGCTTCCGTGGCAGGGGAGTGCTGCGGACGATGTTCCTGGTGCCGTACTCGCTGCCGATCTACGCCGGTGTCATCACGTGGAGCTTCATGTTCCAGCGCGACAACGGCCTGGTGAACCACATCCTGGTCAACGACCTGCACCTGATGGGCAGCCCGTCGTTCTGGCTGATCGGGAACAAGGCGTTCGCGTCGATGGCCGTCGTCGCGATCTGGCGGTCCTGGCCCTTCGCGTTCCTGATGCTCACCGCCGGGATGCAGTCGATCCCCGGGGACATGTACGACGCGGCGGCGGTCGACGGGGCCGGCATCTGGCGCCAGGCGCGGCACATCACCATGGCCATGCTGCGGCCGGTCAACGTCGTGCTCGTCCTCATGTTGTTCCTGTGGACGTTCAACGACTTCAACACGCCGTTCGTGCTGTTCGGCCCGACGGCACCGAAGTCGGCCGACATCATCTCCATCCACATCTACTCCAACTCGTTCGTCAACTGGAACTTCGGGCTGGGCTCGGCGATGTCCGTGCTGCTGCTGCTGTTCCTGCTCGTGGTCACCGGGATCTGGCTCCTGGCGACCAGACGGGGGTCGCGCCGTGCATGAGGGAGTCTCGTTCCGCATCTTCCGCTGGGTGGTGGTCACCTTCCTCGCGGTGTTCACGCTCGTGCCGTTCTACGTGATGGTGACCAGCTCGCTGAAGCCGCTCGGCGACGTCCAGGGCGACTTCCACTGGTGGCCCACGCACGCCACCGTGCGGCCCTTCGTCGACATCTGGTCGACGGTGCCGCTGGCGCACTACTTCGCGAACAGCCTGATCGTGTGCGTGCTGTCGACGATCTTCAGCGTGATCGTGGCGATCTTCGCGGCGTACGCCGTGTCCCGCTACCGCTTCCGCGGTCGCAACGTGTTCACCGGCACCGTCCTGTCCACGCAGATGTTCCCCGGCATCCTGTTCCTGCTGCCGCTGTTCCTGATCTTCGTCAACATCGACAAGGGACTGGGGTTCACCGCGCTCTACCAGACCCGCCTCGGGCTGATCATCACCTACCTGACGTTCTCGCTGCCGTTCTCGATCTGGATGCTCGCCAGCTACCTCGAGGGCATCCCCCGCGACCTCGACGAGTCAGCGCGCGTCGACGGCGCGAACGCCATGGGCGCGCTGTTCCGGGTGGTGCTGCCGGCGGCCCGCCCCGGCGTCATCGCCGTGGCGGTGTACGCCTTCATGACCTCCTGGGGCGAGATCCTGTTCGCCTCGCAGATGACCAACGACAGCACCAAGACGCTCTCGATCGGGCTGCAGAACTACGCGACCGCCATCAACGTGTACTGGAACCAGGTGATGGCCGCTTCCCTCGTGGTCAGCGTGCCCGTGGTGGTGGGATTCCTGCTGCTGCAACGGTACCTGGTGACCGGCCTGACCTCCGGGGCCGTGAAGTAGTGCGCCGCCCGTCCTCGTCCGTGCACGTCGACGGCTCGCCCGTCACCTGGCTGGGCGCCAACTTCTGGTCGCGCGCCGGCGGCCCGTTCATGTGGCGCTCGTACGACGGCGCCGTCGTCCGCGACGAGCTCGCGGTGCTCCAGGAGCACGGGCTCGGGCTGACCCGCTCGTTCTTCTTCTGGCCCGACCTGATGCCCACGCCGTACACGCTGGACGAGGAGAAGGTGGCGTACTACGCCGACTTCCTCGAC
>JAICKK010000250.1 GCA_025927955.1 Nocardioidaceae bacterium
CGCTCGTCGACCTCGGCCCGGTCGAACCCGGCGTCGCGCACGGCGGCGAGGAGCCGCTCGCGGACCTCGGGGAGCTCTCGCGTGGCGGCCAGCGCGTCGGCGTCGACCTCGACGGAGGCGTGGTCGCCGAGGTCGCGGACCCGCAGGTCGCGGACCGAGACGCCCGCCGCGGACAGCGCGGCCCGGACGGCCGCCTCGGCCCGCTCGACCCGTCCGAGCCGGAACGGCGTCACCTCGATGCCGTAGGCGACCCGGCTGGACAGGCAGGCCGCCGCCGGCTTGTCCCAGGTCGGCAGGTCCCACCTCAGCGACGCCGCCCGCACCTGCTCCTTGGTGAGCCCGGCGTCCAGCAGCGGGGTGATCGCACCCCGCTCGGCGGCCGCCCTGATGCCCGGGCGGAAGCCGGCGACCGCGTCGTCGGCGTTGGTGCCGGTCGCGACGTGGGCGAAGCCGTGCCGCTCGGCCAGCGGCCCGAGCACGTCGAGGAGCTCGGCCTTGCAGAAGTAGCAGCGGTCGCCGGCGTTGGCGCGGTAGCCGGGACGGTCCATCTCGTGCGTCTGCGGGGTGAGCACCCGCACCCCGAGTCGCTCGGCGAAGGCGCGGGCCGGGTCGCGCTCGGACTGCGGGAGGGAGTCGGAGTACGCCGTGGCGGCGCCGACGCGCTCCGGCCCGAGCGCCCGGACCGCTGCGGCCAGCAGCAGAGCGCTGTCGGCGCCGCCGCTGAACGCGACCAGCACGGAGCCGCGCTCGCGCAGGTCCCGCTCCAGCGCGGCCAGGCGCAGGTCGAGGACGTGCCCGTCCAGCCAGGCGGGGAACTCGCCGAGGTCGGCGAGCACCACGTCGGTGCCGGCCGCGCGCAGCTCCTCGTCGGTGCAGCCGCCGGTCAGTACCGAGACGCTCAGGGCGCCCGCGGCGCGCGCGCCCTCGACGTCGTGGACGTGGTCGCCGACGTAGACGCCCGCTCCGTGGGCGGTGAGCACCGCGGCCTTGCCGACGCCCCACACCTCCCCGACGAGCTCGTCCACGCCGAGCTCGAGGGCCTCGACGTGCAGGCGGGCGTTCGCGGTGTACTTCCCGGTCACCACCACGCAGCGGCCACCATGACGCCGTACGGCGTCGAGGGCGGCGTGCGCGCCGGGGAAGGCGGTCGTGGGGGCGATGGCGTGGTCGGGGTAGTGCGCGCGGAACGACGCGACGAGCCCGTCGATCCGGTCGGCCGGGTAGTGGGGGGCGAGCACCTGGTCCAGCGGCGGACCCATCACCGCGCTCAGCGCCTCGACGTCGAGATCCACCCCGGTCTCCGTCGCCAGGACCGCCAGCGTCGCCGCGAACCCCGCCCGCGAGTCCACCAGCGTCATGTCGAGGTCGAACCCGACCACCAGGGGAACCGACTCTGCCGACGACATGCCTCCACCATAGGTTCTTCGCCGAGGCGTCCCGTTCTGCGGTCCGGAGCCCGCCGAGGCGTCCCGTCCTGCGGCCCGGAGCCCGCCGAGGCGTCCCGTCCTGCGACCCGGCGGTGCGACCAGGTCACGGAACCAGACGCCTCGGCGCCCCCACCACCACGGAACCAGACGCCTCGGCGCCCCCACCACCACGGAACCAGACGCCTCGGCGCCCCCACCACCACGGAACAAGACGCCTCGGCGTCAAAGGCGAAGGCGCGAGGACACCACGGAGTCGAGCAGGGCCAGGGGCATGGGGCCGGAGTCGAGGACGGCGTCGTGGAAGGCCTTGATGTCGAAGGCGTCGCCGAGCCGGTCCTCGGCGGCCCGCCGGATCCGCTGGATCTCCAGGCGCCCGATCATGTAGGACAGCGCCTGCCCGGGCGTCACCGCGTAGCGGTCCACCTCCGCGGCGACGTGGCCGGCGCGCATGGGCGAGTTCGCGAGCATGTAGTCGACCGCGCGCTGCCGGCTCCAGCCGAGGGCGTGCATGCCGGTGTCGACCACGAGCCGGCAGGCCCGCATGGAGTCCGCGGAGAGCATGCCCATCCGGTCCAGCGGCGTCGAGTAGAGCCCCATCTCGTCGGCCAGCCGCTCGGTGTAGAGGCCCCAGCCCTCGCCGTACGCCGCGATGAACGCGCGCCTGCGGAACTCCGGGACCGTGTCGAGCTCCCCCGCGATCGCCAGCTGGAGGTGGTGGCCCGGGATGCCCTCGTGGTAGGCGGTGTTCTCGATCTCGAAGCGCCCCCACCCCTCGGGGTCGGAGACGTTCATGAAGAACACCCCGCCGCGGCTGCCGTCCTTGGGCGGCGCGAAGTAGTAGGCGACCGCCCCGCTCGTGGTCGCCTCGACGTCGCAGTCCGAGCGCGGCAGCCGACCGAACCAGTCGCCCATCGCCGCGCGCGCCTTGGCCATCGCCGTCCTCGAGTCGGCGACGATCTGCTCCCCGCTGGTGTGGTGCAGCGACGGGTCGTCGCGCAGTGCCTTGAAGAGCGACGGTACGTCGGAGGTGCCGACGACCTCCGGCCCGAGGGCGCGGTACTCCTCCTCCAGGGCCGCGACCTGCCGGAGCCCGATCTCGTGGATCTCCTCGACCGGCGTGTCCACGGTCGTGTAGTAGCGGGCGGACCGCGCGTACACCTCGTCGCCGTCGGGCAGGTAGGTCAGCCCGCAGCGCTCGTCGGGACGGGCCCGTGGGGCCACCTCGTCACGCAGCACGTCGCGGTAGTGCTGTACGGCGGGGCGCACCTGCTTCTGGACGACCGCGAGCAGCCGCTCGTGCCAGCGCCCGGCGTCCACGCCCGCGGGCGGGTCCTGGACGTCGAGCAGGGGGTCCCGGTTGACCGGCGTGGCCAGCCACGAGTCGAGCTGCTCGACCGTCTGCCGCACCGCGAAGTCCGCCGGCGTGCGCCCCGAGGCCACGCCCTCGCGGTGCCGCTGCGCGAGGTCGTGGAGGTGGACCGCGACTGCCTGGAACTTGCCCACCATGGCCTCGGCGACGTCCGCGGTCGGGACGGCGAGCTTGGGGATCTGGACGCCGAGGCTCGCCTGCACACCGAAGACCGGGTTGGCCGAGAACTCGGCGGTGCGCAGGTCGAGCAGCCCCGCGTGCGACGAGGCGTCCCAGGCCACCATCGCCCGGGTGATGCGCTGCTGCTCGTCGAGGGCGGCCCCGTCCAGCGCCTCCGCCCGGGCGGCGAAGCCGCGCAGCTCCTCCGCGACCGACTCCTCGCCGCCGCGGCTGACGTCGTCGAAGCGGTCGGCGTAGCGGTAGTCACCGATCAGGTGCGCCCAGGTGGGCGACGTCCGCAGCCGGTGGTCCTGGTAGTCGTCGGCGAGACGGTCGATGTCGTCACTCACGCGCCCATCCTGCACGGTCCCCGCTGCACGACGCAGAGTGTGGGCGACCTCGGCCCGCGGGACGCCGCGGCAGGGCTGCGGGCCACGGCCCTAGGTCGGGTGGTCGCCGGCTCCCCGCTGACGCTGTCGCAGCCCCGCGGATGCGGCCGCGACCTGTCGGCCCACCCAGGCCGCCGACTCGGGCCCGAGGTCGGCCCAGGCGAGCCCCACGACCCGAAGCCCCCGGTGTCGATGCGGTCGCACGGAGCTGACGCGGGCGGAGACCTCACCGCTCGGCAGTCGGATGCCCACGACCTGGCCGGGACGCAGGCTCTCGAAGGGCTCCACGAGGATCGCCGCGCCACCCAGCGAGACGTCCATCAGCCGTGCGGCGAAGCGCTGAGTGTCCAGGCACAGCTCGACCTTCGCCTCGCACGGCACCCGGCGATGCCTTCTCGGCAGTCCTCGCGCCGTCCAGTCCGGCAGGTGAAGGGTGAGGTCCTCCCCGTCGACGGTCACGACGGTGGCCTCCCACAGCCCTGCCACGCTGATGCAGGTCACCCGGTTGCCACGCGCCAACGTCTGGCGGGGGCGGCGTGCCGCCCGCAGGCGCAGGGACCCGTCGACGATCGTCACCAGGTGGTACACGTCGCCGGCGCCGGCGGTGTCGAGCGCGACGGTCACGTAGCGCCCGATCAGTCGCTCCGCGGTGGCACGGTCCATGACTCCCCTTCCCGAGCGCGCAGGGGCCGTCGGAGCCTCCGGGTCGGCGAGCTCACAGGGGCACAGCCTTGCGCGGGTATTCTTGCCCATCGCCCGCACGGGACCGCGCGTCCACCGCGCCACGCCGTGCCCGGTGGGTCGTCGCCCTGAACCTGCAGCCGGCCCCGGGCACGGCGTCCACCGCTCAGGCCAGCCCGAGCCTCCTGGCCGACTCCTCCCTCATCTGCACCTTGCGGATCTTGCCGGTCACGGTCATCGGGAACTC
>JAICKK010000215.1 GCA_025927955.1 Nocardioidaceae bacterium
CCCGCTGCGGCCCTACGAGGCGTGCGGCACCTCCGGGATGAAGGCGGCCCTCAACGGCGGCCTGAACCTGTCGATCCTCGACGGCTGGTGGGACGAGTGGTTCGACGGCAACAACGGCTGGTCGATCCCGTCCGCCGACGGGGTCGACGACCCGGACCGTCGCGACGACATCGAGGCGACGGCGCTGTACGACCTCATCGAGAACGAGGTCGCGCCGCGCTTCTACGACCTCGACCCGTCTGAGGGCAGCGCCGACGAGGGCGTGCCGGTGCGCTGGATCGAGATGGTGCGGCACACCCTGAAGTCGCTCGGCCCCAAGGTGCTGGCCGACCGGATGGTCCGGGACTACGTCACGAAGCTCTACAGCCCGGCCGCGCAGAGCTCCCGTCGGCTCAACGGCGACTACGCCGGCGCCCAGGAGCTGGCCGACTGGAAGCGCAAGGTGCGGGCCGGCTGGCCGGCCGTGGCGATCGACCACGTGGAGTCCAGCGGCATCTCGGATGCGCCGCAGCTCGGCGACCCGCTCGAGGTCCGTGCGTTCGTCTCGCTCGGCGACCTGCGTCCCGAGGACGTCACGGTGCAGGTCGTGCACGGTCGGATCCGCCACGAGGACGACCTCGTCGACACCACCGTCGAGACGCTGGCACACGCGGAGGCCTACGAGGCCGGACGGCACCGCTACGAGGGCGAGCTGAGGCTGGCCACCACCGGTCCGTTCGGCTACACCGTGCGGGTGCTGCCCAGCAACGAGCACCTCGTCTCGCCCGCCGAGCTCGGCCGGGTCGCGCTGCCCACGCCCTGACGCGACGTCTGCGGGCGTGCCCGCTGGTTGAGGTGGCGAGGCGCTAGCCGAGCCCTCGAAACCATGGTCACCTTCCGCGCGTCGGTGCGGGTGGTTTCGAGGCCCTCGCCCTGGGGGCTCGGGCACCTCAACCAGCGTTGGCGCGTTGGTTGAGGTGGCGAGGCGCTAGCCGAGCCCTCGAAACCATGGTCACCTTCCGCGCGAAGGCTGTCCGCGGCCACCTTCGGCGCGCAGGTGCGGGTGGTTTCGAGGCCCTCGCCCCGGGGGGCTCGGGCACCTCAACCAGCGTTGGCTCGGGGGGCGTCGGCTCCGCGGGGGTCAGAGCTCTCGGATGACGATGAGAGAACGCGGCTCGACGTCGATGACCTCGCCGGCCGAGACGCGCTCGCCGACGGGATGGCCGCTGTCGGTGCTGAGCACCACCTCGCCTGCGGCGACCCACTCGTTGCGTGGCAGCTTGACCTTGCCGGGCTCCGCCTGAGCGTTGAACCAGAGCAGGAACGACTTGTCGGACAGCCGCTCGCCGCGCGGGCCCCGACCGCGCAGCGGGTCCCCGGAGACGAACATCCCGAACGTGTGCAGCCGGTCGTCGAACCAGTCGACCTCCGACATCTCGCGTCCGTCGGGATGCACCCACGCGAGGTCCTTCGGGCCACCGTCGACGGTAGGTCGACCGGCCAGGAAGTGCCGCTGGCGCAGAGCCGGATGCTCCCGTCGCAGCCGCAGGGCGGTCCTCGCGACGTCGTACACGTCGAGCCACGCGTCGTCGGGTCGCCAGTCCAGCCAGGAGATCTCGTTGTCCTGCGCGTAGGCGTTGTTGTTCCCGCGCTGGGTGCGGCCCCGCTCGTCACCCGCGGTGATCATCGGCACCCCGGCCGACAGGCAGAGCGTGGCGAGCAGGTTCGCGGCCTGCCTGCGGCGCAGGGCCCGCACCGCGGGCCGGTCCGTCTCCCCCTCGGCCCCGCAGTTCCACGACCGGTTGTCGTCGGTGCCGTCCCGGTTGTCCTCGAGGTTGCCCTCGTTGTGCTTGCAGTCGTAGCTGACCAGGTCCCGCAGCGTGAAGCCGTCGTGGGCGGTCACGAAGTTCACCGAGGCGTACGGCGAGCGGCCGTCGTCGGCGTACAGGTCACTCGACCCGGACAGCCGGGAGGCGACGTCGCGGATGCCGTGGGACTGCAGCCGCCAGAAGTCGCGGACCGTGTCGCGGTACCTGTCGTTCCACTCGCACCAGGGCGGTGGGAACCTCCCGACCTGGTAGCCGTCCATGCTCGCGTCCCACGGCTCGGCCACCAGCTTCACGTGCCGCAGCACCGGGTCCTGGTTGACGGCGGTGAGGAACGGCCCGGCCAGGTCGACCCGGTGTCCCGTGCGGGTGAGGGCCGGTGCGAGGTCGAACCGGAAGCCGTCCACGTGCATCTCGCTCACCCAGTAGCGCAGCGAGTCCAGGACCAGGCGCAGCGCGGCGGGGTGCCCGGCGTCGAGGGTGTTGCCGCACCCGGTGACGTCGAAGTAGGTGGCGCCGTCGTGCCCGGTGTCGACGTGCTTGTAGTAGCCGGCGTCGTCGAGCCCGCGGAAGCTCAGGGTGGGACCGAGCGGGCTGCCCTCCGCGGTGTGGTTGTAGACCACGTCCAGGATGACCTCGAGGCCGGCCGCGTGCAGCCTCTTGACCATCGCCTTGAACTCGGTGACCTGCTGGCCGAGGTCGCCGGACGAGCTGTAGGCATGATGAGGCGCGAAGAAGCCGATCGAGCTGTAGCCCCAGTAGTTGGTCAGCCCGACGCGAGCGAGGTCCGGCTCGGGGACGAACTCCTGCACCGGCAGCAGCTCGACGCAGGTGACGCCGAGGTCCTTGAGGTAGTGCACCGCCGCGTCGCTGGCCAGCCCGGTGTAGGTGCCGCGCAGCGCCTCGGGCACCTCGGGGTGCAGCCGGGTGAAGCCCTTCACGTGCAGCTCGTAGATGACCGTGTCCGCCCAGGAGGTGCGGGGACGGACCCGCTCGTCGTCCCCCCAGTCGAAGGTGTCGCGGACGACCACCGACCGGGGGACGTACGGCGCCGAGTCGTCGTGGTCGCGTGGGCCGCGCTGCGCCGTGCGCAGCCGGTCGTGGTCGCCGCGGCCCAGGCTCGCGTGGCGCCGGTAGCCGTAGATGGGGCCCGTGGGGTCGACCTCGCCGCTGACGGCCCGGGCGTAGGGGTCCAGCAGCAGCTTGGCGGAGTTGAACACGCGCCCGCGCGCCGGCTCCCAGGGGCCGTCCGCCCGGAAGCCGTACCGCTGCCCCGGGGACGCGCCCGGCACCGCGCCGTGCCAGACGCCCAGCGTCTTCTCGGTGAGCAGGAGGCGGGTCTCGACCTCGCGGCCCGAGACGTCCTCGAACAGGCACAGCTCGACCCTCGTGGCCTGGGGCGCGTAGACCGCGAAGTTGGTGCTCTCCGGCGACCAGGTGGCTCCCAGCGGGTAGTGGCTGCCGGGCCACGCCAGGGGCGGCTCCGGCTCACCGTCGCGGGTGCTCATCGTGCCATTGTGCCGAAGCCGCCGGCGGTCGGCAGGCGAACCGGGTCTCCGGGACCCGATGCGACCCCCGTACTAGGTTGGCCGGCACGACGGACAACCAGAGGAGAGACCGTGGGAGAGCTCGTACGCCTCGAGGTCGAGGACGGCGTCGCCACCATCCGCATCGACCGGCCCAAGATGAACGCCCTGGACGCGCAGGCCCAGGAGGAGATCCGGGCGGCCGCTGAGGAGGCCTCGGCGCGCGAGGACGTGCGGGCCGTCGTGCTGTACGGCGGGGAGAGGGTGTTCGCGGCGGGTGCCGACATCAAGGAGATGGCGGCCAAGTCCTACACGGACATGGTCACGCACTCCGGCAGGCTCCAGGCCGCGTTCACCGCCGTGGCGCGCATCCCCAAGCCCGTCGTGGCGGCCGTGACCGGGTACGCGCTGGGAGGCGGCTGCGAGCTCGCGCTGTGCGCCGACGTGCGGATCGCGGGGGAGAGCGCCACGTTCGGGCAGCCGGAGATCCTGCTCGGCATCATCCCCGGAGCGGGCGGGACCCAGCGCCTGTCCCGGCTGGTCGGGCCGTCCCGGGCGAAGGACCTCATCTACACCGGCCGGTTCGTGAAGGCGCAGGAGGCCCTGAGCATCGGGCTGGCCGACCGCGTGGTCCCCGACGACCGGGTGTACGCGGAGGCGCTCGCCTGGGCCGGGCAGTTCCGGTCCGCCGCGTCGTACGCGCTCCGCGCCGCCAAGGAGGCCGTGGACCGCGGCCTCGAGGTCGACCTCGAGACCGGCCTGGAGATCGAGAGGATCCAGTTCGCGGCCCTCTTCGGGACCGAGGACCGGACGACCGGCATGCGCTCGTTCATCGAGGAGGGCCCCGGCAAGGCGCGCTTCGAGGGCCGGTAGCCTCGGTCACCCAACCGACCTGCACAGGAGGGGCCCGTCGTCGGGCCGTGGATCGCAATGAACATTGTCGTGTGTGTCAAACACGTGCCGGACGCGACGGCGGACCGGCGCTTCGAGGACGACGGGACCGTGGACCGTCTCGGGGTGGACGGCCTGCTGTCCGAGCTCGACGAGTATGCGGTCGAGCAGGCGCTGCAGGTCAAGGAGAAGCTCGGCGACGCGGCCGGGGACTCGACGCTGACCGTGCTGACCGTTGGGCCCGAGCAGGCGGGGGACGCGATCCGCAAGGCGCTGCAGATGGGCGCAGACCGCGGGGTGCACGTCCTCGACGACGCGGTCGCCGGCTCGGACGCGGTGGCCACGTCGCTGGTGCTGGCCGAGGCGGTCAGGAAGGTCGGCGCCGAGCTGCTCGAGGGTGGCTGGGACCTCGTGGTCTGCGGGATGGCCTCGACGGACGGGTCGATGGGCGTGCTGCCGGCGATGCTGGCCGAGCGCCTGGAGGTACCCGCCCTGACGCTGGCCTCCGAGGTCGAGGTGTCGCCCGGTGAGGGTGGCGCGGGTGATGTGGGGGTGCGGATCCGGCGTGACGGGGACACCGCGACCGAGACGGTCGAGGGCACGGCTCCGCTGGTGCTGTCGGTGACCGACCAGTCGGGTGAGGCGCGGTACCCCTCCTTCAAGGGGATCATGGCGGCGAAGAAGAAGCCCGTGCAGACCTGGTCGCTGGCCGACCTCGGCGTGGACGCGGAGGCGGTCGGGCTGTCCGCGGCGTGGACCGTGGTCGAGGCGACCGAGGCGCGGCCGCCGCGCACCCAGGGACAGGTCGTCAAGGACGAGGACGGGTCGGGCGCCACCGCGCTGGTCGAGTTCCTGGTGTCGAAGAAGTTCGTCTAGGAAGGGGCTGACGATGAGTGAGGTGCTGGTTCTCGTCGACTCCCTGGTCGACGGCAAGGTCGCGAAGCCGACGCTGGAGCTGCTGACGATCGCCCGCCGGCTCGGTGAGCCCTCGGCGGTCGTCTTCGGCGAGGCCGGCGGTGAGGTGGGGCAGACGCTCGCCTCGTACGGCGCGGAGAAGGTCTACGCCGTCGACGACACGGACGTCAGGGACTACCTGGTCGCGCCGAAGGCCGAGGTGCTGGCGCAGCTGGTGGAGCAGACGTCTCCTGTGGCGGTGCTGCTGCCCTCGGGGGGCGAGGGCAAGGAGGTCGCGGGTCGGCTCGCGGTCAGGACGGGGTCGGGACTGATCACCGACGCCGTCGACGTGCAGCCCGGCGAGGACGGGTCGCCGGTCACCACGCAGTCGGTGTTCGCCGGCAGCTACACGGTCCGGGCCCGGGTCACCCGCGGCACCCCGCTGATCTCGGTGAAGCCGAACTCGGCCACCCCCGAGCAGGCGGCCGGCGCCGGCGTGCAGGAGCAGTTCACCGGAAGCGTGTCCGAGGCGGCCAAGGGCGCCCGGATCACCGGGTCGCAGGAGCGGGCGGCGTCGGGTCGTCCCGAGCTCACCGAGGCCGCGATCGTGGTCTCCGGAGGTCGGGGCACCGGCGGCAACTTCGAGGAGGTCGAGGCGTTCGCCGACTCCCTCGGCGCCGCGGTCGGCGCCTCGCGGGCCGCCGTCGACTCCGGGTGGATGCCGCACGCCTTCCAGGTCGGACAGACCGGCAAGACCGTCTCACCCCAGCTGTACGTCGCCAACGGCATCTCGGGCGCGATCCAGCACCGGGCCGGCATGCAGACCTCCAAGACCATCGTCGCGGTCAACAAGGACGAGGACGCCCCCATCTTCGAGCTCGTCGACTTCGGCGTCGTCGGCGACCTGCACGCGGTGCTGCCGGCGGCGACCGAG
>JAICKK010000102.1 GCA_025927955.1 Nocardioidaceae bacterium
CCCGCTACGCGCCGCCTGGCGGGCACCCGGCGGCGTTCTCGAAGACTCGACGATGCTTCGCATCGCCTTCGCTTCTCGGCCTTGCCGGGCACTCCGCCAGACGACGCTCGCCGGGGCGAACCTTGCCGGCCACGGCACTAGTACCGCCCGGCTGCGCGAGCCGAGCCCGGTCCGGTGGCTGCTGCGGGGCCTCGCTGTCGGATACGTGCTCCTGCTCGTGGCGTGGCCGGTCTCGCTGGTGGTGAGGTACACCTTCGCCGACGGCATGACCGCCCTGGCGAGCACCTTGAGCGACCCGCTCGTCACGCATGCGCTCCGGCTCACGGCCGTGGTGTCGCTGTGCGCGGTCGCCGTGAACCTCGTGTTCGGTGTGGGGATCTCGCTGCTGCTGGTGCGCCACGTGTTCCCGGGCAGGCGGGTGCTGTCGGCGCTCGTGGACCTGCCGATGTCGGTCTCGCCGGTGGTCGTCGGACTGGCCCTGCTGCTGGTGTACAACCCGCGCACGGGCCTGTTCGGCCAGGCCCTCGACGCCCACGGCGTCCAGGTCGTCTTCGCCACCCCCGGCATGGTGATGGCCACGGCGTTCGTGGCGCTGCCCCTCGTGATCCGGGAGGTGGTGCCCGTGCTCGAGGAGGTGGGCGACGAGCAGGAGCAGGCCGCCCGCAGCCTCGGCGCGAACGCGGTCCAGACCTTCCGACGGGTCACCCTGCCCGGCATCAGGTGGGCCGTCGTGTACGGCGTGGTGCTGAGCCTGGCCCGCTCGCTGGGCGAGTTCGGCGCCGTGAAGGTGGTCTCGGGCAACGTCATGGGTCAGACCCAGACCGCGACGCTCGTCGTCGAGCAGCGGTACCAGAGCTTCGACCAGAGCACCGCCTACGCGGCTGCTTTCCTGCTGGCGCTCGCGTCGGTGCTCTGCATCGTCGTGGTCAGCATCCTTCGTCCTTCCGAGAGCAGGCAGTCATGAGCATCGAGATCTCCGGCATCAGCAAGTCCTTCCCCTCGACGGGCCCGGGGCAACCGGCCTTCGTCGCCCTCGACGACGTGTCGGTGTCGATCCCGACCGGCCACCTGACGGCGCTGCTCGGGCCGTCCGGAGGCGGCAAGTCGACGCTGCTGAGGATCATCGCCGGTCTGGAGACGGCCGACGCGGGGTCGGTGCACATCGAGGGGCACGAGGCCACGCACCTCCCGCCGCAGAAGCGCAACGTCGGCTTCGTGTTCCAGCACTACGCGGCCTTCAAGCACCTGAGCGTGGCTCGCAACGTGGCCTTCGGCCTGGAGATCAGGAGGCGGCCCAGGGCCGAGGTGAGGTGGAGGGTCGGGGAGCTGCTGGAGCTGGTGCACCTGTCCCAGTTCGCGGACCGGCTGCCCTCCCAGCTCTCCGGCGGGCAGCGCCAGCGGATGGCGCTGGCGCGGGCGCTCGCGGTGGAGCCGACGGTGCTGCTGCTCGACGAGCCGTTCGGCGCTCTCGACGCCAAGGTCCGCAAGGAGCTGCGTGACTGGCTGCGCCGGCTGCACGACGACATGCAGGTGACGACGGTCCTCGTGACCCACGACCAGGAGGAGGCGCTGGAGGTGGCCGACGAGATCGTCGTGGTCAACGACGGCCGGGTCGAGCAGGTGGGCTCGCCCGACGAGCTGTACGACGCGCCCGCCTCCGACTTCGTGATGGGCTTCCTCGGCCCGGTCACGACCCTGGACGGCCGGCTGGTCAGGCCGCACGACATCGACGTCGACACCTCCGGCGTCGTCCCGGGGTCGGTCGCGGGTGAGGTGGTGCGGCTGCTCAGGGTGGGCTTCGAGGTACGCCTCACCGTGCGCGCGCCCGGCGAGCAGGAGGACGTGACGGTCGTGCTCACCAGGGCCCACGTCCGCGAGCTGGGCCTGCAGCCCGGGAGCCGGGTGTGGCTGACCGCGACCCGCGGGACGACGACCTCGCTCGAGGGCGTGGCCGTCGGCTGAGCCCGCCGCCACGTCCTACAGTGACCGGTGTGGAGGTGCACCTGGGACTGCCGACGGTCGGTCCCGCCCCGGACGGCGGGGCACGGCCGCAGTCGTACCGGGTCGAGGTCGGCGACGGGTACGCGCTGCAGGTCCTCGACCTCGGGCTGGCCTGCTGCGCGGTCGAGTTCGTCTCGGCGGTGGCGGCGTTCCCCGACGTGCTGCAACCCGAGGACGACGACGTGCACGCGGACAGCGCGCGGCCACGGGTCGCGGTGATGGTGGTGTCGGGGACGGTCACCGACAAGATGGCGCCCGCCGTACGACGGGCCTACGACCGGCTCCCGGAGCCCAGGCTGGTGGTCTCGTTCGGTTCCTGCGCCAGCTCCGGCGGCCCCTACTGGGACTCCTACTGCGTCACCAAGGGGATCGACCAGGTCGTCCCGGTCGACCTCTACGTGCCGGGCTGCCCGCCGCGCCCCGAGGCGCTGGTCCAGGCGTTGCGCGCCCTCGACCGGTGTGCCCCCCGATGACCGTGCCGGAGGAGTGGGCCGTTGCGGTCCGGGCCGCGTACGACGGGCCGCCGGCCGTGGCCGCGACCGTGCACGACGACGGCTTCGGCCTGCTCGCGGTCGACGTACCCGCGGAGCGCTGGCTGGACGCGGTGCGGCTGGCGCACGACGGCCTCGGGCTGGTGTTCTTCGACTGGCTCTCCGCGGTCGACGAGCTCGACGGAGGCTTCCGGCTGGTGTGCCACGTCGCGGCGCACGCGCCGGGCGCCGTGCGGCACCTGCTGCTGCGCACCCTGCTGGCCCGGGAGCGGCCGGCGGTGGACTCGGTCGCGGGGGTGTTCGCCGGCGCCGCGTGGCACGAGCGCGAGACCCACGAGATGTTCGGCGTCGACTTCCTCCGTGACGGTGAGGCGCTCGACCTCGCGCCGCTGCTGCTGCCGGACTCGTTCGAGGGGCACCCGCTGCGCAAGGACTTCGTGCTGGCCTCCAGGGTGGCGAAGCCGTGGCCGGGCGCCAAGGAGCCGGGGGAGTCCGCGGCGTCCTCGCGCAGACGGCCCCGCGCCCCCGGCGTGCCCGATCCGGGCGAGTGGGGGCCGTGACCGTGTCCGAGCGCTCCGCGCTTCCGGCCCGCTCGCGCGGCGTGATCGCGCTTATCGAGGAGAACTGCACCTCCTGCATGCTGTGTGCGCGGGAGTGTCCCGCCTGGTGCATCTACATCGACTCGCACCAGGAGACCGTTCCGGCCGGTCCCGTGGGCGGGCGCGACCGGACCCGCAACGTGCTGGACCGGTTCGCGATCGACTGGTCGCTGTGCATGTACTGCTCGATCTGCGTCGAGGTGTGCCCGTTCGAGGCGCTGTCGTGGAGCCCGGAGCTGGCCCCCGCAGAGCCCGACATCCGCGACCTGCTCCACGAGAGGGACCGGCTGGCGTCCTGGGCCCCGTCCGTGCCCCCGCCGGACGCGCTCGACGAGCGCGCCCCGGCTCCCAAGGAGCTCGCCGCCGCGGAGAAGGTCGCCGCCCGGCAGCGCAGGAGCGCTCAGCGGTAGTCAGCGGTAGTTGGTGAACTGCACGGCGAAGTCGTACTCCTGCTCCCTGACGAGGGCGATCACCGCCTGCAGGTCGTCGCGCTTCTTGCTCGAGACCCGCAGCTCGTCGCCCTGCACCTGGACCTTGACGCCCTTGGGCCCCTCGTCCCGGATCAGCTTGCCGACCTTCTTGGCCTGGTCCTGGCTGATCCCCTCCTTGAGCTGGACGGAGATCTTGGACTCGCGGCCCGACTGCCGTGGCTCGCTCGCGTCGAGGACCTTCAACGACTGGTTGCGCTTGACGAGCTTGTCCCGGAAGACGTCGAGCACGGCGGCCGCGCGGTCGTCGGCGTTCGCGGAGATCTCGACGGCGTGGTCGCCGGAGCGGGCGATCGTCGCACCGGTGTTCTTGAAGTCGAACCGCTGGCTGATCTCCCGCTGCGCCTGGTTGATCGCGTTGTCGATCTCCTGCTGGTCCAGCTTGCTGACGATGTCGAAGGACGAGTCGGCCATGGGGTGGGGTGCCTCCGGGTTCGGTCTGGGTCGGGTGCTGCGCTATTCTCATCTCCCGATGCGCCGGAGACAATCTTGGGCCATCACGGCAGGTTGCCCGAGCGGCCAATGGGAGCGGACTGTAAATCCGTCGGCTTTGCCTTCGAAGGTTCGAATCCTTCACCTGCCACCAACCGAGGAAGGGCCTCTGGCTCGGCGTACGCCGGACGGGGGCCCTCCGCGGCTCAGGCGGAGGGCGTGGCCGCCGACGGGTCGCCCTTCCCGCGGGCCTGGTCGTCCGCGCCCTCCTCGTGGTGGGAGGAGTCCGGCTGGAGCAGCTCGGACCGCGCCAGGAGCACCGTGCCGGCACCGATGAGGATCGCCCCCGCAACCGCTGCGAACAGGAAGATCCCCTGGCGCGTCTGCTCGTCGAACACCACGAGCCCGAAGGCGACCGACACCAGCGGGTTGGTCAGGGTGAAGCCGGGCTGGCAGGCGACCAGGTTGCCGGCCGCCAGGGCGTTCTGCAGCAGGAAGAACGAGGTCGGCGCGATGAGCGCGACCCCGTAGGTCTGCCAGGTCAGGAAGAGGTTGCCGCCGTGGGCGACCGACGCGCCGACCCCGGCGATCAGCGAGGAGTTCAGCCCGAAGATCCCGCCGGTGGCGATGCCGAGGAACACCGCCCGGTGCTCGTCGCGACCGCGGTAGCCGAGGACGACGAGCGTGGCCACGCCCGCCAGTGTCGCGGCGATGGCGATGGCCCACGTCCACGGCTGCACCGAGTACGCCGACCCGCCGTGCGGAGCCAGGGCGCCGACGAAGGCGCCCAGCCCCAGGGAGGCGGCACCGATCGCCAGCCAGTCCCGCCTGGCCACCGGCAGGTGGAACGTGACGGCTGCCAGCACGAGCGTGAACGGCAGCTCGCTGACCAGGAGCGGCTGGACGAGCGCGATCTGGGAGATCGAGATGGACACCGCGTGCAGCAGGAAGCCGGTGAGCATCGTGAGGATCCCGAAGACCCACGCCGGGCGGCGCACGAGGTCCCAGAACATGTGCAGCGAGAACTGCTCCGAGGCGGACTCCTTCCTGCTCGCCTTGCGCTGCAGGACGGACGCCGCCGCGTTGCACACCGCGGCCAGGAGCATCAGGACGATGCCGAGCACGCGACCTCCCCGGCTCGTCGTGCCCGCGCCAGGCCATCCACCGGCTCCTCCTTCACGCTGACGTGCACCTTCCAGTCGCCGGCGCCGGTCGCCTGCTGGCAGAGGCAGCCGACGTGCCATACCCCTTTCGCGCAGACGGCATGCCGGGACACGGACCACAGGTGCGGGCACAGCCGTTTCACCACCCCTGCCGTGGGTACACGCGGGGGCAGCCGCGGGGTTCTCCTCGCCGCTGCCCTCGAGCGGTCGGAGGTCGGACGAGATGCTGCTGACGATGAGGGAGCAGGAGCGCCTGCTGATCCACACGGCCGCGGAGGTGGCGCACATGCGCCGCGCCCGCGGCCTCAAGCTCAACCTCCCCGAGGCGACGGCGGTGCTCTCGCAGTTCCTGCTCGAGGGCGCCAGGGACGGCCGGACCAAGGCCGATCTCCAGAACGCCGCCCGGGACGTGCTGACCCGCGACGACGTGATGGAGGGGGTGCCCGAGATGCTGTCCCAGGTCCACGTCGAGGCCACCTTCCCGGACGGGACGAAGCTCGTCACGGTCCCCGAGCCGATCCGATGAGCCCGTCGCAGGAGAGGCGCCCCGGAACCGGCCAGGAGGCACCGCTCGCGTCGGGCAAGGGCGGTGCCGTCGGCGCCACCCAACCGGGAGCCGACACCGCGGCCAGGAGCGGGGTGCCCGGGGAGGTGCGCTACGGAAGCGGGCCGATCGAGATCAACGCGGGCCGCGAGGTGACCACCGTGCGCGTGGTGAACGCCGCCGACCGGGCGGTCACCGTCGGCTCGCACTACCACTTCGCCGAGGTCAACCCCGCCCTGGAGTTCGACCGGAACGCGGCGTGGGGCAAGCGGCAGAACATCCCGGCCGGTGGCATGACGCGCTTCGACCCCGGGGCCGCCCGGGACGTCGAGCTCGTCCCGTTCGTGGGTCGCCGGATCGCGGCGGGCTTCCGGGGCGACTGCGGCGGCCGGCTCGATGGCTGAGATCGAGCGCGCCCAGTACGTCGCCTCGTTCGGACCGACCACCGGTGACCGGCTGCGGCTGGCGGACACGGACCTGTTCCTCGAGGTCGAGCAGGACCTCTGTGCCGGCGGCGACGAGGTCGTGTTCGGCGGCGGCAAGTCCGGTCGCGAGTCGCAGGGCCAGTCGCACACGCCACGGTCGCAGGGCACTCCCGACCTCGTGGTCCTCGGCGTGGTGGTGCTCGACCACCACTGCGGGGTCGTCAAGGCCGACGTCGGGATCCGGGACGGTCGCTTCGTAGGCATCGGCAAGTCCGGGAACCCGGACATCATGGACGGGGTGGACCCCGCTCTGGTCATCGGCCCTTCTACGGAGCTCCTCAACGGTGCCGGCCTGATCATGACGGCGGGAGCGATCGACACCCACGTCCACATGGTGTCCCCGGCCATGTGCCCGGTGGCGCTGGAGGCTGGCGTCACGACGCTGGTGGGAGGCGGCAGCGGCCCCACGGACGGGTCGAAGGCGACCCTCGCGACCCCGGGCGCGTGGTGGCTGGAGCGGATGTTCGAGGCCTTCGACCCGTGGCCGGTCAACGTCGCCTTCCTCGGGCGCGGGACGACCGTCGGTGAGGAGGCGCTGTGGGAGCAGCTCCGGGCCGGGGCCGCAGGCTTCAAGGTCCACGAGGACTGGGGAGCCACGCCGTCGGTGATCGATGCCGCCCTCAAGGTGGCCGAGGCCTCCGGCGTCCAGGTCGCCATCCACAGCGACACGCTCAACGAGGGCGGGTTCGTCGAGGACCTGCTGCGCTCGGTCGCCGGGCGCTGCTTCCACGCCTACCACACCGAGGGGGCCGGGGGCGGGCACGCGCCGGACATCATCCGGATCGCGAGCGAGCCGAACGTGCTGCCCGCCTCGACGACCCCGACGCGGCCGTTCACGGTCAACACCGCGGACGAGCAGCTGGACATGATCCTGGTGGCGCACCACCTCAACCCTCGGATCCCGGCGGAGCTGGCCTTCGCCGAGAGCCGGGTCCGCGCGACCACCATCGCGGCCGAGGACATCCTCCAGGACCTCGGGGCGATCTCGGTGATGTCCTCGGACGCCCAGGCCATGGGACGTCTGGGTGAGACCGTGCTCCGCACGTGGCAGACGGCCCATGTGATGAGGAGCCTGCGCGGTCCCCTGGAGGGCGACGGGGCGGCCGACAACAACCGCGCTCGTCGGTACGTCGCGAAGTACACCATCTGCCCCGCCGTGGTGCACGGGCTCGACCGCGAGATCGGCTCGATCGAACCGGGCAAGCTCGCCGACTTCGTGCTGTGGGAAGCGCCGCTGTTCGGGGTGAAGCCCACCTCGGTGTTCAAGGGCGGGATGGCGGCGATGGCGATGCTCGGGGACCCCAACGCATCGGTCCCCACTCCCCAGCCGGTGCTGCCGCGCCTTGGCTACGACGTGCACACCCGCGCGGCCCAGGCGACCAGCCTGTTCTTCGTCGCGCCGGCGGCGGTCGAGGACGGGCTGGCCGACCGCCTGAACGTCCATCGTCCCCTGGTGGCCATCGAGAACGTCCGGCAGCGGACGAAGGCGGATCTGCCCCTCAACGACGCACAGCCCGACATCGAGGTGGACCCCGACACCTTCGCCGTGCACATCGACGGGGCTCTCGTCGACCATCCGCCGGTCGACGAGCTGCCGATGACCCAGCGCTACTTCCTGTACTGACCGGCTCGAAGGGAGTGGCCATGTCCGGGAGCGCCGCCTCCCTGCTGCTGCTCGCCGACGGTCGCTTCCCTGCGGGTGGCTACGCCCACTCCGGTGGTCTCGAGCCGACCGTGGCGGCCGGTCGGGTCCGCGACGTGGAGACGCTCGAGGCCTTCCTGCACGGGCGAGCCGTCACGACGGGCGCGACGCTCGCGGCCTTCGCCGCCGCCGCATGCGGGGCCTTCGGCGAGCACGACGACGCGCTCCTGGGGACCCTCGACGCCGAGCTGGACGCGAGGATCCCCTCACCCGCCCAACGGGCGACCTCGCGAGGCCTCGGGCGTCAGTTCGTGCGCGCCTTCGGGGCGATCGGCCCGAAGGTGCCGCTGGACCGGCTGGGCCGCTCGCCGCATCATCCCCTCGCCGTGGGGGCCGGCGCCTGCGTCGTCGGCCTCGACCGGCACGGCGCCGCCCTGGCCGTCCTGCACGACTCGGTGGCCGGGCCGGTCGCGGCGGCCGTCCGCCTGCTGCACATCGACCCGTTCGGCGCCTACGCGGCTCTCGCCCGGCTGGCCCCGCTGGTCGACGACCTGGCGGACACGGCGGTCCTGGACAGCCTCGGAGACGCCGCCGACCTGCCCGCGCGCGGCACGCCCCTGCTCGACATCGCCGCCGAGGACCACGCCGTACGCCAGACGCGTCTGTTCGCGTCGTGAGCGCCCCGGACGCGGCGACGGCCCTCACGTCGCGGCCCGGAGCCGTCGGGATGCGCGCACACGCCCGCGTGGCCACCGAGCTCCGCACGCTGTCCGACGGCACGCGCCGCAGCTGCGTGCGCACCCTGCGAGCCGAGGTTCCCCTGGTGCCGCGGATCACCATGGCCAAGGGACCCGAGCCCTGGGCCGGGGGAGCGCCCGAGGTGGCCCGGGTGTGCCTGGCCGCCGGGGCGGCGGGACCGGTGGGCGGGGACCGGCTGCACCTCGACGTCGACGTCGGGGCGGGCAGCGCGCTCGTCCTGCGGGAGGTCTCCGCGACCCTCCTCCTGCCCGGGCCCGAGGGCGCGCGCTCGTGCACCGTGACGCGGATCCGGGTCGCGGACGGCGGCACGCTGGTCTGGCTGCCGGAGCCGCTGATCTGCGCCCGGGGGGCCGACCACGTCAACGACGTCCGGGTGGACCTGGCGGACGGCGCCCGCCTGGTGATGCGGGAGGAGATCCTGCTCGGTCGGCACCGGGAGGCCTCGGGGAGGCTGCGCCAGCGCACGAGGGTGCGGCTGGGCGGCAAGCCCCTCTTCCACCAGGACCTGGATCTCGGTACGACGGATGCCCGCTCTCCCGCGGTCAGCGGACACCATCGTGCGGTCGGGTCCGTCCTCGTCGTCGACCCGGAGGGCGCCGTGGCCCCGCAGGCAGCACACCGGCTGTCCGGCGAGGCAGTCGTGCTCCCGCTCAGCGGCCCCGCCGTCCTGGTCGCTGCGCTCGCGGGTGACAACCTCGAGCTGCGCAGCGGGCTCGACGCGGGGCTGGCGCGGCTGGGGCCGCCGTGGTCGCCAGGGCGGGCCGGCAGCACACCGATCGGCGCCGAAGCGGCACAGGAGGCATCCCATGTCAGGTAGCAACGACCACGCCCCGTCGACGGCCAGGGCCCTGCGTCTGGGGGTGGCCGGCCCGGTCGGGACCGGCAAGAGCTCCCTGATCGCCACGCTGTGCCGCAACCTGGCCGACGAGATGAGGCTCGGGGTGATCACCAACGACATCTACACCGACGAGGACGCCCGCCTGCTCCGGTCGGCAGGCGTCCTTCCGGAGGAGCGCATCCGCGCCGTCGAGACGGGTGCCTGCCCGCACACCGCCATCCGTGACGACATCACGATGAACCTGATCGCGATAGAGGACCTGGAACGGGACTTCGCGCCGCTGGACGTCGTGCTGGTCGAGAGCGGCGGGGACAACCTGACCGCCACCTTCTCGCCCGGCCTCGTCGACGCCCAGATCTTCGTCCTCGACGTCGCCGGCGGCGGAGACGTCGCCCGCAAGGGCGGCCCGGGCATCGCCCGCGCCGACCTGCTGGTCGTCAACAAGACCGACCTGGCACCGTACGTCGACGTCGACGTCGACCAGATGGTGGCCGACGCGACCGCCGCGCGGAACGGCGCACCGGTGCTCGCGATGTCCCGCAAGGACCAGGGCACCGTCGACCGGCTCTGCGCCTGGACCAGGTGGCTGCACGAGGAGCATGTCCGGGGGCGGCACACGCCGACCGACCCGGGTCCGATGGCGCCGCACTTC
Organism: Nocardioidaceae bacterium; assembly: GCA_025927955.1. Taxonomy (GTDB): domain Bacteria; phylum Actinomycetota; class Actinomycetes; order Propionibacteriales; family Nocardioidaceae; genus Nocardioides_B. Next base: position 10,095 of record JAICKK010000102.1, read on the forward strand.
CACGCGCCCGGTGAGGCGGACCGGCTCTTCCACGACCATGGCGCGTCCGGGGGAGCCGGGGGCAGGAGCGGGGCAGGGCAGACGGACGAGGGGGGACGGGGGCAGGGTAGACATGTCCGGTGAGCACCGAGCCGCCCCTGCTGCTGGCGCTGGACCTGGGCGGCACCTTCGCCTTCGCGCTCAACGGGGCGCTGACCGCCATCCGGGTGGCGAAGCTCGACGTGGTGGGGGTGGTCACCTTGGGGATGGTCACGGCCCTGGGCGGCGGCATCATCCGCGACATCTTCATCGACTCGCTGCCACCGGCCACGTTCAGCGACTGGCGCTACCTGATGGTGGCGGCGGCCGGGAGCCTGGTGGCGTTCGCCTTCGGCTGGCGACTGACCCGTCTGGTCAAGCCGATCCTGGTGCTGGACGCGGCAGGGCTGAGCCTCTTCGCGGTCACCGGAGCCAGCAAGGCCCTCGACTTCGGCGTCGGTCCCGGACAGGCGGTCATCCTCGGCGCGATCACGGCCGTCGGCGGTGGCACCCTGCGCGACGTGCTGAGCGGGCGGGTGCCGGTCGTGCTGCGCAGCGAGCTGTACGCCATCCCGGCGCTGGTGGCGGCGACCGTCGTGGTGGTCACCGTCCGGACCGGGGTCTACGGCATCCCCGTCGCCCTGGCTGCTGCCGTCGTCTGCTTCGCCATCCGGCTGCTGGGTGTGCGGCTGCGCCTCAACGCTCCCAGCCCGCCCCGCATCAACCCCGACTGAGCCAGGAGGACGTCCGATGACCACCGACGATGCCAGCTCGACGCTTGCCGGTCTCGGCTCGGTCCGCGCCTTGCAGGAGGACCTCTACCGCGACCTGCACGCCCACCCCGAACTGTCCCACCAGGAGCGTCGTACGGCGGGCAGGGTGGCCGACCGGCTGCGCGAGGCCGGCTGCGAGGTCCACGAGGAGGTGGGCGGCACCGGCGTCGTCGGGGTGCTGCGCAACGGCGACGGGCCGAGTGTGCTGATGCGTGCCGACATGGACGCCCTCCCGGTCCGGGAGGCGACCGGCCTGCCGTACGCCAGCGCCGTCACCGCGACCGACGCCGACGGCAACGAGGTCCCGGTGATGCATGCCTGCGGTCACGACGTGCACGTCGCCTGCCTGCTCGGTGCGGTCTCGTTGCTGGCGGCCGACACCGGCGCCTGGCGCGGCAGCGTCGTCGCGGTCTTCCAGCCGGCCGAGGAGGTGGCCGACGGGGCCCAGGGCATGCTCGCGGACGGGCTCGCCGACCTGGTCGGCACGCCGGAGGTGGCGCTGTGCCAGCACGTGCTCCCCCTGCCCGCGGGCTCGGTCGGCACGCGGGTCGGCCCGACCCTGTCCGCCGCCGACAGCATGCGCATCACCGTCCACGGACGGGGAGCGCACGGCTCGATGCCGCAGGCCTCGGTCGACCCGGTGGTGCTGGCCGCGATGATCGTCGTCCGTCTGCAGACCGTGATCTCGCGCGAGACCCGGCCCGGCGAACCGGCCGTGCTCACCGTCGGCAGCGTCCAGGCCGGCACGAAGAGCAACGTCATCCCGGACCATGCCGTGGTCGCCCTCAACGTCCGGAGCTACCACGACGAGACCCGAACCGCGATCCTCGCGGCGGTCCGCCGCATCGTCACCGCCGAGTGCGACGCCTCGGGGAGCCCGCAGCCCCCCGAGTTCGAGCTGTTCGACCGGTTCCCGCTCACCGACAACCATCGTGACGCGACGGAGCGGGTGGCGGCCGCGTTCGGCCGCCAGTTCGGCGAGGACGCCCAGGAGCTGCCGCTGCAGACGGCCAGCGAGGACTTCTCCGACATCCCCGTCGCGCTGGGGGTCCCCTACACCTACTGGGGCATCGGCGGGATCGACCCCGATGCCTACGAGGCGGCACGAGCCGCCGGCCGGGTCGCGCAGGACATCCCGGTCAACCACTCCGCGACCTTCGCTCCCGTCCTCCAGCCGACCCTCGACACCGGTACCAGCGCGCTCGTCGTCGCCGCCCTCGCCTGGCTGGGCCGGTCCTGACCGCCCTCCGCGCGGCGGCTCAGCGCGTCGACTCGAACACCGCCGCGACCCGGTCCCGCGGCAGCGCGGGCGTCCGATGGCCCCGGTAGCCGACCATGTCCTCGTTGGCGACCAGCGCGTTGGCGACCGCCTCCTCCACGCCCTGGACCACCGCCTCGTAGAAGGGGTCGAGGAAGCCCCAGGGAATGAGGTCGAGATGGTCGTAGCTGCCCGCGCCGTCGCCGCGGAGCGTGGCGAACGACGGGCTCAGTCCGCCCTGGTTGGCCACCGAGAACGCCAGGAACAGGTCGCCGGAGAAGTGCGACCCCGTCGTACCGGTCCGGGCCAGGCGCCATCGGGTTGTCGTCGGCCAGCAGCTCCCCGAGCGGGACTCCCGCGAGGGTGAGCTCGTGGCGGGACCGAAGTTGGCCTGCGCGAACGCGCCCACGGTGTAGGTCGTGTCGCCGTAGCCGACCAGCCGTGAGGCGGTGCCCGAGCCGCCCTTGAGCTGGTAGCAGCTCATCCCGGTCCCACCGCCGACCGATCCCTCCTCGACCCGCCCCGAGGCGGCTGCCTCGAGGGCGTCGACCGTGCTCGCCTCGCTGACGTGGTGGCCGTTGATGTCGTTGAGGTAGCCGTCCCAGGTCTCGGCCGCCACGGGAAGCAGCCACGCGTCGGCCAGGTGCGGATGGTGCTTGACCGTCCAGGCGACGATCCCGGCGTGGGCCACGCCGACGGCGTGGGTGTTCGTGATCGCGACCGGGCCCGTGAAGGTGCCGGACTCCTCGATCCAGGACACGCCGGTCATCTCCCCGTTGCCGTTCTGACTGAAGAAGCCGGCCGCGACGGGGTCGCCGGGGTGGTCGGCGCCGCGGGGATGGAGGGCGGTCACTCCGGTGCGGACGCTGTCACCCTCGACCAGGGTGGTGTAGCCCACCTCGACGCCCGGCACGTCGGTGACCGCGTCCCATCGGCCCGGCGATCCGGCGAACTGGATCGCCAGCGATCGGGCGCGCGGCTTGCCCGAGGGGGTCGTTCGGTGCGGGTCGGCCATCTGCGATCCTCTGGTCGGTCGAGGTGTCCGAGCCGGGACACCGTCTGCATCCGGATGTATACCCGGGCTGACCGCCCCCGAAAGGACGACCATGAACCCTAGTGCCGCGGGCGGTCGTTGACGGTTCCCCTTGTGGACAAGGGGATTCGCTCTGGATCCTGTCGGCTGGATCCTGTCGGATCCTGTCGGCGGAGTCCGGTATCATCGAACACGTGTTCGACTCATCGTGGGTGGTGGACCTGGACGCCGAGGCGGCGGCCGCGCTGGTCGGCGCGACCCAGGACGCGCTGCGCGAGCAGGAGTGGCGCGAGATCACCCTGGCCGCGCAGTGGGCGG
>JAICKK010000230.1 GCA_025927955.1 Nocardioidaceae bacterium
CCGCTCTACCCACACCTGGACCCGCACCTGGACCCGCACCTGGACCCGCACCTGGGCCCACACCTGGACCCGCACCCGCAAGGAGCCGAGTCATGAGCACCACACCGCTTCCCGAGCACCCCGCCTGGCTCTGGCGCAACCCCGACCCGAAGCCGTCGTACGACGCGGTCGTCGTCGGCGGCGGCGGGCACGGCCTGGCCACGGCGTACTACCTGGCCAGGAACCACGGCCTGACGAACATCGCCGTCCTGGAGAAGGGCTGGCTGGCCGGCGGCAACATGGCCCGCAACACGACGATCATCCGGTCCAACTACCTGCTGGACCAGAGCGCGGCGATGTACGAGTTCGCCCTCAGGCTGTGGGAGGACCTGCCCGCCGAGCTGGACTACGACTTCCTGTTCAGCCAGCGGGGCGTCCTGAACCTGGCGCACACGCTGCAGGACGTCCGCGAGAGCACCCGCCGCGTCAACGCCAACCGCCTCAACGGCGTCGACGCCGAGTGGCTCGACGCGGACGAGGTCGCCAAGGTCTGCCCGATCCTCAACACCTCACCCGACATCCGCTACCCGGTGCTCGGCGCCACCTTCCAGCCGCGCGCGGGGATCGCCAAGCACGACCACGTCGCGTGGGCGTTCGCCCGGGCGTGCGACGCCATGGGCGTCGACATCATCCAGCACTGCGAGGTCACCGGGTTCGTCAGGGACGGCGACCGGGTGGTCGGCGTGGAGACGACCCGTGGCCGCATCGGCGCCGGCGTCGTCGGGCTGACGGCGGCCGGGCACAGCAGCGTGCTCGCGGAGGCCGCGGGGTTCCGGCTGCCCATCCAGTCCCATCCCCTGCAGGCCCTCGTCTCGGAGCTGTACGAGCCGGTCCACCCGACCGTGGTCATGTCGAACCACGTGCACGTCTACGCCTCCCAGGCCCACAAGGGCGAGCTGGTGATGGGCGCGGGGGTCGACTCCTACAACGGCTACGGGCAGCGGGGCTCGTTCCACGTGATCGAGCACCAGATGGCGGCCGCGGTGGAGCTGTTCCCGATCTTCGCCCGCGCGCACCTGCTGCGCACCTGGGGCGGCATCGTCGACGTCTCCCCCGACGCGTCGCCGATCATCGGGCCCACGCCCGTCGACGGGCTCTTCGTGAACTGCGGATGGGGCACCGGCGGGTTCAAGGCCACGCCGTCGGCCGGCTGGACCATGGCGCACACGATGGCCACCGGCGAGCCGCACCCCCTGAACCGCCCCTTCGGCCTCGAGCGCTTCACCACGGGCGCTCTCGTCGACGAGCACGGCGCCGCAGCCGTCGCCCACTGAGCCGAGACCTGAGAGGACAAGTCCCATGATGCTGCTGACCTGCCCCTGGTGCGGGCCGCGGAACGAGACGGAGTTCCACTACGGAGGTCAGGCGCACGTCGCCTACCCCGAGCGGCCGGCCGACCTCACCGACGAGGAGTGGGCCGAGTTCCTGTTCTTCCGCGACAACACCCGCGGCCCGTTCGCCGAGCGCTGGGCGCACAGCGTCGGCTGTCGCCGCTGGTTCAACGCCGTGCGCGACACCCGCACCTACGAGGTGCTCGCCGTCTACCGACCCGGCGACCCGCGGCCCGCGCTCGGCGACGCCGTACCAGCCCCCACACCGGCCCCGTGACCCCCGGAGGACGCACGTGAACGCCCAGCCACCCAGCCAGCCACCCAGCCAACCGCCCAGCCAACCACTGGCCAAGCCACCCGCCCAGCCGCACCGCCTGCCCGCCGGCGGCCGGGTCGACCGGAGCACCGTGCTGCGGTTCTCCGTCGACGGCCACGAGATGCTCGGCCACCCGGGCGACACCGTCGCCTCGGCCATGCTCGCGAACGGCCGCCTGGAGGTCGCCCCCTCCATCTACCGCGGCCGGCCCCGCGGCATCGTCTCCGCCGGCGTCGAGGAGCCCAACGCCCTGCTGCAGGTCTCCGGGCCCTGCTCGGAGCCGATGCTCCCGGCCACCACGGTCTCCCTGGTGGACGGCCTCGAGGCGAGCACCCTGTCCGGGCTGGGCCGGCTCGACCCGATCCCCGACGAGGCGGTGTACGACAAGCGGTTCGTGCACACCGACGTGCTGGTGGTCGGCGCCGGGCCGACAGGCATGGCGGCTGCGCTGGCCGCGAGCCGGTCCGGCGCCCGGGTGGTGCTCCTCGACGACCAGCCCGAGCCCGGCGGGTCCCTGCTCGGCTCCAGCGTGGAGACCGTCGACGGCGCGCCCGCCCTCGAGTGGGTCGGCGCCGCCACCCGCGAGCTCGCGCAGGCCCGGGAGACGACCGTGCTGACGCGCACCACGGCGTTCGGAAGCTACGACGACAACTACGTCCTCGCGGTGCAGCGCAGGACCGACCACCTCGGGACCGACGCACCCGACGGCGTCTCCCGGGAGCGGCTGTGGCACATCCGGGCGCGGCAGGTCGTCGTGGCCACGGGTGCGCACGAGCGCCCCCTGGTGTTCTCGGGCAACGACCGCCCCGGCGTGATGCTGGCCGCCTCGGTGCGCAGCTACCTGAACCGGTACGGCGTGCGAGCCGGGTCGCGCGTGGTCGTGGCCACCACGAACGACAGCGCCTACGACACGGTGCGCGACCTGACCGCGGTCGGTGTCCACGTGGCCGCCGTGGTCGACGCGCGCGCCGGGCTCTCCCGGCGGGCACGGGCCGCGACGGGCGAAGGGGTGCGGGTGCTCACCGCGAGCGCGGTCGTCTCCACCGCCGGAGAGCCTCGCATCGCGTCGGTGGAGGTGAGCGCCCTCGATGACGCCGGCCTGCTCAGGGGACGCCCGGAGACGGTCGCCTGCGACCTGCTGGCGGTCTCCGGCGGCTGGTCCCCCGTGGTCCACCTGCACAGCCAGCGCCAGGGCCGGGTGCGCTGGGACGACGGCCTCGCGGCGTTCGTCCCGGACGGCACCGTCGCCGGGCAGCGGGTCGCGGGCGCGGCGAACGGCTGCCTCCACCTGTCCGGCTGCCTCGCCGAGGGCACCGGGGCCGGGATCCGCGCCTCGCAGTCCGCCGGGTTCCCCGTCGACGTCGCCGCCCCGACCGGTGACGACGACAGCGACGGCCCCGGCACCGTCCGCCAGCTCTGGCTGGTTCCCGGGGTCGACGGCGGCCCCGAGGGCTGGGACGACCACTTCGTGGACCTGCAGCGCGACCAGACCGTGGCCGACGTCTGGCGGGCCACGGGCGCGGGGATGCGCAGCGTGGAGCACGTCAAGCGCTACACCTCCATCAGCACCGCGCACGACCAGGGCAAGACGTCCGCGGTCAACGCCATCGGCGTGATCGCGGCCGCCCTCGGCGAAGGGCGAGGGCCCGGTGACATCGGCACGACGACCTACCGCGCGCCGTACGCACCGGTCTCCTTCGCCGTCCTCGCGGGCCGCGAGCGCGGCGACCTCTTCGACCCCGCACGGACCACTCCCGCACACTCCTGGCACGTCGAGCACGGCGCCGAGATGGAGATCGTCGGGCAGTGGCTGCGGCCGCGGTTCTACCCGCGCGGGGACGAGAGCATGGACGCCGCCGTCGCACGCGAGTGCCGGGCGGCGAGGACCGGCGTCGCGATGATGGACGCCTCGACGCTGGGCAAGATCGAGGTCCGCGGCGCCGACTCGGGCGAGCTGCTCAACCGTGTCTACACCAACGGGTTCAAGAAGCTCGCGGTCGGGGCGGCCCGCTACGGCGTGATGTGCCGGCCGGACGGGATGATCCTGGACGACGGCGTGACGCTGCGGCTGGCGGAGGACCGTTACTTCATGACCACGACGACCGGCGGTGCCGCCGGGGTGCTGGACTGGCTGGAGGAGTGGCTGCAGACGGAGTGGCCGGACCTCGACGCGACGTGCACGTCGGTGACCGAGCAGTGGACGACCGTCGCCGTCGTGGGACCGCGCTCGCGGGAGGTGGTGGCCCGGCTGGCACCGGACCTCGACGTGTCGAACGACGCCTTCCCCTTCATGACCTTCCGCGAGACGGTGCTGGCCTCCGGGATCCCGGCCCGCATCTGCCGGATCTCCTTCTCCGGGGAGCTGGCCTACGAGGTCAACGTGTCCGGCTGGCACGGCCGTGCCGTCTGGGAGCAGGTGTACGCCGCGGGCGCGGACCTCGCGATCACGCCGTACGGCACGGAGGCGATGCACGTGCTGCGCGCCGAGAAGGCCTACCCGATCGTCGGCCAGGACACCGACGGCACCGTGACCCCGCAGGACGCGGGCATGGAGTGGGTGGTGTCCAAGGCCAAGGACTTCGTCGGCAAGCGGTCGTTCAGCCGGGCGGACACCGCGCGGACCGACCGCCGGCACCTGGTGGGCGTGCTGCCCGTGGACCGGACCACCCGGCTCCCGGAGGGCACCCAGCTGGTGTCCGCGGGCGTCCCCCTGACCCCCGACGTCGCACCGGTCCCCATGCTCGGGCACGTCACGTCGAGCTACCACAGCGAGGCCCTCGGCCGCACCTTCGGGCTGGCCCTCGTCGAGGGCGGCCGCGACCGGATCGGCGAGGTGGTCCTGGCACCCCTCGACGGCGGACCGGTCGAGGTCGAGATCGCCTACCCTGTCCTCTACGACCCGAAAGGCTGCAAGCGCGATGGCTGAGACCAGCACCCTGCGCAGGAGTCCCCTCTCCCACCTCCACGACCGGATGATCGCCGCCTCGGTCACCGGCGACCGCGCGGTGAGCGTGACCGAGACGCCGTTCCTGGCCCAGGTCAGCCTCCGGGTCGAGCCCGGCACGGCCGCCGCCGCCCGGCTCGGGACGGTGCTCGGCGGCGCCCTGCCGGACGGCGTCGGGCGGACCATGACGGCCGGAACGCTCGGCGTCGCCTGGCTGGGGCCCGACGAGCTCCTCGTCGTCGCCCAGGCCGATCCCCAGTCCCTCACGGCTGCGCTGTCCGAGGCGCTGGGGTCCGACCGGGGTGCGGTCGTGGACGTGTCGGCCAACCGCACGGTGCTCGAGCTGTCCGGCCCTGGTGCCCGCTCGGTCCTGGAGAAGGGCTGCCCGGTCGACCTGCACCCGCGGGCGTTCGGGCCCGGTGTCGCGGTCACCACCACCCTCGGGCCCGTCCCGCTGCTGCTGTGGCAGACCGCGCCGGCGACGTACCGGCTGCTGCCCCGGACCTCCTTCGCCGACTACGTCGCCCGGTGGCTGGTGGACGCCATGACCGAGCTCGGGTCCCCCGAGGTGCCCTGATGACCCTGAGCGCCTTCGACCTCTACTCCGTCGGCATCGGCCCCTCGTCGTCCCACACCGTGGGGCCGATGCGGGCCGCGAAGACCTTCGTCGACGGGCTCGCGGAGGCGGGGGCGCTCGAGCGGGTCGCCCGGGTGCGGGCGGAGCTGTTCGGGTCGCTGGGCGCCACCGGCCACGGTCACGGGTCCCCGAAG
>JAICKK010000171.1 GCA_025927955.1 Nocardioidaceae bacterium
CGCGTGCACCTCGTCGAAGACGCGGCTGGCGGTGTTGGACAGGTCGCGCGTGGCCCGGTCGACCAGCGCGAACTCCCACTCGACGCCGAGCGTCGGACGCTCCGAGGCGGCGTACTCGATGCCCACGACTCATCGAAACACACGCCGCCGGGCCGCGCGAGGGCCCGCGGGCACCTGCGAGGATGAGCGCCGTGAGCGACGGCGCTGGGCTCGAGCTGCCTGAGGACGCCGACGTCGTGGTGCTCGGCGACAACGCCGACGTGCTGCCCCGACTTCGCGACGGCACCTTCCAGCTCGTGTACGTCGACCCGCCGTTCAACACCGGCGGCCGACGGGACCGTCGTACCCTGCGCACGACCCGCACCGACGACGAGGGCGACCGCACCGGCTTCGGGGGCCGCCGCTACACCAGCGTCGAGACCGGCCGGATGGGCTACCCGGACTCGTTCGCGGACTACGCCGGCTTCCTGGCGCCGCGCCTCGAGCACGCCCGCCGGCTGCTCACCCGGTCCGGGACGCTCTACGTCCACCTGGACTGGCGCGAGGCGCACTACTGCAAGGTGCTGCTCGACGAGATCTTCGGGCGCGAGTGCTTCCTGAACGAGGTGATCTGGGCCTACGACTACGGCGGGCGGCCCAAGGACCGCTGGCCCGCCAAGCACGACACGATCCTGGTCTACGTCCGTGAGCGCGGCGCGCACCTGTTCGACCAGGACCAGGTCGAGCGCATCCCCTACCTGGCTCCCCGCCTGGTCAGCCCGGAGAAAGCCGCCCGCGGCAAGCTCCCCACCGACGTGTGGTGGCACACGATCGTGCCCACCAACAGCCGGGAGAAGACCGGCTACCCGACGCAGAAGCCGGAGGGCGTGCTGCGCCGGGTGCTGCTGCCGTCCTCGCGCCCGGGCGACCGGGTGCTCGACTTCTTCGCCGGCAGCGGTACGACGGGCGCGGTGGCCGCCGCGCTCGGGCGGCGCTTCGTGCTGGTCGACGAGAGCCCCGAGGCCGTGCGGGTGATGCGCGAGCGCCTGGGCAGCGGGCCGGTCTACCTCGGCGCCACCGGGGCGCCGCTGCCCGCCCCTGACGCTGGTTGAGGTGGCCGCCCCTAACGCTGGTTGAGGTGCCCGCCCCTGACGCTGGTTGAGGTGCCCGAGCCCCCAGGGCGAGGGCCTCGAAACCACCGCACCTGCGCGCGGAGGTGGCCATGGTTTCGTGGCCTCGGCCAGCGCCTCGGCGCCTCAACCCACGTGGGGCGGGTCAGACATCGACGCTGAGCGAGTAGGCCGACGGCAGCACGACCCCGCTGCGCGCCGCCAGCGTGATGTTGCCGGTGGTGGTCGGCCGCCCCAGGAAGAAGCCCTGGCCGAGGTCGCAGCCGAGCGCGGTGACCGCGGCGAGCTGCTCCGGGGTCTCGATGCCCTCCGCGACGGTGCGCAGGCCGAGCCCGGCGGCCAGGCTCACGATCGCCTGGATGATCGTCCGGCTGGCCTCCGCCTCGCCCGGCGCCTGGTCGAGCCGGCCCACGAAGGAGCGGTCGACCTTGAGCGCGTGGACCGGGAACTGCTGCAGGTACGCCAGCGAGGAGTAGCCCGTCCCGAAGTCGTCGACGGCGAGCTGCACGCCGAGGTCGCGCAGCGCCGCGAGCGTGCGGGCCGTCGCGGGGGCGTTGCGCATCAGCACGCCCTCGGTGATCTCCAGCGTCAGCAGGGCAGGGTCGATCCCGGAGCGGGTGACGGCGTGCGCCACGACCGTCGGGAGGCGGGGGTCGGCGAGGCTGCGCGCCGACAGGTTGACCCACACGCCGATGCGGCGCCGGCCGGGGCCCGCGAGCCGGCCCCACTTGGCGGTGTCGGCGCAGGCGGTGGCCAGCATCCAGGCGTCGAAGTCCCCGATGAGCCCGACGTCGTCGGCGAGGTCGAGGAACCCGCCCGGTGGCAGCAGGCCCTGGACGGGGTGCTGCCAGCGCATCAGCGCCTCGGACGCGACCACCTCGCCGCTCCCCAGGTCGACCATCGGCTGGTAGCGGGAGCGCAGCTCGGCGCGCTCGAGCGCGTGGTGCAGCTCGCTGGTCAGCTGCAGGCGGTCGCTGCTGGCCGCGCGCGTGGAGTCGTCGACCAGGCTGTAGCGGCCGCGGCCCTCGTCCTTGGCCTGGTACATGGCCGCGTCGGCGTCGCCGAGCAGCTCCGAGGCGGTCCGCTGCCCGTCGTCGGTGACCACGCCCACGCTCGCCGACACGTAGATCTCGCGGCCCCGCAGGTGCATCGGGGAGCTCAGCGCGCGCACCACCCGGCGGGCCACGGCCTCGGCGTCGACGGCGTCGGGCAGCCCCTCGCACAGGATCACGAACTCGTCCCCGCCCAGGCGGGCGACGAGGTCCTCGGGGCGGACCACCTCCCGCAGCCGCGCCGCGGTCCTGGTCAGGAGCTCGTCGCCCGCCTCGTGGCCGAGCGTGTCGTTGACCAGCTTGAACCGGTCCAGGTCCACGAACAGCAGCGCGAGCCGTCCCGCGTGCCGGGCCCGGCGCGCGACGGCGAGGTCGAGGCGCTCCACGAGCAGCCGGCGGTTGGGCAGGCCGGTGAGCGGGTCGTGCAGGGCCTGCTCCACCAGCTGGGCCTCGAGCCTCTTGCGGTCGGTGATGTCGCGGACCACGACCGTGTACAGCTGCTCCCCGGTGCCCGCCGGGCCCACCGGGCTGACCGCGAGCTCGACGGGGAACACGCTGCCGTCGGGCCGCCGTCCCGCGGCCTCCCGGCCGCGGCCGTCGGCCCACGCCTCGCCGGTGACGTGGTCGCGGCCCGGGAAGCCGTCGCTGCGGCCGCGGGGAGCGCCGGGGATCAGCCTGGCGACGTCGCCCCCGACGATCTGGCCCGCCGCGTAGCCGAACATCAGCTCCACCGCCTGGTTGGCCGTCTGCACGCACCCGGTGCCGTCGACGGTGAGGATGCCGTCCACCACCGTGTCGAGCACCGCCCGTGCCCTCTGCTCGCTGGCCTGCAGCGCCGCGACCGCGGCCATCTCGGCCTCCTTGGCGGCCTCGAGCTGACGCATCCGCGTGTAGGGCTCGGCCTCCGCCAGCTGGACGCGGCTCTGCCACTTCGGCCCGGTGTCCACCTCGGCGTGCTCGAGGACGTACGTCGTGACGTCCTCGACGCGCTGCATGAGCAGCCTCGTGGAGCCGTCCTCGCCCGGGATGGGGACGCTGACCAGCGACCAGTAGCGCTCCAGCACCCGGCCGGTGGCGGGATCCACCACGTCGTACTTGGTCAGCGGCATCAGGTCGGGGCGCCCGGTGTCCCGCGCGCGCCTGAACGACTCCTCCAGCGGGTTGCCACCGCCCTCGTCGAGGGCGTCCGGAGCCGGTGGGAACACCTCGAAGACGGGCCGGCCGACGAGGTCCTCGCGGCGGTGCCCCACCAGCGAGAGGTAGGCGGCGTTCGCCTCGACGATCACCAGGTCAGGGGTCATCACGAGGTACGCGGTGGGCATGGCCGCGAACAGCGCCTCGTAGTCCAACGCCCCCGTCCCCTCAGGTCCTCCGCCGATGAGCGAGCCGCGCGCCCGGATAAGGGTCGAAACACGGAAGCGGTCATTCCGCGCGTAGCGGATACTATACGGCGGCCGTGCCCTGCCGGTCGAGTAAAGGTATGGCGGAGCGGCATCCCGGCCCGCGTGCGCCGCCCTTGCCGGGGCGCGTCATGCTGGGCACGTGCGCGTCCTTGTCGCCGGTGCCACCGGCTACATCGGCACCCGGCTGGTGCCCGAGCTGCTGCGCCGCGGCCACGAGGTGGTCGCCACCGCGTCCGGCGAGCCGGAGCCCGGGCGGTTCGGCTGGGGCGAGCAGGTGCAGATGTGCCGGATGGACGCCACCGACGCCCGCGAGGTGCTGGCGGCCACCGAGGGCGTGGACGCCCTGTGCTACCTGGTCCACGCCCTGCGCTCCCCGTGGTTCCCGGCCCGGGACCGGGAGGCGGCCGCGGTGGTCCGCGACGCGGTGGGGGTCCAGGGCGTCGGCCGGGTCGTGTACCTGTCCGGGCTGGTGCCCGACGTACCCGAGAGCGAGCTGTCGCCGCACATCGCCTCCCGTCTCGAGGTGGAGCGGCTGCTGCTCGAGAGCGACTCGGCGGTCCTGTCCCTGCGCGCCGGCGTGGTCATCGGTGCCGGCTCCACCTCGTTCGAGATCATCCGGCAGACGGCCTCCACCCTGCTCATCCAGCCGGTGCCGGTCTGGATGCGCTCGCGGGTGCAGCCGATCGCCGTGGGCGACGTCATCCGCGCGCTGGCCGACGCGCTCGAGACCGACGCGGTCGGCGACGCCGACATCGGCGGCCCCGACGTGGTCACCTACCCCGAGCTGCTCGAGCTGTACGCCGAGCTGGCGCACCTGCCGCGCCTGCAGGTCCCGGTCGTCGGGGCGCCGGTGACCGCGGTCGCACTCGGTGCCGGGCTGGTGTCGGCGGCGCCGTACTGGACCGCGGCCGCCCTGGTGCACAGCCTGCGCCACGACATGGTCTGCCGTCCCGGGCAGCCCGACCCGGCGGTCGTCGACCTCACCGACGCGCTGCCGCTGCGCGAGGCGATGGAGCAGGCGGTGCTCGCCGACGGGCCTGGCGGCCGGGTCTCCGGGCGGGAGCCCAGCGACCCGGCCTGGGTCCGCGCCTCGTGGGTCGAGCGCTCGCTGGCCGCCACGCGGCTGCCGGGGACGACCCTGCTGGGCTCGGCGCTGCACGTGGCCGAGCACCGGGTCCGGGGCCTGCTGAGCCTGCTGCCCTGACCAGCCCGGCCCTGACCAGCCCGGCCTTGACCAGCCCGGCCCTGACCAGCCCGGTGCGCCGAGCGGCACTCTCGCGGGCGATGACAGAGGCCGACCCCGCACCGTGACGGGGGATGCACGGCCGGGGTCGGTCGTCACCCAGGCTAGCGCTCGCACGCCGGCGGCCGAAGCCGGGGCCGGCAGCAACACGGCCCGTGCGCGGTCGCCACCGCCGGGGTTGACCCGACGTGACAGGTGCGGGAGCCCGGGGCGCGGCTGCCGTGTCGGGGCAGCCAGTCATGGCGGTTGCAGGTGGCGACGCCGGCGGGTCGCCCTCAGAGGCGGGCGCTGACCGACGAGCGGCTGCGGATCCCGGCCGCAGCCGCCGCCGATCGGTAGGCGTCGCGGGCCGACTCGGCCTCGCCCGCCTCGTCGAGCAGGCCGCCGAGCTCGAACCAGAGCTGTCCGGCCGAGCGGTCGGCGCCGACCCCGGTGAGGACGTGCACCGCCTCGCCGTACGCGAGCCTGGCGTCGTCCCAGTCGCCCAGGCGGGCGGCGGCCTGTCCCTCCAGGGCGCGCGCGTCCGCGGCCAGCAGCGGTGCGAGCCGCACGGTCCTCGCGAACGCGTCCGCGGCCGCGACCCGGGCCGCCTCGACCTCGCCGGACAGGAACAGCGCGCGGGCCAGGGCCACGTCGCAGCGGGCGTGGTCGACGGCGCCGGCGCCGGACTCGCGCAGCTCGCCGCGCGCCCGCGTCAGGCTCTCCCGCGCCTCGTCGAGCAGCGGCGGGTCCGACTGCAGCTGCATGATCCCCAGCTGGAGCCGCAGCCGTGCCAGGTTGCGGGCGTCGCGGCCCTCGCCGAGCAGTGCGAGCGCCTTCTCGGCCATCGGGATCGCCGCCGCGACCGCGCCGCGCTGTGACTCGATCATGCTCGCGTTCCAGTACGCCGCGGCGCGGGTCGCGGGCGTGCCGAGCTCGTCCGCGTGCTCGATCGCGCGCCGGCACAGGCGGACGGCCTGCGCCGAGTCGCCCTGCTCGAAGTAGGCGGCCGCCACGGTGACGGTCAGCTGCACCGCCTCGTCGGGCGCCTCCGTGTCCGCGCCGCTGAGCGCCTCGAGGACCTGCTCACCCACGGAGATGGCGCGGGCGAGCTCGCCGGCCTCCCGGTAGCAGCGGCTCAGCGCGACGGTGCCCGCCAGCCACAGGGCGCCGCGGTCGCCCTGCTCCACCAGCGCCTCGAGGTCGAGCACCGCCTCCTCGAGACGGCCCTGCGCCTCCACGGCGCCGGCGTGCAGGAACCTGGCCCGGTCCCGCAGGTCCTCCAGCGAGTCGATGGCCCGCCGCTTCAGGACGTCCCGGGTCCGCCGCTCCGCCTCCGCCGCCTCTCCGGACGCCAACGACAGCTCCGCGTAGTCCAGCTCCAGCCTGAGCTCGTCGTACTCCCGCGACGAGACGCCGAGCAGCAGGTGCCCGACCGGCGTGCGCAGCCGCGTCGCCAGCAGCTCCAGGACCTTCGCGTCCGGGCGGCGCTGGCCCGCCTCGATCCGCGAGACGTACCCGACCGTCACGTCCCCGGCGGCCAGCTGGCCTTGGGTCATGCCGGCCGCGACCCGGGCCTCGCGCAGCCGCTCACCGAGCACCTGCGGGTCGATCTGCTTGAGCAGACGGGCCTGTTGCGAGTCCATGCCCACATTGTGTCCGGTCGCGCCCGGACATGTGGGGCGCTGCCCCCAGCGGCGCCGCCCCGGCCCCGCGGCGTCGGCTCCGGCCGGCGGCCCCGCCCCGTCGGCCGTGCCAGCAGGCGGACACCGGGATTGCCAGGATGTGTCTGGCCACGCAAAATGTTCCGACCGGGTGCTGTCGGACGGGGGTCGACAGCACCCGGTTCGTCCGCCCTTCAGGGGGTCAGCAGGTTGATCTCGAAGGAGTACCGCGAGGCGGCGTACAGGTGCGTGCCGTACTCGACCGTGCGGCCGTGGTCGTCGTAGGAGACCCGCTGCATGGTGAGCACGGCGGCGTTGCGCGGCTCGCCGAGCAGCCGGGCCTCCACGGCGGTGGCGTTGCGGGCGCCGACGTTCTGGGTCGCCGAGTGCAGCGTGATGCCCCGGGCACGCATCAGCTCGTAGAGCCCGTGCTCGGCCAGCGCCTCGGCGCCGAACTCCCCGATGCTCTCCGGCAGGAAGTTGGTCAGCTTGGCGATCGGGTTGCCGTGGGCGCTGCGCAGCCGGACGACCCGGGTCACCCGCGCGCCGACCGGCAGCCCCAGGCGCGAGGCGACCTCGTCGTCGGCCTCGAGGGCGCCGAGCTCGAGCACCTCGGTGCTCGGCTCCTGGCCGGAGCCGGCGAGGTCCTCATAGAGGCTGGTCAGCTCCAGCGGCCGCCGGACCTTCGGCTGCACGACACGGGTGCCGATGCCGCGCCGGCGCACGATCAGGCCCTTGTCGACCAGGTGCTGCATCGCGCGCCTCATGGTGGGCCGGGACAGGCCGAGCTGGTCGGCCAGCGCGACCTCGCTCTCGAGCAGGGTGCCGTTGGGGATGTCCCCGGCGGCGATGGCGCGCTCGAGGTGCTGGCTGACCTGGTAGTACAGCGGCACCGGGCTGGTGCGGTCGACGTTGAAGGACCTCATGGCCGTCACGGCGGTGTCGAGGTCTGGCGCCATAAAGACATTATGTCAGAACAACATGACGTCCCGCCAGGACAAGGTGGTGGACGATCCCTGGACCGCGCCCGGGTCCCGCGGCTACGTTGGGCCCATCCCCGGTCTAGGACGGTGCCGAGCGTGCCCGGATGCCGGGCTCGAGCGCGGAGGCGACGTGTCAGGAGACCACCACCACAACCACCAGCATGCTGCCCTGTGCGGGAACCGTGACCAGCATCGCGGCGACTACACCCCCCAGCAGCAGGCCGACCTCGACCTGGTGCTCGAGTTCAACGCCCGGCTGGCGGCGGCCATCCATGCCGGGGTGGACGTCAGCGAGACCTCCGAGCACCTCGACCCCGACCCGATGCGCTACATGTGGGTCGACGAGGGCCAGGGCCGCCTCCGCGAGGTGCTGAGCGCGGCCGGCAAGGTGCTCGACCAGGCGCCGATGGTGGCCGGCCACCACCGGCTGGAGGTCGCCGAGATCGCGGGCAGCACCCGGGCGGCGCGGCCGGCGGTCGCGCGGGCCGGGGACGGGTCGACGCTGTGCTGCTGGGTCGAGTGGGTGCCCCAGCGGGGGGACGTCGTGCGCGCGGTCCTCACCGGCGCCGGCACGCCCCTCGGTGGTGCCGAGCCGGCCGGCGTCTCCGCGGGCGTCACCGACGTCTTCCGGCCGACCGCGGCCTTCTCCGCCGACGGCGTGCCCTGGGTCCTCTTCGGCTCCTCGGCCCCGGAGGGCGTGGCCGTCTGGGCGAGCCGGTACGTCGACGGGGCCTGGCAGCCCCCCGAGCAGGTGACGACCACCTCGCACCCCTCGTTCAACCAGGAGCTCGCCCCGCACGCCGACGGCAGCATCGAGCTGTGCTGGCAGGGCCGCGTGGGCGACCGGTTCGGCATCCACACCCGCACCTGGCGGGACGGCGCCTGGGGCGAGACCGGCCTGGTCAGCGCGGGCGCCGTGGGCAACGTGTGGGACC
>JAICKK010000164.1 GCA_025927955.1 Nocardioidaceae bacterium
GCGCCGGCTGGAGGCATGGCAGCATCTCCAGCGAGAGCTGCGCTGGGCGACCAAGCGCCGGGCCGAGGGGCGGCGGGGTCGGGCGGGCAGGGACAGGAGCTGGCGGTGAGCAGGGCACCGACCGTGCGGGAGGAGGCTCCCCAGGACGTCGACCGGGTGCGGGAGGTCGTCGCCGCCGCGTTCGGCGGCGAGAAGGTCGCCGGTCTGCTCGACGGGCTGCGGGAGTCGGTGGCCTGGCTGGGACTGTCGTTCGTGGCCGAGGAGCGCGAGGAGGTCGTCGCGGCGCTCTGCTACTCACGCGCCTGGCTCGACACGCCGCGCCGGCTCGTGGAGGTGCTGGTGCTCAGCCCCCTGGCGGTGCGCCCCGACCGGCAGCGCGTCGGCATCGGGTCCGCGCTGGTCCGGGAGAGCCTGCAACGCATCGGGTCGCGTCCGGAGCCGCTGGTGTTCCTCGAGGGGGACCCGGGCTACTACACGCGTCTGGGCTTCGTCGCCGCGGTGGACCTGCACTTCACGGCACCGTCGGTGCGGATCCCCCGACTGGCGTTCCAGGTGGCGACGCTGCCCGGCTTCGACCAGAGCTGGATGAGCGGCGCCCTGGTGTACCCGGACGTCTTCTGGCGCCATGACTGCGTGGGGCTGCGTCCCGAGATGGGCGCCGGCCTGCCGTAGATTCTGTCGCGTGCCCGACGACGCCGCAGAGCAGTCCCGTGGTCAGGTCAGGCTCCCGGCCCTCGACCGGTCGCCGGTGTGGGAGCTGTCTCGGCGGCTGTTGCTCGCGGTGGCGATCCTGGCGTTCACCGTCGTCGTCGTGTACGTCGACCGCGCGGGCTACCGCGACAACACGGACCCGTCCCACCGGGTGGACCTCGTGGACTCGATCTACTACTCGACGGTCACGCTGAGCACCACCGGGTACGGCGACGTGACGCCGTACGCGCCGCACACCCGGCTGATCAACGCGTTCCTGATCACGCCGCTGCGCATCGGGTTCCTGGTCCTGCTGATCGGCACCACGATCGAGGTCCTGGCGGTGCGTGGGCGCGAGCTGTTCCGCATCACCCGATGGAGGAGGAACATGGAGCACCACGTCGTGGTGATCGGCTACGGCACCAAGGGCCGCAGCGCGGTGGACACCCTCAAGCGCAACGGCGTGTCGAGCGAGCGCGTCGTGGTGGTGGACCCGAGCAGCACCGCGCTGGGCGAGGCGCACGCGGACGGACTCGCGGTGGTGACGGGCGACGCGACGCGGCGCGAGGTGCTCCGCCGCGCGGGCGTCACCTCCGCGCGCCAGGTCATCATCACCACCGACCGGGACGACTCGACCGTGCTGGCCACCTTGAACGTGCGCCAGCTGAACCCCGACGCCTATGTCGTCGCCGCCGTCCGGGAGGCCGACAACGTGCCCCTGGTCCGCCAGAGCGGCGCCGACGCTGTGGTCACCTCCTCGGACGCGGTCGGCCGGCTGCTCGGGCTCTCGTCGTTGAGCCCGACCCTGGGGGAGGTCCTCGAGGACCTCCTGTCCTACGGGGCCGGGCTCGAGGTGGCCGAACGGGACCTGCTGGTCCAGGAGGTGGGCAGGCAGCCGCAGTCCCTTCCCGACCAGGTGATCGCCGTGGTGCGCGACGGGAACGTGCACCACTACTACGACCCGGCCGTGACCCAGCTGATGCGGGGGGACCGGCTGGTCGTCGTGCGCCCCGCGGAGGAGCTGCCGTGGGCTCCCCGTCCGGGCACGCACGGGGAGTCGGCCTCCGACGAGACCGAGTAGCCTCAGTCGGTCAGGGAGAGCGCCTGCTCCCGGGAGTCGTAGACGTGCAGGAGCTGGTCGAGACCGAGCACGGCGATGAGCTTGCGCGTCTGCGGCGTGGGGTGGACCACACCGAACACCGCCGACATGGACTCCGCCTTCCGGTGGGACTTCACCAGGACGCCGAGGCCGGTCGAGTCGATGAAGGTGACGTCCGCGAAGTCGACGAGCACCCGCCGGTGACCGGACTCGAGCGCCTGCGCCACCGGCGTGGCGAGCGACTCGGCGGTCGCGGCGTCGATCTCTCCCGCCGCGATGACGAGGGCATGGTCATCGCGTTCATCGACGTCGACGCGCAGCAGCATGTGGTCGGGTCCTCGGTCTGTCTCGTGGGGACAGCGCCCGAAAAGCGGCCGCGGGCAGCCGTCGAGCACTGTCGTTCGTCCCGAGCCTACCCGACCGGTCGCACGCTCACCGCGACGCGACGGCACCACCGAGCGGGGCGCCCCGCCGGACCTGGGGGATTGAGGCGGGGCGTCCCTGTGGAGGCGCAGCTGCGCGGGTTCCTCCGTCCAGGAACTACCCCGCCGGGCCCCAGAGTAGCGGGATGCCTAGACCGGATCCTTGCACCGGGCGGTCATTTCGAACACCAGTTCGACTCTCCGGCTGATGCCCGTCACACTGGGGCCGTGGCTGGCGGGATGAACAAGCGAGGTGGCCTCGGGATGCCGATGTCGCAACGGGTGGCCGCGGCCCCGGCGACCACGTCCGCGCTTCCGGCACCCGTGGAGGAGTGCCCGGCGCGGCACTGCTGGGTCCTCGACCCCGCCGACGGCCTGCACGTCCGTCGGCCGGGACTGCTGGTGGAGTGGCGCCAGGGCGGTCCCGGCGGGTGGGAGGGGCGGGTCGTCTACGTCGCGCAGCTGCGTCCGGGGGAGTGGACGACGCTGGCGGAGTGGGTGCCGGCCACGCTGGTGCGGCCGGCGACCTCAAGCAGGGATTGAGGGTTGGGGGAGCGGGTAACTCTTCCGGGCACCACACCGTCACCGGCGGCGACGTCGCCGGACAACAGGGAGGGCACCATGGGAATCATCGGCGTCATCATCGCCGGCATCATCATCGGCCTGCTCGGGAAGTTCGTGGCCCCGGGAAGCAGGGACAACACCCCGATCTGGCTGACGATCGTGTGCGGCATCGTCGGGGTCCTCATCGGCTGGTTCCTCTTCGGAGGAAGCAACACCAGCAACGGCGTCGACTGGGTCCGCTGGATCGTCTCGATCCTCATCGCGGCCGTCCTCGTCGTGATCGCGTCGACGCTCACCGGCCGCAACACCACCAAGCGGGTGTGAGGCGGCCCTGAGCTCGTAGGGACGAAGGTCGCCACGGTCGTTCTCCGGCCGTGGCGACCTTCGTCGTTGCGTCAGCGGGTCGTCGTGAACGACCAGGACGTCGCCGCCAGGTGGTTCCCGGACATGTCCGTGACTCCCGGAGTCAGGCTGACGGTGAAGCGGGTCCCGCCCGGGAGGAAGACGTCCGGGTCCAGGATGGCCGTGCGCGAGCCGGCGTCGTAGGTGACCGCAGCGCTGACCGGCTCGCCGGTCGAGGCCCTCCGCAAGGTCATCGTCGACGCGCTGACCCCACGAACCGGCTCGCTGAAGGTGGCCGTGACGTTGCCGCCCCGCCTCGTGTCGAGTGCGTCCGCGGAGGGGCTGGTCGCGCTCACCGAGGGCGGCGTCGTGTCGACGGCCGGTCCCCCGCCGTCGAGCGGGCCCTTGGTGAGCCTGACGTAGTCCACGTCGCCACCGAAGTAGTCGCAGGTGACCTTGACCTGGTCACACTGCGGCTTGCCGCCGATCGTCATCGGGAACGTGTTGTCGATGGTGCCGGAGACGCCGTTCTTGTGGCCCACGTGGACCCCGTCGACGTACAGGTCGACGGCCGTGCTGGTCCGGGTGCACACCAGGGTGTGCCAGGCGCCGTCTGCCAGCGAGGACGGCGCACCGATCCCCACCCGGCCCGAGGACCCCTTGTAGTAGCAGGAGGGGCGACCCTTGGGAAGCTGGATCTTGATCTGGCCCCCCCGTGTCGTGGCCTGCCCCTTCTGGATCAGGTTGCCGAAGCTGTTCGTGGTCCGGTAGCGGATCTCGACGCTGTAGTCGCCGGCGCCGGGGTCGAGCGACGGGTCGTCGGGGACCGACACGAGGTGCTCAGGATGAGCCGGTGGCGTGTTCGGCTTGAGCCGAGGGAACCGGTACCCGGTGGCGTCGCCGTACGTCACGCCGGTGATCACCTCGCTCCCGACCGTGCCGTTCACCGGCGTGCTGCCCGAGTCGACCATCACGCTCGCGCCTGCCGGCTCGTTCATCTCGTAGTCGTGCGTCGGCGAGACGGTCGCGTCCGCCGGCGCCGTGCTCGCCACCCAGGCGAGCGAGACCATCCCGATGGCGAGCGTGCGCATCAACATGTCAAAAACCCCCGTACCCCCGGGCCCCCCGGGTGTCGACCGGTCACGGCCCCCGATGGGCCGGACCCCCGTTCGTGCCGACGAAGCGTTCGGCGATCGCTATGTCGCACTGTATGCCACCCGGGCGTTTTGTCGACAGTGCCTGGGGGGACGCCCGGCTGGTCTGCCCGTTTGCGGCGAGATGTCGCCCTGCATCAATCCGCAGTGCATGAACCTGCACCACCGGGGGCGTGACAGCCGGTGCGGCCGTCCGTAGCGTCTTCTTCACATCAGGTCGCTGGCCCCCCTCCACGCTCCACCCCCCCGGAGCGCGATCCCCCCGGGCCGGCCCGACAAGCCGCCCCCGGCTCAGGGTGCCGGGGGCGGCTTTCTTCTCGTCCGTCGCCCGTTGTCCGGGGCTCGCCACGGCCACCCGGCCCCGACCATGGACGCGCCGCTGCAACGGCGGCGCGGAGGCTCCCGTACGCTCGCTCGGTGGTTCCTGCATTCATCTGGGGCGTGGTCGCCGCCGTCTCGCTGACCATCGGCGCGGCCTTGGCTCTCGTGCGCGAGTGGCGCTCGGGTCTGATCGGCGGGGTCATGGCCTTCGGTGCGGGTGCGCTGATCTCGAGTGTCGCCTTCGAGCTCGCCGAGGAGGGGCTGAGGATCGGTGGCCCGGTCTCGGTGGCGGTGGGACTGGCGTTGGGCGCCCTGGCGTTCTTCTTCGCCGACCGGGCCGTCAGCAGCATCGGTGGCCGCTCGGGCGGGGGGTCTGCCGGACTGCCGCTGGCGCTGGGGGCCCTCCTGGACGGCATCCCCGAGCAGGCTGTCCTCGGCATCGGGCTGGCCGCCGGCAAGGGCATCAGCGTGGCCTTGCTGGTAGCCATCTTCATCTCGAACCTGCCCGAGGCGATCGGGTCCGCCAGCGACATGCGTAGCGCCGGCAAGTCCCGGCGCGACGTGGTCATCCTGTGGGGAGCCGTGACCGCGGTGTGCGCCCTCGCCACCCTCGGAGGCTACGCGCTCGCCCAGTCGGTAGGGGGCCAGGTCAAGGCGGGCATCGACGGCTTCGCCGCCGGCGCCTTGCTGGTCATGCTGGTCGACTCGATGGTTCCCGAGGCCAAGGCGAAGGCCGGCAACCGAGCCGGACTGGTCACCGTCCTCGGCTTCGCGGTCGCAGCGGGACTGTCCAACCTCACCTGACCGACGCCCCGCCCCGACACCGGGGGGGCGGCGAGGCCGGTCTCACGTCAGGTGGCGGGCGAAGAACCGGGCCCCGTCGTCGACCTCGAACCACGGGGTGCCGGCGTGCCCGCCCAGATTGGCGTGCAGCATCTTCTCCCTGGTCCCGAAGGCGTCGAAGAGGTCCAGGACCGGCTGCCGTTCCATCCCTTCGTCGTCCCATTGGAGCAGGAGCTGCAGCGGGATCGTGACCTCGCGTGCCTCCTCACGCAAGGAGCCCGGCACCAGACCCTGGCCGAAGAGAACGGCGGCCGAGACACGCGGCTCGACCACCGCCAGCCGAATGCCGGTGGCGGCCATCCCCTCGTAGCCGACCGGACCCGCGATCTCGGGCAGCGAGAGGAGGGCGTCCAGGGTGGTCCGCCATTCCGGGACCGCCGCCTCGACCAGCGGGAGGACGAGGGCGTCCACGATGTCGTCGACCGGCTCGCCGGCCGCCATCGCCCGGCGAAGGTCGCCGCGGAGCCGCTCATCGACGGCGGAGCGGGGCCGGTCGCCGTGCCCGGGGGCGTCGATGGCGGCCACCGCGAAGCCGTACTCGGCCGCGTAGTGCCGGGCCCGGGCCACCAGCCGGGGGAGCCGCTTGTGCAAGCCGCCGTTGTGGCCGACCAGGATCAGCGGAGCCGTTGCGGGTCCAGGAGTCCACAGGACGCCGGGGACCTCCCCGAGGGTGAAGTCGCGTTCCAGGACGCCGTCGTCGAGGCGCTGTTCGGAGGTGAATCGCATGGGTCGATGATCACGAGGGAAGGCCACAGAGGGCAACGACGTCGGCGGCGCACCCCCAGGACCAGAAGACGCCGCTGCCGTCGTGGCCGTAGTTGTGCACGACGGTGGTGGACCCGACGTGCTCGACCTCGAGGCGCACGCCGTCGGGGCGGCCGGGTCGCAGGCCGACCTCGATGCCGAGGACGGGGGCGTCGGCGAGCGCAGGCATCGCCACCGCGGCTCGGGCGACGGTCTCTTCGGCGATGACCTGGTCGGGGGTGAGGTCGTTGCGACCGGGCCGTCGTACACCGCCGAGCAGGACGCCGCGACGGTGCGGGACCACGCTGATGTAGTCGCGCGCCGCGCCGCCCTCCATCGCGAACTGCGTCACCCACGGGGCGGCGACGATGACGTGCTGGCCCCACACGGGCGTGAGCGTGTCGTCGCGGGCGAGGGCGGCCGCGCCCAGCCCGGCGCAGTCGACGACGCGGTCGGCGCCGGCGAGCTGGCCGAGGTCGGCAACGACCTGCTGCTCGAGGCTGCCTCCCAGCTGCTGCACCCGACGTACCAGCCAGGCCAGATAGACCGGCATGTCGGCGAACGGAAGGTCCACCGCGAACCCGGCTGAGAACCCCTCGGGGAGCCGGTCGTCGCCCAGCTCCCCGCCGAAGCCGGGCACCTGCGCGGCCCAGGCCGGCAGACCCGGGCCGAGCTCGGGTGCCGACAGCAGCCGGCCGGCAACGATCCGTACGCCGGTGGCGTGGTCCTCGGCCAGCTCCCTGAACCGGGCGTCGGAGAGCCGTTCCCAGGCAAGACTGCGTCCGTCACCGGAGCCGAACACGGGACCGACCATCGCTCCGGCCACCGCGGAGACGGCCCCGGCGGGAGCACCCGCGGTCAGCACTCGCACGTGCGCGCCTGCCTCCAGCAGCGCCACCGCGCAGGTCAGCCCGCTGACTCCAGCCCCCACCACGACCACGTCCACGACGACTCCCATCCGGCTCGGCGTGGGGGCAGGCTAGCGCCCTGCACGACCTGGCTGTCCATGCCATCGAGCTGCCCGGAGGGGCAGCGGGGTCGGGAGAGAGCGCCGCCGCTCACCGGCCGTTGCCCACCTCCGGCTGCTGGCCTGCGTGTCGCTTGACAAGGGCGAACACCTCGACAGAGCGTGGCACATGGGAACTGTCCGTACCGAGGCCATCGACAAGCGGGTCCGGGGGTACGTCGGCGCCACGGCGGTCGTGGACAGCAGGGCGCCCCTGCTGTTCTGGGAGGAGCCGTTTCCAGTCCCGGGCTACGCCTTCGCCATGGACGACGTCAGGATGGACCTCCTCCATCCCACATCGGCGGCTGCTGACGCACCGTTCTTCTTCGGCCCCAAGGGGCCGGTGGCGCAGTGGTTCGATCTGCGCGTCGGCGATCGCCTGGTCCCCCACGCAGCCTGGACCAGGGACGATCCTGCCCTGCGCGGCATGGTGGTGCTGAGCTGGCAGCCCGGGCTGCTCGACCGCTGGCTGGAGGAGGACGAAGAGGTCAGGGGTCATCCGCGCGACCCACACAAGCGCGTCGAGGCGGTCGCGAGCGGCCGCCACGTCCAGGTGCGGCTCGATGGCGTCGAGCTGGCCGAGACCGACCGGCCCGTGCTGCTCTTCGAGACCGACCTGCCCACCCGGTACTACGTGCCTCGCGCTGACGTGCACTTCGGCAGCCTCACGCCCAGCGACAACCACAGCCTGTGTCCCTACAAGGGCGAGACGCGCGAGTACTGGAGCGCGGTGGGGCCGCCCGTGGTCCGCAACGTCGCCTGGTCGTACTGGTCCCCACTCCCTGCCGTGCAGAAGGTGGCTGGCATGGTCGCCTTCTACAACGAGCTGGTCGACCTGACTGTCGACGGGGTGGCACAGGAGCGCCCGGTCTCCCCGTTCAGCGAGGCGGCGCATCGCCCCGGCTCGTAGCCGGCCAGGGCGGTGTCGACCGGAGGTCGAGGACCGATGACCCCGGGCGAGGGCCGCGGGACGCCGCGTGGCCGACCCCTGGACGAGGACCCGCGGCGGTGCCAGGCTCACGGGCATGACGACTGCCCTGCGGCACAAGGTTCTGCTCGACGAGGACGAGATGCCGACCCGTTGGTACAACGTGCTGCACGATCTGCCGACCCCACCGCCGCCGGTGCTGCATCCGGGCACCGGTCAGCCGGTAGGTCCCGAGGACCTGGCACCTCTGTTCCCCATGGACCTGATCATGCAGGAGGTCTGCGCCGACCAGTACGTCGACATCCCGGACGAGGTCCTCGACGTCTACCGGCTGTGGCGGCCGAGCCCGCTGTGCCGGGCGCACCGGCTGGAGCGGGCGCTGGACACCCCGGCGCGGATCTACTACAAGTACGAGGGCGTCTCGCCCGCCGGGTCGCACAAGCCGAACACCGCGGTACCGCAGGCGTACTACAACGCGAAGGCCGGGATCCGCAAGCTGACCACCGAGACCGGAGCCGGCCGGTGGGGCACGGCGCTGGCGTTCGCCTGCTCGCAGTTCGGGCTCGAGTGTGAGGTTTGGCAGGTGCGGGCCTCCTACGACCAGAAGCCCTACCGGCGGATCATGGTCGAGACCTTCGGCGGCACCGTGCACCCGAGTCCGTCGGACCTCACCGAGGCCGGCCGGACGATCCTCAA
>JAICKK010000161.1 GCA_025927955.1 Nocardioidaceae bacterium
TCATGTCGAACGCCGAGGCCTCGTTCAGGTTCGGGTACTTGTCGTGCAGCACCTTGGTGATCGCTGCGGTCAACGTCGTCTTGCCGTGGTCGATATGACCGATCGTGCCGATGTTGACGTGCGGCTTAGTCCGCTCGAACTTCGCCTTGGCCACTTGGGGCTCCTTCTCGTTAGTACTGTGACTCGTGTGCTGGGGGCTGGTGCTGCGACGCGTTACTCGCCGCGGACCTTCTTGATGATCTCGTCGGCGACGTTCTGCGGAACCTCGGCGTACGAGTCGAACTCCATCGAGTACGACGCCTGGCCGGAGGTCTTCGACCTCAGGTCGCCAACGTACCCGAACATCTCGGACAGTGGTACCAGAGCCTCGACGACCCGGTCGCCGGAGCGCTCGAACATCGAGTGGACCTGGCCACGGCGTGAGTTGATGTCGCCGATGACGTCTCCGAGGAACTTCTCCGGGGTGGTCACCTCCACGGCGAACATCGGCTCGAGCAGCACCGGCTTGGCCATCCGGGCGGCCTCCTTGAAGGCCGCGCCGCCGGCCAGCTTGAACGCCAGCTCGGAGGAGTCGACGTCGTGGTACGCGCCGTCCTCGAGGGTGAACTTCACGTCCACCATGGGGTAGCCGGCGAGCACGCCGAACTCCATCGCACCCTGGCCGCCCTGGTCCACCGACGGGATGTACTCGCGGGGGACGCGGCCACCGGTCACGTTGTTCACGAACTCGTAGCCCGCGCCCGCACCCGACTCCGGGTCGATGTTCGGCTCGAGGCTGATGACGACCTTCGCGAACTGGCCCGAGCCGCCGGTCTGCTTCTTGTGCGTGTAGCTGTGGTTGGCGACCTTCTTGCGGATGGTCTCGCGGTAGGCGACCTGCGGCTTGCCGACCGTGGCCTCGACGCGGAACTCGCGCTTCATCCGGTCGACGAGGATCTCCAGGTGCAGCTCGCCCATGCCGGCGATGATCGTCTGCCCGGTCTCCTCGTCGGTCTTCACCGTGAAGGTCGGGTCCTCGTCGGAGAGCCGCTGGATCGCGATGCCGAGCTTCTCCTGGTCGCCCTTGGTCTTCGGCTCGATGGCCACCTCGATCACGGGGGCCGGGAAGGTCATCGACTCGAGCACGACCGGGTCGCTCTGCGCGCACAGCGTCTCGCCGGTGGTGGTGTCCTTGAGGCCCATCACGGCGACGATCTGACCGGCACCGACCGACGCGATCTCCTCGCGCTTGTTGGAGTGCATCTGGTAGATCTTGCCGATCCGCTCCTTGCGGCCCTTGACCGAGTTCAGCACGGTCGCGCCCGCCTCCAGCTTGCCGGAGTAGACCCGGACGTAGGTCAGCTTGCCGAGGTGCGGGTCGGCGGCGATCTTGTAGGCCAGGCCGGCGAAGGGCTGGTCGTCCTTGGGCTGGCGCAGGACCTCGGTGTCCTCGTCGTTGACCTTGTGTCCGTGCACCGCGCCCACGTCGATCGGGGACGGGAGGTACTTCACCACGGCGTCGAGCAGCGGCTGCACGCCCTTGTTCTTGAAGGCGGTGCCGCACAGGACCGGGTTGACCTTGTCGGCCAGCGTGGCGCGCCGGATGGCGGCCTCGAGCTCCTCGGTGGAGATGTCCTCGCCCTCGAGGTACTTCTCCATGATGTCGTCGTCGGCCTCGGCGAGGGTCTCCAGGAGCTTCTCGCGGTACTCGTCAGCCTGCGCCCGCAGGTCCGCGGGGATCTCCTCGACGTCGTAGTCCTCGCCGATCCGGGTCTCGCCGCGCCAGGTGAGCGCGCGCATGCCGACCAGGTCGACGACGCCGAGGAAGTCGCCCTCGGCACCGATGGGGACCTGCAGCACCAGCGGGGTGGAGTTGAGCCGCTCGACCATCATGTCCACGCAGCGGAAGAAGTCCGCGCCGGTGCGGTCGAGCTTGTTGACGAAGCACATCCGCGGGACGGAGTACTTGTTGGCCTGCCGCCACACGGTCATGGTCTGCGGCTCGACGCCCGCGACGCCGTCGAACACGGCCACCGCGCCGTCGAGCACCCGCAGGGACCGCTCCACCTCGACGGTGAAGTCGACGTGGCCGGGGGTGTCGATGATGTTGATCTGGTGGTTCTTCCACCAGCAGGTCGTCGCGGCGGACGTGATGGTGATGCCGCGCTCCTGCTCCTGCTCCATCCAGTCCATGACGGCTGCGCCCTCGTGGACCTCGCCGATCTTGTAGGAGATGCCGGTGTAGAAGAGGATCCGCTCGGTCGTGGTGGTCTTCCCGGCATCGATGTGCGCCATGATGCCGATGTTGCGGACCTTGGTGAGGTCGGTGGTGATGTCGACGGCCACTTGTCGGTGATCCCCTCGGAAGCTCGTTACTCAGGACAGTGTCGGTTTGTGCGGCCCGTGCGCATCTGTGCGTGTCTGGGGCACTTCGACACAACGGTGTGAGGCGGCCGGGCATTCCCTCGTCGGGCGCCCGGCCGGCACACCGCTGGCGTCACCAGCGGTAGTGCGCGAAGGCCTTGTTGGACTCGGCCATCTTGTGCGTGTCCTCGCGGCGCTTCACCGCGGCACCGAGGCCGTTGGAGGCGTCCAGGATCTCGTTCATCAGCCGCTCGGCCATGGTCTTCTCGCGGCGGGCGGCCGAGTAGCCGACCAGCCAGCGCAGCGCGAGGGTCATGGAGCGGGTGCCGCGGACCTCGACGGGCACCTGGTAGGTGGCGCCGCCGACGCGGCGGCTGCGGACCTCGAGGGCCGGCTTCACGTTGTCGAGAGCGCGCTTGAGCGTGACCACCGGGTCGGTGCCGGTCTTGTCCCGGCAGCCCTCCAGGGCGCCGTACACGATCCGCTGGGCGGTCTGCTTCTTGCCGTCCTTGAGCACCTTGCTCACCAGCTGGGTGACGACCGGGCTGCCGTAGACGGGGTCCACGTCGAGCGGGCGCTTGGGGGCGGGTCCCTTGCGGGGCATCAGCTCTTCTCCTTCTTCGCGCCGTAGCGGCTGCGAGCCTGCTTGCGGTTCTTCACGCCCTGCGTGTCCAGGGAGCCGCGGATGATCTTGTAGCGGACACCGGGCAGGTCCTTGACCCGGCCGCCGCGCACGAGCACGATCGAGTGCTCCTGCAGGTTGTGGCCGACGCCAGGGATGTACGCCGTGACCTCGATGCCCGACGACAGCCGCACGCGGGCCACCTTGCGCAGCGCCGAGTTCGGCTTCTTCGGGGTGGTCGTGTAGACGCGCGTGCACACGCCCCGCCGCTGGGGTGATCCCTTGAGGGCGGGCGTCTTGTTCTTCGACACCTTGTCCTGGCGGCCCTTGCGGACCAGCTGGTTGATGGTGGGCACCGCGTGCGTCTCTTTTCCTGTCGGGGCTCTGTGTGTGACGGTCGAGCTGGTGGAGCTGGTGGCGCCGGGTTCCTCGGCCTGCTGCACACCCGCAGGGGCGCCTCCCCCGCGGTCGGGCGTGTCGCCTACCCCGGGCCACCACCGGGTTGGGGGTGGGAAGGCCGTCAGGTGAACGCCGCGAGCGCAGCCGCACGGCAGTCACGTAGCAAGTGACGAGCATGCGCATGGCCTGGGTGTCCCAGACACGAAGGCCAAGATTACCGGCTCGCCGGAACGCGGTCAAAACGAGCGCCCTCAGGGCCGGCCGGGCACTCCCGCGAGCAGCTGCGCGAGGTGCACCGCAGAGACGCCGGCGAGGTCGTCGAGCTGGGTGCGGCAGGAGAACCCGTCGGCCAGCACCACGGGCTCGCGCGCCGCCGCTGCTTGGGCAGCCCGTACGGCCGGCAGCAGGTCGTGCTCGAAGACCTTGACCGAGACCTCGTAGTGCCCCCTCTCCACCCCGAAGTTCCCGGCGAGGCCGCAGCAGCCGCCGACCCTGGTGACCAGCGCACCGCTGCGCGCCAGCAGGGCCGCGTCGGCCTCCCACCCGATGACGCTGGCGTGGTGGCAGTGCGGCTGGGCGACCACCTCGGTGCCGGACAGGTCGGGGGGCTCCCAGCCCGGCACGCCCGAGAGCACCTCGGCGAGCGAGCGGACGCCGGCGGCCACCTCCTCGGCGCGCGGGTCCGCGAGCAGCTCCACGGCGTCGGAGCGCATCGTCGCCAGGCAGGACGGCTCGAGACCCACCACGGGGACCCCGGCCGCGACGAAGGGGTGCAGCACGTCCACGGCCCGCGCCGCGATCCTGCGGGCCGCGGTGAGCTGCCCGGTGCTGACCCAGGTCAGGCCGCAGCAGACCGGCTCCGTCAGCACCCCGACGCGCAGCCCCGCCGCCTCGAGCACCGAGACCGCGGCGCGGCCCGCCGGAGCCGCGAACGAGTCCGTGAACGAGTCGGCCCACACCACCACGTCGTACCCGTCCGGGTGGCGCGCGTCGTACGGCGTGCCGCGTGCCCACCGCCGCAGCGGGCGCTCGGTGAGCTGCGGGACGGACCGGCGGGCGTCGATGCCCGCGGCGCCCGTGGCCAGCCGCCGCGCACCGGGCAGCCGCATCACAGCGTTGGCCAGCGGCGCCACCGGCTGCGCCAGCCGGGTCCAGCGGGGCAGCCGGCCCAGCGTGTAGTGGCTGCGGGGCCGCAGGCGCCGGCGGTACCTCTGGTGCAGCGCCTCGGCCTTGTAGCTGGCCATGTCCACCCCGGTCGGGCAGTCCGAGGAGCAGCCCCTGCACGCCAGGCAGAGGTCCAGGGCCTCGTGCACCTCCGCGGAGCGCCAGCCGTCCCGGACCAGCCGTCCGTCGACCATCTCCTGCAGCACCCGGGCGCGACCCCTCGTCGAGTCCTTCTCCTCCCGGGTGGCGAGGTACGACGGGCACATGACGCCTGCCGGGCTGCCTGCCGGGCTGCCTGCCGGCGGGCCGGCCGCGACACACCTGCCGACGCCGGTGCAGCGGTGCACGGCCTCGACGAGCGAACCGTGGTCGTGCACCAGCCTCAGGGTGTGCCGCGGCTCTCGCAGCCGGGCAGAGAGGCGCAGGTCGGCGTCGACGGGTCGCGGCGCCACCAGCACGCCGGGGTTGAGCACGTCCTGGGGGTCGAACAGGTGCTTGACGCCGGCGAACAGGGAGAGCATCTCAGGCGAGTACATCCGGTCCAGCAGCTCCGAGCGGGCACGCCCGTCGCCGTGCTCGCCCGACAGGCTGCCGCCGTGGGCCGCGGTCAGGTCCGCGGCCGCCTCCACGAACCGTCGGTAGACCGCCGGACCCTCCCGCTCCCGCAGCGGGAAGTCGATGCGGACATGGACGCACCCGTCACCGAAGTGGCCGTAGGGCACGCCGGCGAGGCCGCTGTCACGCAGCAGGCCGTCGAAGGCCCGCAGGTAGCCGCCGAGCCGCTCGGGAGGCACCGCCGCGTCCTCCCACCCGGCCTGCGCCTGCCGCCCGAGGCTGCGAGCGGCCAGCCCGGCGCCGTCCTCCCGGATCCGCCACAGGGCCGCCTGACGCGCCGGGTCGGTGACGACGTGCGCGTCGAGGGCGCCGGCGTCACGGGTCACCGCGGTGGCCGCCGCCTCCGCCTCGGCCACGCTCGACCCGGTGACCTCGGCGAACAGCCAGCCCGTGCCGCGCGGCAGGGGCGGCAGCAGCTTGCCGGTCGCCCGGACCACGTCGACGATCCGGGAGTCGAGGCCCTCGCAGGCCACCAGCGGATGACCGAGCAGCCCGGGCACGGCCTCGGCGGCCTCGAACACCGTCGGGTAGCCGAGGACGGCCAGTGCCCGGTGCGGCTCGTCCTCGACCAGCCGGACCGTCGCCGCCAGCACCACCGCGAGGGTGCCCTCGCTGCCGACGAGGAACCGCGCCAGGTCGCGGCCCCGCTCCGGGAGCAGGTGCTCCATGCTGTAGCCGGACACCTGGCGGCCGAACCGGCCGGACTCGGTGCGCACCGTGGCGAGGTGCGAGCCGACCAGCGCGTCGAGGTCGGCGCCCAGCCCGGACGGCCCCGGGACGGGCAGCCGAAGCCGCTCCCCCGTCCCCGTCACGACGTCGAGGCCGAGCACGTTGTCCGACGTGCGGCCGTACCCCAGCGCCCGCGACCCGCAGGCGTTGTTGCCGACCATGCCGCCGATCGTGCACCGGCTGTGGGTGGACGGGTCCGGGCCGAACCGCAGCCCGTGCGGCGTCGCGGCCCGCTGCAGGGCCGCGTGGACGGTGCCGGGCTCGACCGTCGCGGTGCGGCCGTCGGCGTCCACGTCGAGCACCCGGTGCAGGTGCCGGCTGGTGTCGACCACGATGCCGGCGCCCACGGCGTTGCCGGCGATCGAGGTGCCGGCGCCGCGCATGGTCAGCGGCGTCCCGGTCTCCCGGGCCACGTCGACCGCCGCGACCAGCTCGTCGACATGGCGCGGTCGTACCACCACCTGGGGCACCACCCGGTAGAGCGAGGCGTCGGTCGAGTACAGGGCCCGGGTCAGCGACGAGGAGTCGACGTCGCCCACCTCCGCACGGCGCAGCGCCGCGAGGACGTCGCTCACGGCATGGCCATCAGCGGCGGCCCGTCGGCGTGCTCATGCCACGGGTCGGCGCCGGACGACGTACCGGCTGGCGACCAGCCCGAGCAGCCCGGCCACGAAGAGCACCATGAGCGCGGCGCCCCAGGGTCCCATCGAGGGATGCGGCACGGTGGCCTGGCGGACCACGGCGATGGTCATCGCGGTGAGCAGCAGCATGGCGACCACTCCCACGAGGTAGACGTCCTGGGCGACCGTGGACCGCACCTTCCGGCGGGCCTCCTCCTGTCGGCTCGGCTCGACGCTGTCGGGGACGTCGACCCAGCGCAGCGGCAGCACGCGCAGCACCGCACCGCAGGCGGAGATGAACAGCGCCGTGCCGAGGCCGGCGCCCGCCAGCAGCACCACAAGGTCCGCCCGCGCCGCCCAGACGTCGGCGTGCCCCGACTCGGCGACGTGCGTGGGCACCTCCGGCGGCAGCTCGCGGCCGGCGATCAGCACCACGAGCCCGTACAGCAGGACCGACGTGCGGAACACGCCTCGGGCGAGCGTCACCACAGCGTCACGGAGCGGCGCAGGATGCCCGCGAGGTCCTCCTCGGTGGCCTCACGTGGTGCGGTGGCGAGCAGCCGCTGCTGCTTGAGGGTGCCCTCGACGAGCGCGTCGACGTCCCCCTCGTCGTACCCGACGGCCCCGATGCCGTTGGGGATGCCGATGTCGGCCATCAGAGCGGTCAGCACCCCCGGCAGCAGGTCCCGCCCGTCGGCCCCGCCCCGCTGCTCCGCGCGCGGGTCGAGCAGGCGGGCGGCGCGCAGGTGCCGCTGCGGCGAGGCGTCGAAGGTGAACCGGAACGCCTCGGGCGCGGTGAGGGACACGGCCATCCCGTGGGGGACCATCGGCTCGTCCTGCGGGTAGTCCGGCGGCCGGAAGCCCTGCACGCGACCGGCGATGGGGTAGGCGTTGGCGTGCGGGATGTGCACCCCGGCGTTGCCGAACCCCATCCCCGCGAACGTCGCGGCGAGCGCCATCTGCTCGCGCGCGGCCTCGTCGTCGCCGTGGTGCACGGCGGTGCGGAAGGAGCCGGCGAGCAGGCTCATCGCCTTCTCCGACCACATGTCGCCGACGGGGTTGGCCCCGCAGTAGGGCACCCGCTGCTCGGGTCGCTTGCGGTCGTAGGAGTCGAACGGTCGCGCGGTCCAGCTCTCCAGGGCGTGGCACAAGATGTCCATGCCGCAGGCCGCGGTGACCCCGGCCGGCTGGCTCAGCGTCAGCCGCGGGTCCACCACCGCCAGCGTGGGCCGCAGCCGCGGATGGCTGATCCCCGACTTGACGTGCTGCTCGAGGACGTCGAGCACGCAGACGGTGGTGCTCTCGCTGCCGGTGCCGGTGGTGGTGGGCACCGCGACCAGCGGCGAGAGGGCGTTCTCGGGCGCGCGGCCCCTCCCCACCGGCGCGTTGACGTAGTCCATGAGGTCGCCGGGGTTGGTGCTGAGCAGGTTGACGGCCTTCGCGGTGTCGATCGCGGAGCCGCCGCCGACGGCGACGAACGCGTCCCACGGGCCGTTGTCACGGGCGAACTCCACCGCGGCGGCCATGCTGGCATCGGTCGGCTCGACGTGGGCCCGGTCGAACAGCCGCGCGTCGATGCCCGCGCCGGCGATCTGCTCGACGACGCGCTGGGGGTGACCGGTCGCGGCGACGCCCGGGTCGGTGATGACGAGCGCCCTGCGCACGCCGTACGTCGTGAGGTCGTAGCCGATCTCGTCGGAGGCTCCGGCGCCGAACTTCAGCTGCGGCGCGCCGTAGGTGAAGACGGTCTCCGGGCCAGACGGAGCTCCGGCGGGCGACATGCGGGCAGTCTAGACAGACCCGCGCTGCGCGGCCAGACTCCGACGGACCACCAGGTCGAGCGCCTGCCGGGCAGCGCCGAGCAGGTCCAGGGCGAGTGCGTCGGAGATGGACACCCAGGCCGCGACGTCGGTGGAGCTGTCCACCTCCTCCACGTGTGGCTCGACGCCCTCCGAGCCGGGCAGCAGCCGCGCGTCGAAGATCACGTGGATGCCGTGGTAGTCCTCGACCAGCCCGTCGGGTCGCTCGCCGGTGAAGTGCACCGAGTGCACGTCGAGCACCTGCCCCGGCTCCACGACCAGCCCGGTCTCCTCGAAGACCTCCCGGCGGACGGCGTCCCGAGGGTCCTCGCCGTGGTCCAGGCCGCCCCCGGGCAGCGTCCAGCGGCCCTCGATGCGGGTGCGTGAGGACATCCGGGTCATCAGCACCTGCGGGTCGTCGGCCGGTCCGCGCAGCACCACGGCGTACGCCGCGACCCGCTGGCGCCGGGGGGCAGGGCGCTCCGCAGGCGTCGTACCGGAGCTGGACATGGGGGCGAGTCTAGGTCGGTGGCGGGGCGCCGGGCCGTCGGTCTCCTGAGCGCGCCGGGGTGCCGGTTTCCCTGGGGCCCCGGTTAAACGTGCACACCCCCTGCGTTGCAACGCAGGGGGTGTGCACGTTTAACCGGGGCCCCAGGGAAACCGGCACCCCGGCGCGCTCAGGAGACCGA
>JAICKK010000268.1 GCA_025927955.1 Nocardioidaceae bacterium
GCCGTTCGACAGGTGCAGGCGCAGGTCGCCCAGCGTGCACCAGCTCACCGGGCCGGCGGACGACGGAGCGGAGGAGGTCACCGCAGAGGCACTGCCGCTCGCGGACCCGGACGAGGAGGTGGCCGGCGGCGCCGGCGTGGACGCAGACGTGGAGGGGGTGCCCGAGGCCGTCCCCGAGCCGGGGGACGGCGAGCCGTTGCCGCCTCCGCCCGAGCCGCAGCCCGCGAGCGCGAGGCAGCCGAGGACCACTCCGAGCAGCGAGGCCGCGAGATGTCGCATTGGTCCAGTATGACCCTCCACGGTTCCCGATCCGGACGCGTCGTGCGGCGCGTCGTGGGTAGGGGAGAGGGACAGACCGAACGCAGACCACAAGGAGCTTCATGACCGCGGTACCGAACATCACCCTCAACAACGGCGTCGAGATCCCCCAGCTCGGCTTCGGGGTGTTCCAGATCCCACCGGAGCAGACCCGGGAGGCGACGCTGTCCGCGCTCGAGGTGGGCTACCGGCACATCGACACCGCCGAGATGTACGGCAACGAGAAGGAGGTCGGCGAGGCCGTCCGCGAGTCCGGCATCGACCGCGAGGAGATCTTCGTCACCAGCAAGCTCAACAACGGCTACCACGCGTACGACGATGCGCTGCACGCCTTCGACCAGTCGCTGAAGGACCTCGACATCGGCCACCTGGACCTGTTCCTGGTGCACTGGCCGCTGCCCGGCGTCGGCGACTACGTCGAGACGTGGAAGGCGATGGAGAAGATCTACGAGTCCGGCCGGGTCCGCGCCATCGGTGTCTCGAACTTCCAGCCGCACCACCTGCGCCGGATCCACGGCGAGACCAGCGTGACCCCGGCCGTCAACCAGGTGGAGATCCACCCCTACCTCACCAACGAGGAGGTGCGGGCGTTCGACACCGAGCACGGCATCGCGACCGAGGCGTGGTCGCCGATCGCGCAGGGCAAGGTGCTCGACGACCCGACGATCGTGCGGATCGCCGAGGGCCTGGGCAGGACGCCGGCCCAGGTCACGCTGCGCTGGCACCTGCAGCGCGGCGACATCGTGTTCCCCAAGTCCGTGACCCGCTCGCGGGTCGAGGAGAACTTCGACGTCTTCTCCTTCGAGCTCCCGCCCGGGGCCATGGCCGACATCACCGCCCTGGACAGGCACGAGCGGACCGGACCCGACCCGGACGAGTTCAACCACATCCCCGGGTGAGGTCGCCCGGGGGGCCGCACAACGCGTGGCCGTGGGCCGTCTCCACCGAGACCGGCGCGGTCGGCACCGTCATCTCCCTCACGTACCGGAGCTTCGCGATGACCCAGTCGCACTGGTTCCGGGCGGAGGCGGGCAGGATCGTCGAGCACCGGGCCAACCGCGACGACCTCCGCACCGCGCGGCAGCCCGGCTGGATCCCCAGGCGCCGGCCTACCTGGCACGATGGTGCTGGCCAAGCGCCGGCTCAGAAGGTGATCACGACCTTCCCCGACGTGCCGCGGTCGGCCAGCCGGTAGGCCGCGCCCGCGTCCGCGAGGGAGAACCTGTCGGTGACGATCTCCTCGGGGTGGACGTGCCAGCGGTCCAGGTGGCGCAGCAGGTCGTCCATGTGGCCGACGGACGTGACCCAGGAGCCGTGCAGGGTCACCTGCTGGTGGATCAGCAGCGGCGAGACGTCGAAGCCGACGTCGCCGCCCTCCCCGACGAAGGCGCACCGGCCCCACGTCGCGGTGCTCGACAGCGCGAGGTGGCGGGCCGACGGGTGGCCGGAGGCGTCCAGCGTCGCGGTGAACCCCCGCCCCCCGGACAGGTCGTCCAGGGCGTCGGTCAGGGTCTCGTCGCCGGCGTCGAGCGCCTCGTCGACCAGGCCCATGTCCACCGCCAGGCGGCGCCGCTCAGGGGAGACGTCGGTCCCGATGATCGGTCCCGCCCCCATCGAGCGGGCGAGCATCGCCGCGGCCAGCCCGACCGGGCCGAGACCGGTGACGAGCAGCGTGTCCAGCCCGCAGACCCCCAGCCGCAGCAGCGCCTCGTAGGCGGTGCCGAACCCGCACGAGACCAGCGCGCCGTCGACGTACGTCAGCGACTCCGGCATCACCAGGCAGGTGGCCTCCTCGGCCAGCAGGTACTCGGCGTGGCCGCCGTCGCGCTGCCAGCCGTACGCCGCCCGCGCCGGCGAGGTGCAGCCGATCAGGTACCCGCTGCGGCACTGCTCGCAGACCCCGCAGCCGCTGATGTGGTAGACCACCACGCGGTCGCCCTCCGCGAGCCGCCGGCAGCCCGGGCCGACCGCGACCACCTGCCCGCACGGCTCGTGGCCGGCGATCACGTCCTGGTAGGCCTCCGGCCCGTGCCCGAGGTGCTCGCGGTAGATCGCCCGGATGTCGCTGCCGCAGATCGAGGACGCCTTCATCGCCAGCAGCACCTGGCCGTGCCCCGCTTCGGGGACCTCGCGCTCCACCGCGGCGACGGTGCTGTCGCCGGGCAGGACGACGCCGCGCATCGTCATACCGGGTTGCTCGGCGACCCGGCCGCCGGGACCCCGCGCCGGTCCGCAGAGGAGTCCCGGAGCGCCTCGAGCGTCGCCCGGGCGCCGTGCTCGTGCAGGGACGACAGCGCGGCGGTGTACTCCTGGGTGAAGCGCCCGTCGTCGGCGAGGTCGCCGAACAGGTCGGGGTCGCGCAGGAACGCCAGCGGGTCCGAGCGCTGCTCCGCGGCCCGGGCCATCACCGCCTCCTTGCGCCGGTCGACGATCTCGATCGGCTCCCCCTCCTCGTCGACGCCCTCGGCGTAGCGGGCCCAGCTGGCCACCACCAGCGCGGACCTGCTCACCGGGCCGCCGTGGCCCAGCTGGATGCGGATCACCGGCACCAGCCACTTGGGGATCCGGTCGGAGCTCTCCGCGCACAGCCGCGCCAGGGTGTCCCTGATCTCCGGGTTGGCGAAGCGCTCGATGAGCTGGTGCTTGTAGGCGTCCAGGTCCACGCCGG
This sequence comes from Nocardioidaceae bacterium, assembly GCA_025927955.1. GTDB lineage: Bacteria > Actinomycetota > Actinomycetes > Propionibacteriales > Nocardioidaceae > Nocardioides_B. The sequence goes on from JAICKK010000268.1 coordinate 2,987, forward strand.
GAACCGGCTCCAGCGTCGGGGTGCCCTCCATGTCCATGTAGTCGAGCAGGAAGCCGGTGAACAGCTCGTCCTGGCAGACCTCGTGGGCGTAGCGGTAGCCCGCGAGGTAGCCGAGGTAGCACAGCGCCTGGTGGCTGGCGTTGAGCAGCCGCAGCTTCATCAGCTCGTACGGCGTGACGTCGGGGACCAGCTGCACGCCCGCATGGTCGTACGGCGGGCGCCCGGCCGGGAA
>JAICKK010000197.1 GCA_025927955.1 Nocardioidaceae bacterium
GCGGCGTTGGGAGGCGTCGAAGTCCACGCTCACCCGGGCCTGCGCGGCCGCGGTCGCGGCCTTGACCTCCTCCAGCAGCCGCAGCTGGTCGACCCGGTCCGCGTCATCGACGGCCACCAGCCCCGGCAACGCCGCCAGCCACCCACGCAGCGTCGCCGTCGACACGGCAACGTGCGAGCCGGCATCCGGCCGGGCGCCATCGACACTGCACATGGTGGAATGCTAGTCGAACATACGTTCGCGTGTCAAGTGAGATGGCGACCCGCTACCCGCCGGGCCGGCCGAGCCACTCGAAGCAGTGCTCGGGCCGCCCCGTGGAGCCGTAGCGGAGCGTCAGCCGCACCCGGCCGGCCCGGGCGAGGTCGGAGAGGTAGCGCTGGGCGGTCGCGCGCGACACCCCCGTCCGTTCGGCGACGTCGGCGGCGGTCAGGGCGCCGTCGGTCGAGCGGAGCGCGTCGCTGACCGCGTCGGAGGTCACGGGCGAGCGGCCCTTGCGGACGACGGTGGCCGGGGTGTCGGCGATGCGCAGCGCCTGCAGCGCGCGGTCGACCGCCGTCTGGTCGAGCTGGACGTCCTTGTCCAGCAGGGTCCAGAACCGCTCGAACGCCCTGAGGCGCTCGGCGAGCACCTGTGGCGGGAACGGCTTGAGCACGTAGTTCAGCGCCCCACCGGCGAGCGCCCGTCGTACGCTCGCCGCGTCCTCGGCGGCGCTGACGACGATCACCGCCGCGCCCAGCCGGCGGGCGATGCTCGACCCCGGCGCATCGGGCAGGTACTCGTCGAGCAGCACCAGGTCGGGTCCGGTCTCGTCGGCCAGGCGCAGCGCCTCGGCGGCGCTGTTGGCGGTGCCCACCACCTCGAACCCCTCGAGCCGCTCGACGTACGACGCGTGCAGCTGGGCGACCCGGAAGTCGTCGTCGACGACCAGCACCCGGATCACGATGCCGTCCCGGCGGGAGCGTCCTGCTGGCGGAGGACGTTGCCCATGCGGGCCTCGAAGACGGCGCCTCGCTCCGGTGCCGACGCGCTCACCAGGCGGATGTCGCCGCCGTGCGACCGGGCGGTGTGGCGGGCCAGCGCCAGTCCGATGCCGTGCCCGAGCGCATCCCCGTCCCTGGTGGTGAACCCGTGGTCGAACACCGAGGAGGCGATGTCGGCCGGTATCCCGTCGCCGCTGTCGGCCACGTGCACCACCAGGTCGGCGCCGTCGGAGAGCAGGGTCGCCTCGACCCACGCCGGCTGGCGGTGCCCGGCGGCGGCGGCCCGGACCGCGTTGTCCAGCAGGTTGGCCACGATCGTGACGGTGTCCAGCGGGTGCTCCAGCGTGCCCTCCACCCAGGTCGCGTCCGCCACCACGAGACGGGCGCCGGCCTCGGACGCCGACGCCGCCTTGGCCGCCAGCAGCCCGGCCAGGTAGGGGTCGTCGATGCCCGAGACCCACGTGGTCGTCTCGCTGAGCTCGTCGAGGTAGCCCTTGGCGTCCTCCACGTCGCCGTTGTGCAGCAGGCCGGTCAGGGCATGCAGTCGGTTCGTGTGCTCGTGCGCCTGGGCCCGCAGCGCATCGGTGAGGGCACGGGTCGCCTCGAGCTCGCGCGCGAGGTGGTCGAGGTCCGAACGGTCGCGCAGGATCAGCACCTGGCCGAGGTCCCGCCCGTCGCGGCGGACGGCGAGCCGGGTGCACAGCAGCACCCGGTCCCCGATCACCCTCAGGGCCCCGGCCGGCGGCGGCTGCTGGGTGAACAGCTCGAGGAGCTCGCCGCCCACCGCCTCCTCGTCGACCGGCATGCCCCTGGTGAGCTCACGGCCGAGCAGCCGCGTGGCCTCGGGGTTCGTCACGCTCACCCGGCCGTGCCTGTCCACGGCGACCACTCCCTCGCGGACGCCGCCCAGCACGGCGGCCTGCTCGCGCAGCAGGTCGGCGAGGTCCTCGGGCTCGAGACCCATCGTCGTACGGCGCAGCCGCCGGGCCAGCGCCAGCGCACCGACGAGTCCGACGGCGAGCGGGGCCAGGGCCACCAGCGCGAGCAGCAGCACCAGCCTGCGGGTCTGTGCCTCCAGCTCCGATGTCGCGATGCCGACGCTGACCTCGCCGACCACCCGGCCGTCGCCCGCGCGCAGCGGCACCTTGCCGCGCGCGGAGTAGCCCAGCGTCCCTCGCTCCACGGTCACCACGTCGTGCCCCTGCAACGCCTGGTCGGGGCTCGTGCTCACGCGCCGCCCGATGTTCGCCGGCGTGGGGTGGCTGTAGCGGATGCCGCGGTCGTCGGTCACCACGACGTACAACGCCCCCGTCGTACGACGGACCCCCTCGGCCGCCCGCTCGACCGGGCCGGTGCGCGAGGGCCGCGACGTGGCGACGGTGTGAGCCAGGCCGGGCTGGGCGGCGACCGCGTGCGCCACGGCGAGGGCCCGCTGCTCGTACTGGCTCTTGAGGTCGTCGCGCAGGACCGCGGTGGACGTGGCGAGCGAGACGAGCACGACCACCGTGAGCAGCACCGCGAGCGCCACCACCGCCTGCGTGGTGAGCCTCAGCCGCGGCGCGCGCAGGGTCCTTCGCACCCGGTCACTGTAGGCCCGAGGACGGTCCCGCAGGCACGTGAGCACAACGAGCAGAACGCTGTCTGCGCGGGTAACGTGAGCAACCTTCGCAAGGCTGTGAACGGCGTCACGCCGCCCCTACGGTCATCCGTCATGACCCAGATCACTTCCTCGTCCCCACCGGGGACCGCCACCGCGGCGATCTGTCTGCGCGGCGCCACCAAGAGGTTCACGACCCTGGACGGTGCGGGCTTCACCGCGATCCGGGACGTTGACCTCGACGTGGCCGCCGGCGAGTTCGTCTCGGTGGTCGGCCCCACCGGCTGCGGCAAGTCGACCACGCTGTCCCTGGTCTCCGGCCTCGAGCCGCCCAGCGCCGGCACGGTCACCGTGCACGGGGCGCACGTCACCTCGATCCCGGACGGCGTCGGCTACATGTTCCAGGCCGACGCGGTGCTGCCCTGGAAGAACGTGCTCGACAACGTCGCGCTCGGCCTGCGCTACCGCGGCGTCTCCAAGGCCGAGGCACACGCCCGGGCCCGCGACTGGCTCGGTCGCGTCGGGCTCACCGGCTTCGAGGACCGCTACCCCCACCAGCTCTCCGGCGGCATGCGCAAGCGCGTGGCGATGGCGCAGACGCTCATCACCGAGCCGGACCTGCTGCTGCTGGACGAGCCGTTCGGCGCCCTCGACGTGCAGACCCGAGAGCTCATGCAGAACGAGCTCCTCGAGCTGTGGTCGGGCACCGGAGCCGCGGTCGTCTTCGTCACCCACGACCTCACCGAGGCGATCAGCCTGGCCGACCGCGTGGTGGTGATGACCGCCGGTCCCGCGACGGTCAAGGACGTGGTGACCATCGACCTCCCGCGTCCGCGCGACGTCGAGGAGATCCGCCTGACCCCTGAGTTCGTCGAGCTCTACAAGCGCGTCTGGGACAGCCTGCGCGAAGAGGTCGAGATCACCCGTGCGAGAGGAGCCTCCCATGTCGCTTGACGTCCGGGCGCCCGTCCAGAGCGCCCCCGAGAGCGCCCCCGCCCGCCGCAGCGCCGTCGGCTTCCTGCTCGGCCGCACGTCGCACGCGTCGTACGTCGTCAACGGCGTGCGGGTCGCGCTCGTCGTGGTGTGGCTCGGCTCCTGGGAGCTGGCCGCCAGAACCGTCGTGGACCCGTTCTACTACTCGATGCCCAGCAAGATCTGGGACAAGCTCGTCATCTGGTTCACCGACGGCACCTCGCAGGGCTCCATCTGGTCGAACATCGCGATCACCCTGGAGGAGGCCGTGCTCGGCTTCCTGATCGGGACCCTCGCCGGCGTCGTGCTCGGTGTCGTCCTCGGCCGCAGCCGCTTCACCGCCGAGGTGCTGGCCCCGTTCATCAAGGGTGCCAACGCGATCCCCCGCATCGTGCTCGCCTCGCTGTTCGTCATCTGGTTCGGCCTCGGCATGTCGTCCAAGGTCGCGACCGCCTTCGTGCTGGTGTTCTTCGCGGTGTTCTTCAACGCCTTCCAGGGCGCGCGCGAGGTGGACAAGGTCCTCGTCGACAACGCCCGGATCCTGGGCGCCAGCCGGTGGGACCTGATGCGCACGATCATCCTGCCCAGCGCCACCTCGTGGATCCTCGCGAGCATGCACGTGGCCTTCGGCTTCGCGCTCATCGGCGCCATCGTCGGGGAGTTCACGGGCGCGGACAAGGGCCTGGGCATCCTCATCAACCACTCCCAGGGCAACTTCGACGCCGCCGGCATCTACGCCGGGATGCTCATCACGACGGTCCTGGCGCTGGTCGCCGAGTGGCTGATCACCCTGCTCGAGAAGCGGCTCACCTCCTGGAGGCCGCCCGCCGTCAGCCAGGCCGCAGCCATCTGACCCTCCCGCCCCCCTTCGAGACCCGAGAAGTTCCCCACCCGACAGACAGATCGCAGGAGCACACCCATGAACCGCATGTCCCGACGCGTCGCCGCCGCGGCGCTCACCCTCGTCACCGCCTCGTCCCTCGCCGCCTGCCGGAGCGCCTCGGCAGGCGACTCCGGGGACTCGGCCTCGGGCACCCCGTCCGTGAAGATCATGGTCGGCGGCATCGACAAGGTCATCTACCTGCCGGCGATGCTCACCCAGCGGCTCGGCTACTTCAAGGACGCAGGCGTCGACGTCAAGCTGCTCACCGAGCCCTCCGGGGCGAGCGCCGAGAACGTCCTGGTCGCCGGCAAGGTCCAGGGGGTGGTCGGGTTCTACGACCACACCGTCACCCTCCAGGCCCAGGGCAAGTGCGTCGAGAGCGTGGTGCAGCTGGCCAAGGTCCCGGGCGAGGCCGAGGTCGTCGCCACCCCGGCGGCCGGCTCGCTGAGCGGCCCGCAGGACTTCACCGGCAAGAAGCTGGGCGTGACCTCACCCGGCTCGTCGACGGACTACCTCACCCAGTACCTAGCCAAGAAGCAGGGCATCGAGTCCGCCGACTACACCACCGTCACGGCAGGCGCCGGGTCGACGTTCATCGCGGCACTGCAGAACGGCGGCATCGACGCCGGCATGACCACCGACCCCACCATCGCGACTGCGGTCTCCAAGGGCGACGGCAAGGTGCTGCTCGACATGCGCACCGAGGCGGGCACCCGCAAGGCGCTGGGCGGCCTCTACCCCGCGGCCTCGATGTACATGGACTGCGGCTACGTCAAGGAGAACCCGAAGACGGTGCAGAGGCTGGCCGACGCGTTCGTGAGGACGATGGGCTGGATCCACTCGCACGACGCCGCGCAGATCGCCGCGAGGATGCCGGCCGACTACAACGGTGGTGACCCGGCGCTCTACCAGCGGTCCATCGAGGACTCCTCCCCGATGTTCACCACCGACGGCCGGATGCCGCAGGGCGGGCCGCAGACGGTGCTCGACGTGCTCGGCACCTTCAGCGACGTGGTGAAGGCGAAGAGGGCCGACATCGACCTCTCCAAGACCTACACCACGAGGTTCGTCGACGCGGCCAGGTAGCCGCCGGCTCGCCGCATGGGGGTGCCGCCACGTACGGTGCCCCCATGCTGCGCGTTCGGAGGCTCCGGTGACGGTCGTCGGCGAGGACGGGCTCGCGCGGCCGGCGTGGGCGTCGGTCGACCCGCTCCTGCGTGAGTACTACGACACCGAGTGGGGGATGCCGGTGCGCGACGAGCGGGGACTGTTCGAGCGGCTCAGCCTCGAGGCGTTCCAGTCGGGGCTCTCGTGGGTGACGATCCTGCGCAAGCGACCCGCGTTCCGCGCGGCGTTCGACGACTTCGACCCCGACACGGTCGCCGGGTACGACGCGCGTGAGGTCGAGCGGCTGATGGGTGACGCGGGCATCGTCCGCAACCGCCGCAAGGTCGAGGCCACTATCGGCAACGCGCGAGCCACCGTCGCCCTGCGTGTCGAGGGCGGCCTGGTCGACCTCGTCTGGTCGTTCCGGCCGGCGGCCACGCCGGCCCCCACGTCGTACGACGACGTGCCGACCCGGTCGGCGGAGTCGGTGGCGCTGTCCAAGGCGCTGCGGGCCCGGGGCTTCGGCTTCGTCGGGCCGACCACGATGTTCGCGCTGATGGAGGCCGTCGGCATCGTCGACACCCACCTGGTGGGCAGCCACCGCCGAGGCTCGTCGGGCGTGTGGGCCTAGCGGGCGAGTCGTTCGCCCGCGCGTCCGTCCGACTTGGGAGATGATTCCGGTATGTCCAGTGCGTCGGCGGCGGCCCGGGCGCACGCGTACTCCCTCATGGAGGCCGCCCAGGGCGACGCCCCGGACCGGGCCCTCGAGGACCTGAGGGCGCTCGGGCTGCAGGCGCGGGAGAGCGGCTGGCCCGACGTCGCGCTCCTGGCTGAGGCCGGACGGGTGATGCACGCGCTGCTGAGCCGGCCCGACCCGGCGACCGTCCGGGCCGCGCTCGACGCCCTGGTGAGCGCAGGCGAGTCGCTGGACGCCCCGGAGCTGCTGGGGGTGGCCCTGGCCCTGCGCGCCGTCGGCGCCGCCGGACGCGACGACAGCGCCGCCGTGCTGGACGACGCAGGCCGCGCCCTCGCGCGGGTCGAGGACGTCGCGCTGCCGGCCCTGGACCGCTGCACGGTGATGGTGATCTGTGCGGCCGCCTACAACACCCTGTCCCTGTGGGAGCTGGTCGACGACCTCTACGACCGGGCGTCGTCGCTGGCGCCGGCCTGCGACCACCCGGTCCAGGAGCCGGCCGTCGCGGTCAACCGGGTGCTGCTGCGCCTGGAGTGGGCGAGCGCACTCCTCGAGCTCGGCGAGGAGCGGGCAGCGGTCGACCAGCTGCACCGAGCCGCGGCCGCCGTCCGGCTGGCGCGGGCGGCCGAC
>JAICKK010000059.1 GCA_025927955.1 Nocardioidaceae bacterium
GATGCCTCCGCGGTCGGGTCGACGCCCGGCCAGCCGGCGGCCGACCGGACATGGCCGACGGTCGTTACCGGTGGACCAGCCCCCACGGTCACGCCTACTTCTCGGTCCCCGACCCCAAGACCGCCCCCGACACCGCTGACCCCAGCTCAGCCGCTGCGGGACGGCAGCAGCCGCCCGCTGGTCACGAAATGCACCCCGGACGGGCCCTGGAAGGTGCCGATCGTGACCAGCGGCGTCCAGGGGCCGGCAACCGGCCCGAGCCCAGCGCACCGATCCGTTTGCTGGTCACGAAATGCACCCTGGAGGGTGCCGATGGTGACCAGCGGCGTCCAGGGGCCGGCAACCGGTCCCAGCCCAGCGCGCCGATCCGCCCGCTGGTCACGATCCGCACCCTGGACGGGCCCTGGAAGGTGCCGATCGTGCCGAACGGCGATCGCGGGAGAGCAAGCACCCTCGGGGCTCTCGGCGCATTTCGGTCACCGAAGCCGCAGGCCCGAGACCCGGGACGGCGCTCCCGACCCCGGCAGCCGAACAGCCAGCGGGAGTCTCGGGGATCCTCGGTCCTCAGCCGGGCGCCAGCCGCGCCGCAACTGCGCCCACCAGGGCCTCGTCGAACGATCGAGGCCGGGCAGAGGCCCACGTCGAGACCGCACAGCTCCGCGACCCTCACCATCGTCCGGGGCGGGAAGGGTCGCGTACTCAAGGTCGGCAGCCCCGGCGACGTTGGCGAGCCTCGCGTGCCTGAGGCAGCGCCCGGTCCTCTCAGGCGAAGAGCGCCTCGCCGACGAACCCTCCCCGCCGCACGCCGGGTGGCACCGCGAACAGCGCGGACCCGGTGTGCTGCAGGTACTCCATGAGGCCGTCCCTCTGCGAGAGCCTGGTCTGCATGGGGATGTACTGCCGGTCCGGGTCGCGCACGTAGGCGATGAAGAACAGGCCGGCGTCGAGCCGCCCGAGCTCGTCGTTGCCGTCGGTGAAGTTGTAGCCGCGCCGCAGCATCCGGACGCCGTCGTTGTGCGACGGGTGGGCGAGGCGCACATGGGAGTCCATCGCCATCAGCGGCTTGCCGTCCGAGCCACGGGTGGAGAAGCTCGGGGCGGTGTGCTCGCTGCCGCCCGAGAGCGGCGCGCCGTGCGCACGGTCCCGGCCGATGAGCCGCTCCTGCTCGCTGAGCGCCGTGCGGTCCCACGGCTCGATCGCCATGTTGATCCGGCGGGCCACGAGGTACGAGCCGTCCGAGAGCCAGCGCGCGGCCGGGTCGTCCTCGGGCGCGACCCACACGAACCTGTCGACCGCGGAGCCCTCCTCCGCCTTGAGGTTGTCCGTGCCGTCCTTGAAGCCGAACAGGTTGCGGGGGGTCGCCTGCGAGGTCGAGGTGGACGACGTACGGCCGAAGCCGAGCTGCGACCAGCGCAGAGCCGCGCTCCCGAAGGCGATCCGCGAGAGGTTCCGGATCGCGTGTACGGCGACCTGGGGGTCGTCCGCGCAGGCCTGCACGCAGAGGTCACCGCCGCTGCGCTCGGGCTTGAGGTTGTCGGCGGGGAAGTGGGGCAGCGTGCGAAGCGCCTTCGGCCGTCGGTGGTCGATGCCGAAGCGGTCGTGCCCGTTCGCGTCGCGGAACAGCCCCGGCCCGAACCCGAACGTCAGGGTCAGCCTCGACGGTGGCAGCCCGAGGGCCTCGCCGGTGTCGGCGGGCGGTGAGTCGTACGGCAGCGGAGTGCCCCCGCCCACCGGCAAGCCCCGGCTCATCGCCGCCGCGGCGGCGGTCCAGCTCTTCAGCAGCATGACGAGCTCGGCGCGGGAGGTCGTGGTGACGTCGAAGGCCGCGAAGTGCAGCCGGTCCTGGGCGGGGCTGACGATCCCGGCCTGGTGGCGGCCGTGGAAGGCGTAGGCGCCGGCGGCGGGGGGTGTGTCGGTCGCCCGGGCGGTGCCCATCCCACCGGCGAAGCCGGCGGCGCCGACCGCGGCACCGGCACCGGCGTAGCCGAGCAGCCGGCGCCGGCTGAGGCCGCGACGGTCGTGCGGGGGTGGGGCGGCGGGGTCGCTCACGAGGGCGGCACCTTCCTCACAGCGCGACGGCTGCAGTGAGCCTGGACAGGGGCTCGGACAGGGCGTTCACGGCATCGGAGAGCGCGCGGACCTGGGAGGTGGAGAGGTCGGTGTAGCTGACGAACCCGTCCTTGCCGACCCGGTAGCGGTCCAGCAGCCTCTGGAGGGCGGCGAACCGCCTCGCGATCTGCCTCTCGAGCACCGGGTCCTTGTGCGAGAGCACAGGCTTGAGGCCCTCGAACGCCACCCGCGCACCGTCCACGTTGGCCTGGAAGTCGTAGAGGTCGGTGTGTGACCAGGCCTCCTCCTCGCCGGTCACCTTGCCGGTCGCGACCTCGTCGAGCAGGCTCTTGGCGCCGTTGCCGATCTGGTCGACCGTGAAGCGCAGCTTCGGCACCCGAGCGGCGAGGGTCTCTGTGTCGGCGAGCAGCCGGTCGGCGTACGTCGCGCGCTGCCGCTGCGAGAGGGCGCGGTACCCCTTGCTCGGCGGCCACAGGTCCTTCTCGATGCGGTGCCAGCCGGTCCACCTCTGGCCCTGTGCGAGGTCGGCCTCGCGCAGGTCCATCCTCGGGTCGAGGTCGCCGAAGGACTCCGCCACCGGCTCGATCCGCTCCCAGTGCACGCGGGTCCGGGCGTACAGGGAGCGCGCCAGGTCGTCGTTGCCCGCCTTGTACGCCGCCACGAACCGCCTGGTCCCGGCAATGAGCTGCTCGGTCTGGTCGCGGACGTAGGATCCGTACTGCCGGTTGGCGGTCTCGACCTGCCGCCGGGTGGCGCCGGCCACGGCGCCCTGCCGGCCGGTCTGCTGCGAGCCGGTGACGGTGAAGTCGCTGCGGATGCCCTTGCCCGCCATGCCCGGCTTGCAGGCCGGCACGTACGAGCCGGGCGGAACGTTGAGCACCAGGTCGCGGGAGAGTCCCGGTCCGACGTTCTCGACCTCCCCGACGATCCGCAGGCCGTCCTCGGCGTAGAGGTAGAACTCGGTGACCCGGCTGCCCTTGTTCTGCACCTGGTACACCAGGTTGCCCGCGGGTGCCGTGTCGGTGGAGAGCGTGCAGGAGTCGTCGGTGGAGGTGACGCTGATCGTCCGCTCGCCTCCGCCGCCCTTGGCGGAGGTGGTGTTGTGGGTGCAGGCCGCGAGTGCGGGCAGGGCCAGCGCGATGGCGAGCGCGAGCGCAGGGGTCGTGGGCTTCACGTGTCGGGTTCCTCAGGCTGGCAGGAGCGTTCGGTCAGGAGGTGGTGCCGGCGGGCACCGGCCCCGTGGGCGCCGGGCGGTGGCTGCGACGGATCACGGCGAAGAACACGCTCATGGTGGCGGCGACGTACGCCACCCACACGACGGCCTGGAGCCACGTGGTGTTCGGGGTGAAGTTCAGAGTGCCCTTGAGGATCGTGCCGACCCAGGTGTCCTCGGTGAAGAGGCCGCGAAGGTCGAAGGCCAGGCTGTTCAGGCCGGGCAGCACGCCGCTCTCCTGAAGGTCGTGGATGCCGTAGGACAGGACCCCCGCGGCGACGACCACGAGGATCGCGCCGGTCCAGGTGAAGAACCTGCCCAGGTCGATGCGCACGGCGCCCCGGTAGAACAGGTAGCCGAGCAGCACGGCGGAGCCGATGCCCAGCGCGGCGCCCACCAGGGGGAGTGCGGTGGAGCCGGACTGGCCCGTGGCGGCCTGGGTGGCGGCCCACAGGAACAGCGCGGTCTCGAGGCCCTCCCGGCCGACGGCCAGCACCGCGACGAGCACGAGGCTGAGGCGGCCGGCGTCGGCGGCCCTGTCCACGGCGCCCTTCAGGTCACCGGACAGGTGGCGCGCCGAGCGGGCCATCCACATGACCATCCAGGTGACGAAGGCGACCGCGATGATCGACAGCGTCCCCCCCAGCGCCTCCTGCGCCTGGAAGTCCAGCCCGCGCGGTCCGAAGGTGAGCAGCGCGCCGAAGCCCAGCGACACGGCGACCGCGATGGCCACCCCGCCCCAGATGAGCCTCAGCAGCTCGCGGCGTCCCGACCTGACCAGGTAGGCCACCAGGATGACCACGACGAGGGACGCTTCGAGGCCCTCACGGAGCCCGATCAGGTAGTTCGCCAGCATGGAGGTCCTTCGCGTCAGGTGAAGGTAAGGCTGTCCTAACGAAGGCTACGCTAACACGGGGTGCCGGTCGAGGGTGGGGGCGGAGGGGTGACGGGCCGGAGACGCACCATGCCCGGGCCGACGACCGAGCGGCCGTCGACCCGGGCACGTGCCGGGACGAGCTAGATCGCGATGGTCGCGCAGACCAGGTTGTGGTCCGAGGGGAGCACGCCGCTGACCTGCATGGTGCTCGGGTTGAACTTGAGCACCACCTTGTAGGAGCGGACGGACAGCGAGTTGGACGCGAAGATGTGGTCGATGCTGTTGCCGGTCTTCGACGTCGCGTCGTCGTAGGAGAACGCGCGCACGTTCCTGCTCATGTGGTTGACGGAGCTGATCCACGCGTGCGTGCGCTGGCGGGCACGGATGTGCGGGTTCGGGTTGACGCGGTACTGCTCGTTCAGCACCTCGCCGTACCCGGACCGCTTCATGGCCGGGAACATCGACGCCGCCATCGGGTCGAACTTCTGGGTGTTGAAGTCGCCCACGCTGATCACCGGTCGACCCTGCTTCAGGTGGTTGACCTGCTTGATCATCTGCTGCCACTGGGCCTTGCGCACCGCACGGTTGCGCGGGTCGAGGTGGGTGTCGAAGAAGCGGAACTCGTGCCCGTTGGACCTGATGCGGAAGCGCGCCCAGGTCAGGAACGGGTGCGCGTTGCGGGCCGTGCGGTGCGAGTAGGCCATCGAGTTGTGGCCGACCATGGTCAGCTTCTGCGTGTTGTAGAGGATCCGGTCGGTGTTCGAGGCGTCCCGGTCCATCTTCTTGCAGTGGTAGGAGGTCACGCTGTTCACGCAGTTGAAGCCGGCGGCGACGGTGAGCGCGTAGTGGCCGCCCGCCTTGTTGAGCCCGTTGCGAAGGTCGAGGTACTGGTTGGCGCCGTCGACGACGTGGTGGGGCATGCTGCGGCCAGGGGCCGCCTCCTGGATGCCGATGACGTCGACGTGCTCGCTGAGGATCTCCGAGATGACGCGGCTGCGACGCTCCTTCCACGGGCGCAGGGGCCCGTGGGTGCTGTCGAGCACCATGCTCGAGATGTTGAAGGTCGCGACGCGGATGTCGGCGCTGCCGCTGGCGGCCTGGGTCAGTGAGCCGGCTCCCGCCGGACGCGCGCTCACGGCCGGGGATGCCGGGGACGCCGATGACAGCGTGCCGGCGCCGAACCCGGCGAGGAGGGTCAGCGCCGCCGCGGGGGCGACGGTCTTCGCGAGCAGGGGCAGGACAGAGCTCTTCTTGCGCATGGGTGTGCTCCAAACGCCCGTCCGGGCAGTCTCCGAGGGACCCGCGCGCTCGTGCTTCTCCCCGTCGCGCAGGCGATGTCTACGGTGCGGTCGTTGCTGGGATCATCGGAGCGACGACCGCCGGACTTGAGGGTGCGCGGCGATTGGTTGAGGGTCTGTCGTGAGGCTGTCGGTGGTGTTCGGTCTGGAAGGGGGGGGTCCGGGCCGCGTGCCCAGCACGCTATCGCTAGCGGACCAGACCAGTGCCCACCACCCCGAGGTTCGGCGCGTCGGCGACCTGCGGGTGCCTGTCGATCCGCGCGAGCCGGTCGGCCAGCCCGCCGGATGCCCGGCCGCGCAGCCGGCCGCTCGTGGTCACGGCGATGGTGCGGGTCCGCAGCAGCGCGTGGCCGCGCGCGGCCAGGGCGTCCACGAGGGCCTGGTCCTCGCCGTGGCGCACGTGGGAGAAGCCCCCCACGTCGAGGTAGGCGTCGGCGCGCACCGCGAGGTTCGCGCCGTACACATGGTCGTGCTGGTGGACCGGGTCCTCCCGCATCTTCGCGGCGAGCAGGCGCTCGTACGACGCGGCGCCGGCCGGTCCACCCTGCCAGGCGTCGAGCGGGGCCAGCCCCACCACGCCGACGGCGCGCGTCCTGGCCGCCTCCACCAGGATGTCGCCGACCCAGCCGGGGGCCACGCGCGTGTCGGCGTCGGTGGAGAGCACCCACGTGTGCCGCAGCGCGGCGACCCGCGCGGGCGCAGGCGCCGACCGGGCGAGCCGGGCCAGGGCGCGCCGGACCGCCCGGTCGCGGACCTCGCCGACCGTGACGGAGCCGTCGTCTCGGGTGACGCGGCACCCGGGCCGGCCGCGCAGGGCCTCCGCGGCCAGGCTCTCGGTGACGTCGACGCAGCGGTGTGCGGCCACCTCGACGAGGCTCGAGCGGACCAGGCCCCTGCGCGCGGCCTCGTCGAGGGACGCGCACACCGAGAGCAGGGACGCGCCGATGCCCTCTTCCTCGTCGCGGGCCGGCACGGCCACGACCACGTCCGCCGGCGGCGGGGTCACCCCAGGACCTCGCGCGAGCCGAGCGCGTCGCGGCCGAGGGCCTCCAGCGTCAGGTCGAGGTGGTGCTGGCGCACGTAGATCGTCAGGTCGCCCAGCGTGCGGGACAGGCGGGGGCTGCCGCTCAGACCGCCGGGGCCGACGATGCGGCTCGCCTCGTCGACGACCCGGTCGCAGGCGGTGACCACCACCGTGCGGGCCCAGGCGGTCTCGGTGACCAGGCGGTCTCCCGAGAGGCCCGGCAGCGCGTGCGCGGTCGCGTCGACCGCCGACCATGCCTCCCGCACCGCCTGCTCCATCACCCCCAGGCGCCGCAGCTGGTGGGCCGTGGGGGTGAACCTGCGCAGGCCGCCGACCACCTGCTCCAGCACGGCCCGGGCGCCGCCGGCCCACACCGCCGCGACCCCCAGCCCGCCGGCGGCGAACCCGGGCCGGTCGAGGTAGAAGCCAGGCGGGCCCACGACATCGGCGCCGGACGCCTGGGCGTCCACGGAGACCGTGAAGGAGCGGGAGGCGTCCATCGCGGACGTGTGCCAAGTGGAGCGGTCCGCCGCCACCTCCGTGGCTGCGACGTCGAAGAGCAGGTGGGTCCGGTCGTCGACCCAGCCCGGCAGCAGCGCGCGGTCGATGACGTCGACGCCGGAGGCGAAGCGGCACTCCCCGTCCAGGTGCCATCCGTGCTCCTTCCGTACGGCGCGCACGCCGGTGCCGGCCGACCGGGACGCCCACACGCCGTACACGCCCGCACGCGGGGTGCCGTCCGCCTGGTCGAGGATGCGCATGGCGTCCGCGTGACCCTCGACGAGCCGCGCGAGGCACAGGTCGACGCGCGCCAGTCGGGCGAGCGTCGCGACCAGCCCGGGGAACGGCCCGGTCCAGCGGTCGGTGCCTCGCAGGGCGATGCCTCTGACCGCATCGCGCATCACGTCGACGTCGGAGCGCAGGCGGTCCGCGACGAGCCCGTCGGTCAGCGGGTCGGACGTCATCGGGTCCTCTCGTAGACGTCGAGGAGGAAGTCCTGCTCGACGTGGCCGACCAGGTGCGCGGCGCCTCGGCTCTCGCTGTCGAGCCCGATGTCGGCGTGCAGCCGGGGACCGCTGACGAAGCCGTCGTGGGGCCGGTGCGCCCAGTGCAGGAACACGACGTGGCCGCCCGGCTCGCACGCCGACCACACGGCGTCCAGGGCGGCAGGGCGGTCGGGGAGGTAGTAGAGGAACTCGGCGACCACGACGAGGTCGACGGCGCCGGGCAGCGGGACCTCGGGCAGCGTCGAGCGGACGAACCGGACGTGCGGCGGCATCCCCTCGCGTCGGTGCGCCAGCTCGAGCGCGGTCGGCGAGCCGTCGCTGGCCACCAGGTCGTCGACGCGGGCGGCCAGCGCCTGCGAGGTCACGCCGGGCCCGCTGCCCGGCTCCCAGGCCCGCCGGTAGCGCTCGCGCGGCAGGCTGGCCAGCAGGACGGCGAGCTTGCGGCGCTCGTACCACGACGACTCGACGTGCCACGGGTCGTGGTCGGCGCGGTACATCGCCTCGAAGTCCGGCTCGCCGGGCGGCCGATCACGCTCCGGCGTCACGGACGCACGACGTACTCGTGGGGGAACGCGAGCACCGCGGGGGGCAGCACGGCCTCGAGGCCGGCGAGGAGCGGCTCGGTCTGCGAGCGGTAGCAGGCGATCGCCGCCGCCCTGGCCTCCCGGGACGTGAGGTCGCTGCACAGCGGCACCACGGTGGCCCGGACGCCGGTGGGGTCGGTCCAGTGCGACGACCACAGGCCCAGCTCGATGAGCCCGGCGCCCGTGCGGTCCGCGGCGCGCGCCGCGGCCACGGACACGGCACGGTGGTCGGGGTGCGGGTCCTCGCGCCACAGCGTCGCGACCCGCGCGGCGCCGTGCGCCCGTACGACGGACTCCGCCGCGTCCCGGAGCGCGTCGCCGTGCTCGCCCAGGGAGCCGTCGGGCAGGCCGAGGACCTCGGCGCTCGCGACCCCCAGGGCCCGCGTCGCGGCGCGCATCTCCGCGGACCGCCGCTCGCCCAGGCCCGGCGCCTCGGCGCCGACGTGGTCGAGGGCCGCCTCGCCCCGCGAGCCGACGAGCACATGGACGCGCACGCCGTCGCGGGCCATCCGTGCCAGGGCGGCTCCCATGGCCAGGGTCTCGTCGTCGGGATGCGCGACGACGACGACGAGCGCGTCACCGCGACCGACGCCGAACGCGGTGGCCGCCTCCTCCCGCGGGGAGGCGTCCAGGCGGCGCCGCCAGGCCGCGCCGAAGGCCGATCCGGGAGTCACCGTCATCGGGGCGCGCGGGGAGGGCGGCACGGCAGCCTCAGACCCGTCGCCGGGCGTGCCGACGGCGCTGCTGGGGCACCCGCTGCCGGGCCAGCCGGACGTCCTCCTGGTAGGCGAACATGTCCTCGAGCACCGATGCCGGCGCGTCGGCGTCCCTCCCCTGCACAGGGACCGGCTCGGGCTCCGGCGCTGGTTCCGGCTCCGGCGCTGGTTCCGGCTCCGGCTCCGGGTCGGGCTCGGGGTCGGGCTCCGGCTCGGCCGCGAGCTCCTCGCGAGGCGGGGCGGTGGCCGCCAGGGCCGGGTCCGTGGTCACCGTCAGCGTGACCCGTGGCCACCAGCGGTCCCGGTCGCGCCGGTCCACCACCACGGCGCCGGCGAACGCCTCGTCGGCGAACGCGGCGGCGGCGTCGAACGACCCTCCCGTCACCTTCCAGGTCGGCTCGTGGCCGGAGACCTCGATGCGGTCGGGGATCGCCTCCAGGACCTCGAGGAGGGCACGCCCGAGCTGCATGTCCTCACCATCCTCTCGTCCGCTCTCGTCCGCGGTCACCCACTCGCGTCGTCGGCCGTCGGCCGTCGACCGCCGTCGTCGGCGCCCGCGTCCTGGTGGCCGTCCACGCTACTGCGTCGAGCGCGCACGAGCGGCGCCGCGGGACGGCAGGCGCGCATGTGACCCTTGACACACCACTTCTAAACCGGTTTAGTACAGGAATGCCCCGGCCCACGATCAAGGACGTCGCCACCGCCGCCGGCGTGTCCAAGGGTGCGGTGTCGTTCGCGCTGAACGACCGTCCGGGCGTCGCGCCGGAGACCCGCCGGCGCATCCTCGAGGCGGCCGAGCGCCTCGGCTGGACCCCCAGCCCGCGGGCCCGGGCGCTGTCGGTCTCGCGGGCGCTGGCCGTCGGCCTCGTGCTGGCCCGCCCCGCGCGCGTGCTGCGCGCGGACGCCTTCTTCCCCGCTTTCATCTCCGGGCTCGAGTCGGCGCTGTCCGAGCACGGGCACGCGCTGCTGCTGCAGGTCGCCGAGCACGACGACGAGGCCGCCTACCGGCGGCTCGCCGCCGGCGGCCGGGTCGACGGCGTCCTCGTCACCGACCTCCAGGTCGACGACCGGCGACCGGCGCTGCTCGAGGAGCTCGCCCTGCCCGCGGTCATCGTGGGCCCGCATCTCGGGGACGGCTTCGGCCCGCAGCAGTCGGCGCTCGGGGTCGACGACGTCCCCGGTGTCACCGCGGCCGTCCAGCACCTCGCCAGCCTCGGCCACGCCCGGGTCGCGCACGTGTCCGGACCGCTGACGATGGTGCACGGCCGGTCGCGCCGCGACGCCTGGGCGAGCGCGATGGCGGCCGCCGGCCTGCCCGCGGGGCCGCTCGTGGAGGCGGACTTCTCCGCCGAGTCCGGCGCTGCCGCCATGCGCGCGCTCCTCCGGCTCGAGGAGCCGCCCACCGCGGTCGTCTTCGCCAACGACGTGATGGCCATGGCGGGGCTGTCCGTCGCCCAGGCACGGGGCGTGTCGGTGCCGCGGGACCTCTCGGTCACCGGCTACGACGACACGGAGATCGCCGCCCACGTCCAGCCTCCTCTCACGACGGTCGCCATCGACGTCGTGGCGTGGGGCCGGGCCGCCGCCCTCCGCCTCCTGGAGCTGGTCGACGGGCGACCACCGAGCCCCGTCGACCTGCCGCCCGCCCGCCTCGTCGTCAGGGGCTCCACCGGCCCCGCGCCCACCACCCCATCGAGCTCATCGAGCTGATCGAGCCCATCCAGCAGGGAGAACCCATGAGAAGCAAGGCAATCGCACTGTCCGTAGCCGTCCTGGCTCTCGGCACGACCGCTGCCTGCGGCGGCGGGTCGGGGTCGAGCGACGCCGCCTCGGCCACCGGTCCCATCAAGGTCTGGCTGTCGAACAACCCCGAGGAGATCAGCTGGGGCAAGGCGATGGTCAAGGAGTGGAACGCCGCGCACTCGGGCCAGAAGGTCACCGCCCAGGAGATCCCGGCCGGCAAGACGTCGGAGGAGGTGATCGGGGCCGCGATCACCGCGGGGAACGCGCCGTGCCTGGTGTTCAACACGAGCCCGGCTGCCGTGCCGCAGTTCGAGAAGCAGGGTGGCTTGGTCGCCCTCGACCAGTTCCCGGGGGCGACGAGCTACATCGAGTCGCGCTCGGGCGGCTCCGCCGACCAGTACAAGTCGCCGGACGGGAAGTTCTACCAGATGCCCTGGAAGCAGAACCCCGTGATGATCTTCTACAACAAGGCCCTGTTCAAGAAGGCCGGCCTCGACGCGGCCAACCCGCCGCTGAAGACCTACGCCCAGTTCCTCGCGACCAGCAAGAGGATCGTCGGCTCCAAGGCGGCGCCGTCCGCGATCTCACCCGCCCCGACCAGCGAGTTCTTCCAGTCCTGGTTCGACTTCTACCCCCTGTACGCAGCCGAGTCGGGCGGCAAGCAGATCATCGAGAACGGCAAGGCGACCTTCGATGACCAGGCGGGCAAGGACGTCTGGAACTTCTGGCGGACGATGTACGCCAAGGGCTATGCCCCCCAGGAGGCCTACAGCGGTGACGCGTTCGCCGACCAGAAGGCCGCGATGGCGGTCGTCGGACCGTGGGCCATCGCCGTCTACAAGGGCAAGGTCGACTGGGGCGTGGTCCCCGTGCCGACCAAGCAAGGCATGCCCGCCTCGCAGATCCACACCTTCACCGACGCGAAGAACATCGGGCTCTACTCGGCGTGCAAGAACCAGCTGACGGCCTGGAACGTGCTCAAGTTCGCGACCAGCAAGGAGCAGGACGGCAAGCTGCTGCAGACGACCGGCCAGATGCCGATCCGCACGGACCTGCCGACGACCTACGCCGCCTACTTCAAGGCGAACCCCGACTACCGGCTCTTCGCCGCGCAGGCCGCGCGGACCGTCGAGGTTCCCAACGTGCCGAACTCGGTGCAGATCTGGCAGGAGATCCGCGACGCGTACTCGTCCTCGGTGATCTTCGGCAAGACGCCCGTCGACCAGGCGATCTCCCAGGCCGCGTCGAAGGCCGAGAAGCTCGCCGGCCAGTCGTGACGCGCAGGGCCACGCCGGCCTTCACCAGGGTGCTCGGCCGGCAGCCGCTCGGCATCGTCTTCTCGGCGCCGTACGCGGTGTTCCTGCTGGCTCTCTTCGCCTACCCGCTGGGGCTGGCGGTGTGGATCAGCTTCCACGACTACTTCTTCGCCGCACCCGGCGCGCAGGTGTCAAGGCCCTTCGTGGGCCTGGACAACTACGTCGCGGTGCTCTCGGACCCCGACGTACGGCGCTCGTTCGTCAACGTGGCCGAGTTCCTGGTGATCAACGTGCCGCTGACGGTGGTGCTCTCCCTCGTCCTGGCCACCGCGCTCAACACGGTGGTCCGGGCGCGGACGTTCCTGCGGGTGTCCTACTACGTCCCCTACGTGACCGCCAGCGTCGCTCTGGTGGCGGTCTGGCTGTTCCTGTTCAGCAAGGGCGGCCTGGTCAACTCGTTGCTGGGGCCGCTCGCGCCGTCGCCGTCGTGGCTTGTCAACGGCGCGCTGGCGATGCCGGTCATCGCGCTGTTCGTGACCTGGAAGCAGATGGGCTTCTTCATCCTGCTCTACCTCGCCGCGCTGCAGAGCGTGCCGAGGGACCTCTACGAGTCGGCCGCCGTCGACGGGGCCAACAGGTTCCGCTCGTTCATGAACGTCACCGTTCCGGGGGTGCGACCGGCGACCACCCTCGTCGTCATCCTGGCGACCATCACGGGGGCGAACCTCTTCACCGAGCCCTACCTGCTCACCAATGGTGGGGGACCGGACGGGGCGTCCGCGTCACCGGTGTTCGTGATGTACCAGAAGGGGATCGAGCAGGGAAACCCGGACACCGCGTCCGCGATAGGTGTGGTGCTCGTGGTCTGCGTCCTGCTGATCTCGCTCGTCAACCGCCGGATCCTGGAGCGTGACTGACCATGCGCACTCGTCGGGTATGGAGCACCGCCGCGCTGTTCGTCGGCGCGCTCGTCTTCCTGTTCCCCTTCTACTACATGGTGGTCGGCTCCCTGCAGAAGAAGCCGGACACCTCGATCCTGGGTGCGCTGCCGCTGGGTGGCCTGACCTTCGAGAACTACACCGCCATCGACTCGCGCGTCGACCTCCTCCGCTCCCTGGCGAACTCGGCTATCTTCACCGGCGGGGTCCTCCTCGGCACCGTGGTCTTCGGCGTGCTGGCCGGCTACGCCCTGGCGCGACTGCACTTCCGCGGACGGGGCACGCTGTTCGCGGTCATGCTGCTGGTGCAGATCGTGCCGTTCCAGCTGCTGATCATCCCGATCTACGTGCTGGTGGTGCGCACCTACGGGCTCGCCGACTCCTACCTCGGCATGATGGCACCGTTCTTCATCAACTCCACGGCCGTGTTCGTCTTCCGGCAGTTCTTCGTGCAGCTGCCCGAGGACCTGTTCTCCGCGGCCGCGCTCGACGGGGCCGGTGAGATGCGGATCCTGTGGTCCGTGGCCCTGCCCCTGGTGCGGCCGGCCATCCTGACCGCCCTGCTGCTGACGTTCATCGGGCCGTGGAACGAGTTCCTGTGGCCGTTCCTGGTCACCAAGGACCAGAGCCTGCAGCCGCTGGCGGTCACGCTCGCCAACTACATCAGCAACATCGCCGGGCGGGCCACCAACCCGTACGGCGCGATCCTCGCCGGGGCCGTCGTGCTCGCGGCACCGGCCGTGGCGCTGTTCATCGCGTTCCAGAAGCGGTTCACGGCCGCCGAGCTCAGCAGCGGAGTGAAGGGATGACCATGACGACGACCCGACACTGGTTGCGGTGCCCGAGCCGTCCGCGTTGGTTGAGGTGCCGAGCCCCCAGGGGCGAGGCCTCGAGACCTGGCCACCTCTCGCAGGAACGTGACCCGGTTTCGAGGACCCTTCGAGACGCCTCGTTCCTCGGCTCCTCAGGGCGGGTCGCACGCTCGCACCTCGACCAGCGTGCCGGACGGAGGCGGCTCGCGACGGTCCTCGTCGCGACACTCGTCGCGACGCCCCTGGCGCTGCAACCTGCTTCCGCGGCCGAGCCGCGACACCGGCTGACCAACCTCGCTCACCTCGACTTCCTGGGCGCGCGGGTGGCGCCGCCGACGCAGGCGGGGCACACCACCTACCGGCTCGCCCGGCACCCGCGGGTGGGCGTGCTGTGGACCTACGCGGACCACCAGAGCGACGGCAGCTACCAGCGTGTCGGCGGCGGGACGTACGACCCCGCGACGAACACCTACGGCCAGGGCGCCTCCAACGCCGACGACATGGCGCGCGCGGCGGTCGTCTACCTCCGCGACTGGAGGCAGACGGGGAGCCGCTCGGCCGCTCGCGCGGCGCGAGGGCTGCTGCGCGGGGTCACGTACCTCCAGACGGCGTCGGGGCCCGACCGCGGCAACGTCGTGCTGTGGATGCAGCCCGACGGCACGCTCAACCCGAGCGCCGACCCGCCGGAGCAGCCCGACCCCTCCGACAGCGGCGACTCCTACTGGCTGGCGCGCACCACCTGGGCGCTCGGTGAGGGCTACGCAGCGTTCCGTCGCACCGACCCGGCGTTCGCCCGGTTCCTCAAGCACCGCATGGACCTGGCGGTCGGTGCCCTCGACCGTGAGGTCCTCGTGGACCGCGGTCGCTACCTCCACGTCGACGGGCGCCGTACCCCCGCGTGGCTGGTCGCCGACGGGGGCGACGCGTCCGCCGAGGCGGTGCTCGGGCTGGTCGCCTACGTCCGGGCGGGCGGGACGCCGGCGGCTCGCCGGGCGCTGCGGCAGCTGAGCGACGGGATCGCCGACCTGGCCGGCGGCGACGCCCGCTCCTGGCCGTTCGGGGGCGTGCTGCCCTGGGCGCTGTCCCGGTCGGACTGGCACGCGTGGGCCTCGCAGATGCCGGCGGCGCTCGCGGGTGCCGCACGCGTGCTGCACGACCCGCGGCTCGCGGGCGTGGCGGCCCGGGACTCGTTCACGTTCGACCCCTGGCTGATGACCTCGGGCGGCCCGGACAACGGCCGCCTCCCGACCCGGGTCGACGGGACCCAGATCGCCTACGGCGTCGACTCGCGGGTGCGGTCGCTGCTCGCGACCGGCGGCGGTGCGGACCGGATCGCCGGCATGGTCGCCGCCTGGTTCTTCGGTGCCAACGCGTCCGGGGCGCCGGTCTACGACCCGGCGACCGGCGTCACCCTCGACGGTGTCGCCGCCGACGGCACGGTGAACCCGAACTCCGGTGCCGAGTCGACGATCCACGGCCTGCTCACCATGCTGGCGCTCGACGCGCATCCCGGGGCGCGTCGCATCGCCAGGTCGGCGGCCGTGCGACAGCTCGTCGGCACGCGGACCGTGGAGGCCGAGGACGCGGCGCTGTCCGGCGGTGCCGTCGCGGTGCAGCCCGACTCGCTGTGGACCGGTGAGTCGCAGTTCTCCGGCACCGGGTACGCGTCGCTGCCCGACGCCAGCACGGCGACGTTCCGGCTCGGTGCGCATCCGGCCGCGCTGGTCATGCCCGTCGTCGACCTCCGCCACGGCAGCACCGCCGTGACCACCTTCGGCAGCGGGCGCCTCCGCCTCGGTGCGGTGCACGCCGGCCGGGTCGCCCCCTCCGGCGACTCCGCCGCGCCCGGTGCGCTGCTGCCCCGCACGCTGGGCGCCACCCTGCCGGCCGGAGCGTCGAGGGTGAGCGCCACGACCACCGTGGCCGGGAGCGATGCCACCCGGCTGGACGCGCTGCTCGTCCAGCCGCTGGTGAGCCGGTTGGTGCTCGGCGGCCACGGGCACGGCTCCGCCCTGCTCCGCAGCGCGGCCCGGTCCCCGCGCCGCACGACGGTCGCGGTCCCCGGACACGGCCGGGCCACGGTCTGGTCCTACGACGGCCACGGCCGCCTGCTCGGGCGGCACACCAGCACGGCGTCCGACGTACGCGTGGTCGTCGCCCCCGGCGGCGTCACCGTGGTGCGCCGATGAACCGCGACGAACGAGGAGACATGAGCCGAGACACCCCGCACGTCCAGTTCCCGCTCGGACCCTTCACGCCGTACGACGGGAACCCGATCCTCCGGCCGCAGGGCGACGGG
The DNA here is from genome assembly GCA_025927955.1 of Nocardioidaceae bacterium. GTDB lineage: Bacteria > Actinomycetota > Actinomycetes > Propionibacteriales > Nocardioidaceae > Nocardioides_B. The sequence continues at coordinate 15,838 of JAICKK010000059.1, forward strand.
TGGGAGTCGGCCAGCGTGTACAACCCGGCCGCGGTCGTGCGGGACGGCCAGGTGGCGCTGCTCTACCGGGCCCATGCCGACGACGTCGTCTCCCACGTCGGCCTGGCCACCAGCGACGACGGCCTTCACTTCCAGCGGCGTCCGGAGCCGGTCCTCTCGCCCACCGAGCCCTACGAGAGGTTCGGCTGCGAGGACCCGCGGGTCACCGAGGTCGACGGCACCTACTACCTGACCTACTCCGGCTGGGACCGCACCCATGCCCGGCTGTGCCTGGCGACCTCGACAGACCTGGTCACGTGGGAGAGGCACGGTCCGCTGTTCCCGGACTTCAACACCTTCGAGCCGCGCGCCGAGGGGGTCCCCACACCGTGGAGCAAGGCGGGCGCCATCTTGGGCACGCCCGTCGACGGTCGGTGGCTGATGTACTTCGGGGAGGGGTCCATCTACCACGCCTGGTCCGAGGACCTGCTGCACTGGACCCCGTGCCCCAACGACGAGCCCGTCATGGTCCCCACGGCGCCCGGCACGTTCGGGGACTTCCTCGTCGAGGTCGGTCCCCAGCCGGTCGTCACCGACAACGGGCTGGTCCTGCTGCTGCACAATGCTGCGGTGAGGAACGAGGACGGCTCCGTGCGCTACACCTGCGGCCAGCTCCTGGTCGACCCGCGCCGGCCGGCCGAGGTGATGGCGCAGATGAGCTACCCCTGGCTGGAGCCGTCGACCTACGAGGACCGCAACGGCCTCGTCTCCAACGTGACCTTCGTGGAGGGGCTCGTGTACTTCCAGGACACCTGGTTCGCCTACTACGGGCAGAGCGACTCGACCCTCGCGGTGGCGACCTGCCGCGCCGGTGAGCGCTGGAGCGGACTGCGATGAGCTGGCTGACCACGCCCGCGCACGCCCGCTGGCTCGAGGCCGAGGGGGACCGGCTGCTCGACTTCGGCCGGGCCTCCCGTCATCCGGACGGCGGCTTCGCCTGGCTCGACGACGCCGGCCGGCCGGAGCTCGGCCGGCCGGTCGAGCTGTGGGTGACCTGCCGGATGACGCACTGCTACGCGCTGGGCGACCTCCTCGGCCGTCCCCACTGCGCGGCGCTCGTCGAGCACGGGGTCGCGGCCCTGCGTGGCCGGATGCACGACGACCGGCACGGCGGGTGGTACGCCCAGGTGGGGCCTGGGGGCCCGGTGGTGCGGGACAAGACCGCCTACGAGCACGCGTTCGTGGTGATCGCCGCCTCGAGCGTCGCGGCGTCCGGGCTGCCGGGCGGCGAGGAGCTGCTGGACGAGGCGCTCGCGGTCCTGCTCGAGCGGTTCTGGGACGACGAGCACGGCATGGTCGTCGAGCAGTGGGACGAGTCGTTCTCGACCCTCGACGGCTACCGCGGGGTCAACGCGAACATGCACTCCGTCGAGGCGCTGCTCGCCGCCGCGGACGTGCGGGGCGACGCGTCGCTGCGCGAGCGTGCCTCGCGCATCCTCACCCGGGTGGTGCACGACCTCGCGGCCGGGAACGACTGGCGGATCCCCGAGCACTTCGACGAGGCGTGGACACCGCAGATGGAGTACAACGCCGACGAGCCGGCGCACCCCTTCCGGCCCTACGGCGCCACGATCGGCCACTGGCTCGAGTGGTCCCGGCTGGCCCTGCACCTGCGCGCCGGGCTCGGCGAGGCGGCCCCGGGCTGGCTGCTCGACGACGCCCGCTCGCTGTTCGACGCCGCGGTCCGGGAGGGCTGGGCCGTCGACGGCGCGGACGGCTTCGTCTACACCGTGGACTGGTCCGGGTCGCCCGTCGTACGGGAGCGGATGCACTGGGTGGCGGCCGAGGCGACCGCCACCGCCGCCGCGCTGCACACGGCCACCGGTGAGGCGTCGTACGCCGCGTGGTACCAGGCCTGGTGGCGCTACGTCGCGGACCATCTGCGTGACGAGCAGGGTGGCTCCTGGTGGCACGAGCTGTCGCCGGAGAACCTGCCGAGCAACAAGACGTGGTCGGGCAAGCCGGACGTCTACCACGCGTTCCAGGCGACGCTGGTGCCCCGGCTGCCGCTGTCGCCGACCCTGGCCGCCGCGCTGCGCCAGGGGCTGCTCGGCTGAGCCCGGGGCCGCCCCGGGAAGAAGCCGCCCCGGGAAGAAGCCGCCCCGGGAAGAAGCCGCAGAGTTTTACTCTCAACTCGTCAAGTCGGGGTGGTGGCCTGTCGATACCTCCTGTGTCGAGGAACCAGGGGAGGACCGACATGAGCATTCTCGAGGCCACAGAGCACATCGTCCCGACGCGGACCGCGGACGTCCGCGCGCCGTACCGGCGTGGCGACCGCATCTGCGCGACCAGCCCGGAGGGCACCCGCTTCCAGGTGCGCGTCGAGGCGGTCACCCCGACGAGCTCCGGCGAGTTCGCGATCATGGGCGCCGTCGTGGCGCCCCGCAAGTTCCGCAGCCACGTGCTGAGCACCGTGGTCGGCGCCGACGGCTTCGGCCCGGCGGTCCGGCCGACCGCCTGACTCCTTCTCCAGCCTTCTCCAGCCTTCTCACGCCTTCTCAGGCCGCCGGCCCGCGTCTGCCACCCCTCGAGGTGCACACGCGGGCCGCACCGCGTCACCGCTCCGCCCGGTTGGAACCACTTTGAGTGGTTATCGGGACCACCTCGATATGACCACGTCGGGCCATGCCCCTGCCTGTACGACGTGCCCTACGCTCGGTCATCTAGAGGGGGGCCTCTTCCTGTACTGGCGAGCCATGCGATGGCATCGCGGTTTCCTGGGGTGAGTTGTCGACTTTCCGTGCGGTGCGCCCCAGCCGTACGTGAAGGAGCGTTCGATGAACGTTTGGAAGCTCGTATCGAGGCGAGGACGCACGGGGCTGGGCGCCGTGACGGCGCTGGCCGTGGTGGCCACGCCGTTGGCGTTGGGTGTGGTGACGGCGCCGGCCGCCAGCGCCGCGCAGCCGGCGCCCGGGTTCTCCGGCCTGGTCCCGCAGACACCGCGGACCAACACGCCGATGATCAGCAACGGCGAGATCCTCGACATCGCGGTGGCCGGTGACCACGCCTACGTGGCGGGGTCGTTCACCACGATCGCGAACAAGACCGGCAACACCGCCACCATCAACCAGGCCGGCCTGGCCAGCTTCAACTGGAGGACCGGCCAGGTCGACACGACGTTCCGCCCGACCTTCGGCGGGGGCGGGGTCTCGGCGGTGGAGGCCTCTCCGGACGGCACGAAGCTGTTCGTGTCCGGGTCGTTCAACACCGTCAACGGGGTGGCCGAGCAGAAGGTGGCCAGCCTGAACCCGACCACCGGTGCCCCGGTCACCGGCTTCTCCTTCTCCAAGAGCACCAACAACCAGGCCACCGCGCTGGCGGCGACCAACTCCACCCTGTACGTCGGGGGCAAGTTCACCCGCGTCAACGGGGTGACGATGAGCGGCCTGGCCGCGGTGAACGCCTCGACCGGTGCGGTGGACACGTCGTTCAGCAACCCGATCACCGGCGGCATCGGCGTCAACGGCGCGCTGACGGTCCAGCAGCTGAAGCTGACCCACGACGAGTCGAAGCTGC
>JAICKK010000280.1 GCA_025927955.1 Nocardioidaceae bacterium
CGGCATCAGGAACGGCGACTTCGCCGGGGCCGTCGACGCGCTGGCCTTCGACGCCGCGAGCGGGGCGGTCTACGTCGGCGGCAGCTTCACGGCGGCCGACACCGTGCCGGCCTCCGGCGTCGCCCGGCTGGACGGCGGCACGCTGACCTCGACCGGCCGGTTCACCCGCTACGGCGACCCGGGCACCGCGAGCGTCAAGGCGCTCGCGGTCGTCGGGTCGCAGCTGTTCGCCGGCGGCGAGTTCACCACGGCGGGCAACGCCGCGGCGACGAGCTGGGCGGCCTACGACGGGACGGCCTGGTCGGTCCCGGCTCCCCTCGACAACACGGTGCTCGCCCTGGCCGCAGTCGGCACAGACGTGGTCGTCCTCGGCGACTTCGCCTTCTCGGGCCCGCTGCGAGTGACCCGCGGCGGCCTGTGGACCGGCACCGCCTGGCGCTCGTTCGGCCAGGGCCTGTCCTACGACCCCTACGCCGACGGGAACGTCTACGCGTTGTCCACAGGCGAGGACGGGGTGTACGCCGGCGGCTACTTCGACCAGGCCGGCGCGCAGCCGGTGGGCTCGGTCGCTCGCTGGACCGCAGACGGCTGGGACCCGGTCGACGGCGGGGTGCGGGCGGCCGGCGCGCTGGGGACCGTCTACGCGATGGTCCACCTGGGCACGGACCTCTACGTCGCCGGGAGCTTCGCCACGGCGGGTCCCGGGACCGCCGGCAACATCGCCCGGTGGGACGGTGCCGGTTGGCAGCCGCTGGGCAGCGGGCTCAACGGCACGGCGTACGCACTGACGGTCCTCGGAGGTCGGCTGTACGCCGGCGGGCAGTTCACCAACGCCGGCATGGCCGGCGCGAGCGCGGTCGCTGCCTGGGACCCGGCGACTCAGGCGTGGAGCCCGGTCGGCAACGCTCCGGGGTACGACCAGGGCGTCTACGCGCTCGCCGCGATCTACGACCGGTACCTGGTCATCGGAGGGGAGTTCGACGCCCTGCGTCAGGGGGGTGTCGACCTCGTCCGTGGGCTCAACGGCTTGGCGCTGTTCGACACGCAGGAGCAGGTCGACCCCGCCGTTCCGCTCTCGGGCTATCTCGCCATCGCGGGGGTGAAGCGCGCGACGGGGACCGGTCGTGTGCGAGCCCTCCAGGTCCTCGGCGGGGAGCTCTACGTCGGGGGCGCCCTCGACACCGCCGGCGTGCTGGAGTGGACGAAGGAACCGGACCCCGGCTTCGCGGCTGCCAACCTGGCGGTCTGGCGGTTCGCGAGCGAGGCCGTACCCTGGGGCACTCCGGGCGGCACCGACCAGCCGGTGCAAGCCCTCGCCACGCCCGACGGCCGGCGGCTGGTCGTGGGCGGCCACTTCCGGGCCGCCGGACCCATCGCCGCCGGAGGTGTCGCGGAGCTCGACCCTGTCGAGGGGAGCTGGTCCACGTACGGCAGCGGCATCGGCGGCGGCCTGCGGGGCGTCGCCCACGTCGAGGGCCTCACCTTCGACGCGGCCGGGGCCCTGTGGGTGGCCGGCACCTTCAATACGGCAGGCGGGCAGCCCAGCTGCAGCATCGCTCGCTGCAGCCGGGCCGTGGAGAACACGGCCTGAGGTCGGCCCTCCGACAGATGACAGGAGCACGCCGAGCCCGGCGATGGTGGACCGCGACGGTTCCGGCGGCGACCAGACCAAGCATGCCGGCGAGGGCGTAGACGGCTCGAGGCGGCAGCACGACCGCAACCGCGCCGCCGAGCAGGAGGGAGGCGCCCTGGGTGCCCCCCAGGATCGCGTTGGCGGCGGCAGACGCACGACCACGTGCGCTGTCGGGGGTGCGCGTCATGAGCAGGGTCGACAGGCAGGTGCCGGCGTAGCCGTTCCCGATGCCTCCGAGCACGGAGAGGGGAACGAGGACCCCGACAGCCGGGGCCAAGGCGAACCCGGCCAGTGCGGCGCAGGCGAGGGAGGCACCGGCGATCGTCGCGCGTACCTGCCCACGTTCGGCGCCGACTCGGCCCGCCCCCAGCGACCCTGCCACCATGCCCACCATCCACGAGGCCTCGGCCGCGCCGTACCAGACGCCGCCGGCGTGGAGGGTGTCACGGACCAGGTACACCAGCACGACGTCGACCATGCCCACCATCAGGACGACGAGCGCCACGCCGGCGAGGAGCGGAGTAAGGACCCGGTCGGCGCGGAGGATGGCGAACCCGCCGCGCGTCCGTGCGGACCCGTCGGCGGTGGAAACCCGCCCGGGCGTGCGGCGGGTGCGGACGAGGGCGCCGGCGACGGTCACGACGACGAACGTGGCGGCGTCGATGGCCACCGGGACGCCTGACCCGAACGCGCCGGCCAGCAGCCCGCCGACCGCCGGGGCGCCGACGAGGGCCAGGAGATTGAGGGATGCCTGGGCCGAGACCGCCTCGGCCAGCTGGTCCTCGCCGACCAC
>JAICKK010000078.1 GCA_025927955.1 Nocardioidaceae bacterium
GCTCGGCGGCCAGGTAGGCCGACCGCCACACGGGCAGCCCCGCGAAGGAGCGCTCCACCTCGGCGAGCACGCCGGCCTGAGCGCTCGCCCAACCCTCCCGCCACGGGTCGGCGCCCCCGGTCGGGAAGACACGGTTGGCCAGCACGCCGTCGACCCGGTACCCGAACAGGGACAGCGTCGTCAGCGAGCGCCGGGCCTCGGCGACCACGACGCCCTCCGGGGTGAGGACCAGGCGGACGCTGGCGCGTGGCCCGGTCAGCAGCGCGTGCACCTCCTCGAGGTCACGGTGCAGGCGCTCGACCGCGTCGAAGACGCGCTCGCGCGGCATCGGGACCCCGGCCGCCCGGGTGAGGACCGGGCGCAGCGCCTTGACGATGCGGCGCTCGGCGGGAAGCACCCGGTCGATGTACCAGCCGAGCGCCTCGGGCAGCGCCAGCAGCCGCAGCGTCTCTGCCGTCGGGGCGCAGTCGACCACGACGACGTCCCAGGCGCCGGACCGCGCCTGGGCCCGCACCTCGAGCAGCGCGAGCACCTCCTCGGCGCCGGGAAGGACCGTGAGCTCCTCGGCAGCCACCGGGTCCACGCCGGCCGCGTCGAGCACCGAGAGGAGGTACCCCGAGATCTCCGCCCACGACCGCTCGAACCGCCGCTGGGCGTCGACCTGCTGCGCGCACAGCAGGTCGGCCAACGGCGTCGGCTCCGGGCCGACCGGCTCGCCGAACGCGTCGGCGAGGGAGTGGGCGGCGTCGGTGGACAGCACCAGGGTCCGCAAGCCGGCACCGGCGGCGCGGACGGCCGTGCCGGCGGCGGCGGTGGTCTTGCCGACCCCGCCCTTGCCGGTGAACAGGAGGGTCCTCAAGGCAGGTCGAGGGACTCTACGCGCTTCTTCAGGCCCTTCAGCGCGGTGTCGATGATGACCTTCTCGGCCTTGCGCTTGAGCATCCCGATCATCGGGATCGCGACGTCGACGGCGAGGCGGTAGGTGACCTCGGTGCTGCCGTCAGCGCGGCTCTCGAGGTCGTAGGCGCCGTCCATCGCCTTCAACATCCGTCCCTCGACCAGCGTCCAGGTCACCGACCGGTCGCCGTGCCAGTCGTACTGGAGCGTGTAGGCGTCCTTGATCGGACTGGCGTCGAGCTCGAAGTGGACCCGCTCCGCGCGGCCGGCGCCCGTCGGCCGCTCGGGCTCGGCCTTCTTCACGCCGTGCGCCCACGACGGGTAGGCCTCGAAGTCCGCGATGACCGTCATGATGGACGGGGGACCGGCGGCGATCACGATGCTCGACGTGGTCTGTTCAGCCATGAGACGTGCCCCTCCGCGACGGGTTGCTGCCGCGGCGAGCGTAGCGTCCTCCCTGCGTCGGCAGCAGACGAGGGAGCCCGGGAAGGAGCGTCGGTGCGCGAGTTCGGCAGCCCACCCACGCTCGCGCCACCCCGGTCGGGCAGCCTCACCGACGACCTGCTGGCCAACGCGGCCGAGGCTCCCGACGCCATCGCCCTCAGCCGCCGCGAGGGCCCCCGATGGGTGGGCATGACCTGCCGCGCCTTCCTCGAGGACGTGCGGTCGGTGGCTCGCGGCCTGCTCGCTGCGGGCGTCGGGTCCGGAGACCGGGTGGCGCTGCTCTGCGCGACGCGCTACGAGTGGACGCTGGTCGACTACGCGCTGTGGTACGTCGGCGCGGTCACCGTGCCGGTCTACGAGTCCGCCTCCCCCGAGCAGGTGTCCTGGGTGCTGCGCGACTCCGGCGCCCGGGCGGCAGTCGTCGGGACGCCCGCGCAGCGGTCGCTGGTGGAGCGCGTCGCCGCCGAGGACGGCGGCCGCCCGCTGCTCGCGACCTGGGTCGTCGAGACCGGAGCGGTCGAGGAGCTGGCCGCGGCCGGGCGGCTCGTCAACGACGCGGTCCTCGAGGCGCGCCGGGCAGCGGTCACCCCGGACTCGCTGGCCACGCTGGTCTACACCTCGGGCACCATGGGCCGACCCCGAGGCTGCATGCTCACGCACGGCGGCTTCATGGTGGAGGCGGGCGCCGCCGTCGAGGAGCTCGACGCGCTGTTCTCCGGTGAGGACCCGTCCACGCTGCTGTTCCTGCCGCTGGCCCACGTCCTGGCCCGCGTCGTGCAGGTCGGTGCGGTCAAGGCACGGGTCCGGCTCGGCCACTCCTCCGAGGCCCGCAGCCTGATGAGCGACCTGGAGAGCTTCCGGCCGACCTTCCTGCTCGGCGTGCCGCGGGTGTTCGAGAAGGTGTTCAACACCGCCAGCCAGCGGGCCACCGCCGACGGTCGCGCCCGGGCCTTCGACCGGTCCGTCCGGACGGCCATCGCGGTCAGCCGTGCGAGGGACGACGGCCGCCCCGGTCCCCTGCTGCGGCTGCGCCATCGGCTGGCGGAGCGGCTGGTCTACGCCAGGGTCAGGGAGTCACTCGGCGGCCGGTGCCGGTACGCCGTGTCCGGGGGCGCTCCCCTCGGCGAGCGGCTCGGCCACTTCTACCGCGGCGTCGGGATCACGGTGCTGGAGGGGTATGGACTGACCGAGACCACGGCCGCGGTCACCCTCAACCGGCCGGACGCCGTCAAGATCGGGACCGTCGGCCGGCCACTCCAGGGCGTCACCGTGCGGGTCGCCGACGACGGCGAGCTGCAGGTGCGGGGCGGCCAGGTCTTCCGCGGCTACTGGAACGACGAGAAGGCGACCGCCGACGCGTTCGCCCCGGGTGGCTGGCTGCGCACCGGTGACGTCGGCGAGATCGACGACGAGGGGTTCGTCCGGGTCACCGGGCGCAAGAAGGAGATCATCGTCACCGCGGGCGGCAAGAACGTCTCCCCCGTCGTCCTGGAGGACGGCGTCCGGGCCCATCCCCTCGTCAGCCAGTGCATGGTCGTCGGCGACGGCCGGCCGTTCGTCGCGGCCCGGGTGACGCTGGACGGCGAGGCCGCCGACGCCTGGGCCCGGGCCCACGGCGGCCGCCGGCCCCTCGCCGAGCTCGCCGGGGACCCTGCGCTCCGGGCGGAGGTCCAGCGGGCCGTCGACGAGGCGAACCGGGCGGTCTCCCAGGCCGAGGCCGTCCGCCAGTTCCTGGTGCTGCCCGTGGACTGGACCGAGGAGGGCGGCCAGCTGACTCCCAGCCTCAAGCTGCGGCGGACCGTGGTGCTGCACCAGTTCCGCGGCGAGATCGAGGCGATGTACGCCCGCTGACCGCGCACGCCGGTCGCACCGTCGCCGTCGCGCCTATGTCGGTTTCGTCCGTTTCGCGGTTCGGCGTGGCATTTTGTTCGTTTGCGAGACGCGACGCCTCACGGCGTACGACCCTTTAACTCTGGGCTGCACCCGGCCCACCCTGGGAGATGGCGACGACCGTGCCACGGCACGTCGGCGACGGCCCAGGCATGCACGCTGGACCGCCGAACCGAGGACGAGGCATGGGACGCAGGACGATTCTGTTGGTGGTGGCGGCGTTGATCGCCGCCCTGGGGACCGGGATGGTCATCCTCTACGTCCGCGGTGCGGACTCGAGGGCCGAGGCCGGGCAGGCGCCGGTGCAGGTGCTCAAGGCGGTCGCCGCGATCCAGCCCGGGGAGACGATGGCCGCCGCGCAGGCCGCCGGCAAGATCCAGCTCGGCACCGTCCCGCAGAAGGAGCTGCTCTCCGGTGCGGTCAACTCCGCGACCGGGCTCCAGGACGAGGTGGCCCTCTCCACGATCTACCCCAACGAGCAGATCATCAGCGCCAGGTTCGGCTCGCCGGGCGACCAGGAGACCCTCAACATCCCCAAGGGCAACATCGCGATCTCGGTGAACCTGTCCGACACCGGGCGGGTGGCCGGGTTCGTCAGCCCGGGTGCGAACGTGGCGATCTTCGCCTCCAGCACCGCCCAGAGCGGGGCCGGCGGCGTGTCCGTCGACTCGACGCGGCTGCTGCTGCCGAAGGTGCAGGTGATCGCGGTGGGAGCGACCACGACCGTGTCCCAGACCACCACGGACGCGGCCGGCGCGCAGACCACCGAGCAGCTGCCGAAGACCCTGTTCACCCTCTCGGTGAACCAGCGGCAGGCCGAGCGCGTGCTGTACGCCTCGACCCACGGGGAGCTCAGCTTCGGCCTGCTGAACGACACCTCCCGGGTGGCCCCCGACCTCGGCGTGAGCGCCAAGAACCTCTTCAAGTGAGCCTCTGATGCCGATCATTGTGGAAAGCAGCCAGACGAACGCCGACGTGTTCGTCTCCGTCACCGGCGCGGACAGCCGCGTGGTGAGCAACCTCGACGAGCTCAAGCGCAGCATGTCGGACTCGCCCGACGAGTACGCCATCGTCCTCGGCCCGACCGTCGACCTGGAGGCCGCCGCGTCGCTCGCCGACACCCTGCGGGTCACGCGTCCGACCGTCAGCGTCATCCTGATCCGTCGCCGCGTGGACACCAGCGTGCTGGCCGAGGCGCTGCGCTCGGGCATGCGAGAGGTCGTCGACGAGCGCGACCTCACCGGTCTGGGCGCCGCGGTGAGCCGCGCCGAGCAGGTGTGGCGGGCGCTGACCGGGTCGAGCGACACCCCGTCCGCGGCCTCCCGCGGCAAGGTCGTCACGGTCTTCTCTCCCAAGGGCGGCGTGGGCAAGACCACCCTGGCGGTCAACCTCGGGGTGGCGCTGGCGCAGAACGGGGCGCGCAAGGTGTGCCTGGTCGACCTCGACCTGGCCTTCGGCGACATCGCGATCACCCTGCAGCTGTTCCCGGCCCGCACGATCGCCGACGCCGTGCACCTGCAGAGCGGCCTGGACTTCCCGGTGCTCGAGCCGCTGCTCACCGAGTACCAGGACGGGCTGTGCAGCCTGGTCGCCCCGGTGCAGCCCGACGCCAAGGACACCATCCCCGCCTCCCTCGTGGGACGGATCCTGAGCCTGCTCAAGCACAACTTCGACTTCGTGGTCGTCGACACCGCGCCCGCCTTCGACGAGTTCGTGCTGCAGGCCTTCGACGAGACCGACGAGATGCTGCTCGTCACGACGCTCGACGTGCCGACGCTCAAGAACGTCAAGGTGGCCGTGGAGACCCTCGACCTCCTGAACTTCCCCAAGCCCAAGCGGCACCTCGTGCTGAACCGGGCCGACGACAAGGTGGGGCTGAGCGCCGGCCAGGTGGAGAGCACGCTGGACATGGCGATCGCGCTGTCGGTCCCCACCTCGAGCCAGGTGGCGCACGCCACCAACTCCGGCGAGCCGATCATCAACGCCCACCCCCGGCACCCGGTGAGCCAGGCCATCACACGGTTCGCCGGCACCCTGGCGGGCCCCCCGGCGACGGGTGGCCACAAGGTCGCCTCCCTGACCGGGGTCGGCACGCCCAAGCGGTCGCTGCTGCGACGAAACGGCAGGTGAGAGATGTCCAGCCTTGCGGACCGACTGGCGGCGGCCTCCCGCGACCGGGTGGCGACCACGGTCTCCACCGACGCGATGTCGACCATGTCCGAGCGCCGCCGCCCGGCGGAGAAGAAGCCGGACAACGACTACGGCGAGCTCAAGTCGAAGGTGCACAACACGCTGCTGCAGCAGCTCGGCCCGAAGCTGTACGACGCCGAGCTGACCCAGGGTGAGCTCGAGCACATGGTCAAGGGCGCGCTGCAGGAGGCGATGCAGGCCGAGGACATCCTGCTGCCGACCGGAGAGCGCACCCGCATCTCCCAGGAGATCTCCGACGACATCCTCGGCTACGGCCCGATCGAGCCGTTCCTGCGCGACCCGGACCTGACCGAGGTGATGGTCAACGGTTCGGACAGCATCTACATCGAGCGCGCCGGCCGACTGCTGAAGGTCGAGGGCAGCTTCAACGACGAGGCGCACCTGCGTCGCACGATCGACAAGATCGTCTCGCGGATCGGTCGTCGCGTCGACGAGTCCAGCCCCATGGTCGACGCCCGGCTGCCCGACGGCAGCCGCGTCAACGCGGTGATCCCGCCGCTGGCCGTCGACGGGTCGCTGCTGACGATCCGGAAGTTCTCCGCCGACCCGTACACCTCGGCGGACCTGGTCGCGTTCGGCACCTACTCCCAGCGCACCGCCGACTTCCTGGCCGCCTGCGTCCGGGGGCGGCTGAACGTCATCGTGTCCGGGTCCACCGGCTCCGGGAAGACGACCACGCTCAACGTGCTGTCCTCGTTTATCCCTCCCGACGAGCGCATCGTGACCATCGAGGACGCCGCCGAGCTGCAGCTGCACCAGGACCACGTCCTGCGCCTGGAGTCCCGCCCGGCGAACATCGAGGGCAAGGGCGCCGTCGAGATCCGGGACCTGGTCAAGAACACGCTGCGGATGCGGCCGGACCGCATCGTCGTCGGCGAGGTCCGCGACTCCTCCGCCCTCGACATGCTGCAGGCGATGAACACCGGACACGACGGCTCGCTGTGCACCGTGCACTCCAACGGCCCCCGCGACACGCTCTCGCGCATCGAGACGATGGTGCTGATGGCGGGCATGGACCTGCCGATCCGCGCCATCCGCGAGCAGGTGGCCTCCGCCGTGGACCTGATCGTCCACCAGGCCCGTCTCAAGGACGGGTCCCGCCGGATCACCCACGTCACGGAGGTGGAGCGGATGGAGGGTGACGTGATCACCCTCCAGGACGTGTTCATCTACGACCACTCCATGGGCTTCGACGAGAACGGCCGCACCCTCGGCAGGCTGCGCGCCACGGGACTGAGGCCCAAGCTGCTGGACAAGCTCGCGCACTCCAACGTGCACGTCGACCCCATGCTCTTCGCGATGGACGGAGGCTGAGCATGCCGACGACCCGACCCGGCCACACGCGGCCGCCCGTCGTACGCATCCGGCGGGGGGCGACCCTGCTCCTCGGCGCCCTGCTCGCGCTGGGCGCGGCCCCGGCGTACGCGGCTGGAGGCGGCGCCCTGCCCGCGGCCCCGGAGGGCTTCCAGGTCACCCCCGGCATGCTCACCGGTGGGATCGTCGGTCTCGGCGTGGGGCTGCTGCTCCTGGTGGCCGGCGTCCTGGGCGGCCTCGGCCGCAAGCAGGAGTCGATCGCGAGCCGCATCGACGCCTACACCGGGCGCGGGGCCTCCGCCGCCCAGCGTCGACCCGTCGGCCAGACCTCCGGCGTCACCGCCCAGGCCGTCAACATGGCGCAGAAGGCGCTGCAGGGCAACCGGGGCCTCGAGGCGCGCCTCGGCGCGAAGCTGGAGGCCGGCGGCCTGACGTTCAAGCCGGCCGAGTGGGTGCTGGTGCATGCGGGCCTCGCTGTCGGCGTCAGCCTGGTCGCGTTCCTCATCACCGGCGCAGACGTGTTGGTGACGCTGATCGCGCTGGGCGCGGGAGTCGTGGGGCCGTGGCTCTACCTCGGGCGCAAGCAGTCGACCCGCCTCAAGACGTTCAACGCCCAGCTCGCCGCCACGCTGCAGCTGCTCGCCGGCAGTCTCCAGGCCGGGCTGTCGATCGCCCAGGGCATGGACACCATCGTGCGGGAGGGCGCCGAGCCCGTCGCCGGCGAGTTCCGGCGGGCGCTCGTGGAGACCCGCCTCGGCGTCCAGATCGAGGACGCCCTCGAGACGGTGGCCGAGCGGATGATGAGTGATGACTTCAAGTGGACCGTGATGGCGATCCGGATCCAGCGCGAGGTCGGCGGCAACCTCGCCGAGCTGCTGCTGAACGTCGCCGCCACCCTCCGGGAGCGGGAGTTCCTGCGACGGCAGGTCAAGTCGCTGTCCGCTGAGGGCCGGTTCTCCGCCTACATCCTGCTGGCGATGCCGCCGGCGATCCTCCTCTACGAGTCCGTGGTCAACCGCTCCTACCTTCATCCGCTCATCGCGACGCCGGTCGGCTGGGTCCTGCTCGGTGCCATGGTCGGGCTGATGGGCATCGGCGCGTTCATGATGAGCCGCATGATCAAGCTGGAGGTCTGAAGTGTCACCCACCACCATGCTGGTCGTTCTCGGCGTCGCCGCGATCTTCGCCGGCATCTTCCTGTCGCTGACCGCGATGGGCGCGTTCACCAACGAGGCCAAGGGCGTCTCGAAGTCGCTCGCCGTGATGGACGCGTTCTCCGCCGCGCCCCGGGCGATGCAGCAGGAGGTCGACCCGGGGTTCTCCGACCGGGTCCTCGACCCCGTGCTGGCAAGGCTCACCGGGCTGGGGCGCCGGCTCACCCCCAGCGGCTACACCGAGCGCATCCTCGCCAAGCTCAACGTCGCCGGCAACCCGCCGGGCTGGACGGTCGACCGGGTGCTCTCCTTGAAGGTCCTCGGCATCGGCGCCGGCCTGGTCGGCGGGCTGCTGCTCGGCGTGGTGCTCGGCAAGGGTCTGGTCGGGGTGGCCGGATGTGCCGTCGCGGCAGCCCTGGCCGGGTACTTCGGCCCGAACCTGTACCTCTACCAGAAGGCCTACGACCGGACCGGGAAGATCGAGCGCGCGCTGCCGGACGCGCTGGACCTGCTCAGCATCTCCGTCGAGGCGGGACTGGCCTTCGACGCGGCGCTGTCGCAGGTGGCCCGCAACACCGACGGGCCGCTCGCGGCCGAGTTCGCCCGCGTGCTCCAGGAGATGCAGATCGGCCTGGGGCGCGCGAACGCGCTGCGCGCGCTGGCCGAGCGCAGCACGCTTCCCGACCTGCGCAGCTTCTGCTCGGCGATGGTCCAGGCGGACGCCTTCGGCATCCCGATCGGGCAGGTGCTGCGGGTCCAGTCGGCCGAGATCCGGGTCAAGCGACGGCAGCGCGCCGAGGAGGCCGCCCAGAAGATCCCGGTCAAGATCATGATCCCCCTGGTGCTCTTCATCCTGCCCGCGCTCTTCATCGCCGTGCTCGGGCCTGCCATCATCAGCCTCATGGGTACCTTCGGCTCGGGCGGTGCGCTTAGTTGAGTCAACGGGAGCAGGTTGCGGTCACCAGCCGCATCTTCTGTCTCGCCGCCATTCTCGGCGTCGCGCTGATCGTGCGCGACCCCACGGCGATCCAGGCCGTCGTCGCGGTCCTGGTCGTCGGGGCCATGTCGACGTACGTCTCGTTCGCGACCGGCGGGACGGCCCTGCTCACGCTGACCGCAGAGCTCCTCGTGGTGTCCTTGGTGACGGGCCTGACCTATCCCCACACGACGGTCCTCATGCCGTACCTCGTGGTGCTCAGCGTGCTCGCCGGGCTGTTCCGAAGCCTGCCCGGCGTGCTCGTCGCCATCGCCGCGCAGGTGGTCGGCCTGCTGCTGGTCCCGCTCGCCGCGGAGGGCTTCGACCCTCTGGGTCCCCGTGCCGCCGACCTGGCCCCCTGGATCCTCACCACGGTCGGCACCGGGCTGCTCGGCATGTGGGCCCGCACGCTCGGCCACGGGCGGGTCGGAGGCGACGCCGACGCCCAGTACGAGTCTGCTCGTCAGCTGCTGACCCAGCTCCGGTCCGTCGCCCGCCGGCTCTCGGCCGGGCTGGACAGCGCCGGGATCGCCGCGCAGCTCATGGAGAGCGTCCACGACCAGCTCGAGGACCGCTACACCGCGGTCTTCGTCCGCCCGAGCGGGTCCATCCTGATCCCGCTCGCGTTCCGCGGCATGGGCGCCTCGCAGGTGCTCAGCCCCACGGACCCCATCGTGGAGCGCTGCTGGAGCGAGATGCAGCCCGTGCAGGGCGTGGTCCCCTCCGGCAACCGGGACGCCCGGCACCGGACCGCGCTGCCGCTGCGGGTCGGTCCGCGGATGGTCGGCGTCGTGTTCTCCTCCTGCGCGGAGCCGGCCACGACCAACGCCGTGGAGGCGCTGATGCGCGAGATCGACGCGCACAGCCTCCGCCTGGAGACCGCGCTGGTCTTCGACGAGATCAGGTCACTGGCGACCTCCGACGAGCGCCAGCGGCTGGCACGCGAGATCCACGACGGCATCGCCCAGGAGGTGGCCTCCCTCGGCTACGTCGTGGACCACCTGGCGTCGACCACCGGCGACGAGGAGGTCGCGGACAGCCTGCGTGACCTGCGCGGCGAGCTGTCCCGGGTGGTCGCGGACCTGCGCCTGTCGATCTTCGACCTGCGCAGCGACGTGACCCCGACCAACGGCCTGGGGTCGGCCCTGTCGGACTACGTGCGCCAGGTCGGCGCCAAGTCGGACCTGACCGTCCACCTGACCCTCGACGAGGCGCCGACCCGGCTGGCGCCGACGGTCGAGGGCGAGCTGCTGCGGATCGCGCAGGAGGCGGTCACCAACGCCCGCAAGCACGCCTCCGCGCACAACCTGTGGGTGGACTGCTGGACCGACCCGCCTCGGGCCCGGCTGGTGGTCCGTGACGACGGGACCGGGATGAGTGCCGGTCGCGACGACTCCTACGGCATCTCGATCATGCGTGAGCGGGCCCAGCGCATCGACGCCACCCTCGAGATCGACAGCGGGCCGGGACCCTCGCAGCGCAAGGGTACCGTCGTACAGGTTACTGTTGCCGCCACCAGCCTCCTCTCGGACGAAGGCCTCATGACCTCATGATCGAAGTCCCATGACAGACGCACAGCACGACGTCCCCACCCGGGTGCTCCTCGTCGACGACCACGACCTGATCCGCCAGGGTCTGGCGCGCGCGTTCGAGCGGCACGACGACTTCGAGGTCTGCGGGCAGGCGGCGTCCGTCGGGGAGGGACTGCGCCAGTTCGGCGCCCTGCGTCCCGACGTCGTGATCACCGACGTGCGGCTGCCCGACGGCCTCGGGTTCGACCTGGTCCGCGAGATCCGCAAGCAGGGTCACGACACCGGCGTGGTCGTGCTGACGATGTACGCCGGTGACGAGCAGCTGTTCGCGGCCCTGGAGGCCGGCGCCTCGGCGTTCGTCGCCAAGGACGCGCCCGCCGACGAGGTGGTGGCCGCGGCGCGCCACGCGCTCGTCTCCCCGAGGTCCTTCGCCGCGGCCGACCTCGCCGGCGCGATGCGGCGCAAGATGACGCCCTCGGGCCCCCAGCTGACCCAGCGGGAGTCGGAGGTGCTCAGCCTGCTCGCCCGCGGCTTCTCCGTCTCGGCGATCGCGCGGTCGATCTTCGTCAGCGAGTCCACCGCCAAGACGCACATCTCCAAGATCTACGAGAAGCTCGGCGCGTCCAACCGTGCGGACGCGATCATGAAGGCGGTCCGCTCGGGGCTGCTGGCCGAGGACCTGCGCGACTGACTGGGGGCGTTCGGCCGGTCCCTCCGAACGGCGGCCCTCGGTAGTTCTTTCGGGTGGCCAGCACGCTGGACGACCAGCGGCCGGATCGGGACCGTTCGTGGGATGCCGGACAAAGCGCCCGGTGGGATCCTTGTCATGTTGGCTCCACTGGGGGAGTCAGCACTGACTTCACACCCTGGGAGAAAACATGTACGACGTCGTGAACTACGTCCGGATCCGCCTCACCGCGATGTGCCGCACCGAGCGCGGCGCCTCGGCCGTCGAGTACGGCCTGCTCGTCGCGCTGATCGCCGTCGCGATCATCGTCGCCGTGACCACGCTCGGCACCAAGCTGAGCGGTGTCTTCACGCGGACGTCCAGCAGCATCAGCTGACCATCTCGAGACCGGCCGCCACGGTTCCTCGTGGCGGCCGGTTCTGCTTGCAGGAGCGGCGTTGATGCCTACCACCCACACTTCCGGCCGACGCGCCCAGCGTGGAGCCAGCTCGGCGGAGTACGCCCTGCTGGCGACGCTGATCGCCATCGCGATCCTGGGCGCCGTGACGCTGTTCGGCGGCGCCACGGCCGGCCTCTTCTCGAGGACCTGCAGCTCGATGTCGTTCCAGGAAGGGTCCTGCAGCTAGCAGGTCCCCCGAAGCAGGGTCCGCAGCCGGGCGCCCGCCCCGTCCCACGTCCACGGCGCCACCCCGCTGCCCTCGCGCCGCGGTCCTCGTCCGGCGAGCAGCTCGACGAGGGCCGCGGCGACCTCTTCCCGGCCCTGGACGACCCGACCGAGGCTCTGGTCGGCCAACGTCTCCGGCGCACCGCCCGAGCGCCCCACCACCACGGGCAGGCCGCAGGCCTGGGCCTCCAGCAGCACGATCCCCCACGCCTCGGGCTCCAGGCCCCACAGCCGCGTGCGAGCGGGCATGGCGAACACGTCGCCGGCGTCGGTCCACGCCGGCACCTGCTCCCAGGGCATGCCGCCGGTGAGCAGCACCGAGGACCCCAGCCCCCTGCGGCGCACCAGCCGCTCCAGGCGTCGGCGGTCCGGGCCGTCGCCGACGAGGAGCAGGACCGCGTCGGGGTGTTCGGCCAGGACCCGGGGCCAGGACCGCACGAGCGTGTCCTGTCCCTTGCGCCGCACCAGCCGGGCGGTGCAGACCACCACCGGCGCGTGGGCGGCGATGCCGAGCCGCTGCCTGACCTGCGCGCCGCCGCACCCGGGCCGGAACCGCCGAGGGTCGACGCCGGGCGACAGCCTCGCCATCCGCGACCGCGCCTGGACCGACAGCGCGGGCGCGATCCGCTCGTGGCACCACTGGCTGACGTAGGTCGTCACGTCGACGCAGTCCCCGACCCGTCGCAGCAGCGTCCGGGTGCCGGGCAGCCGCGCCCACCACACCTCGTGCCCGTGCGTCAGGGCCACCATCCGCCTCGCCCCGGCCCGGCGCAGGCGGGGCGCGAGCAGCCCCAGGGGCATGGCCGCCCCGAAGACGACCCGGTCGCAGCCGTGCTGCCTCAGCACCCGCTCGACCCGGCGCCCGGCCGCGCGCGTGGGCAGCAGCGTGCCCGCCGGGTCGCGGTACACCGGGAACGGCAGCCGCTCGTCGTACGCGCGGTCTCCCCGCATCGACGCGGTGTAGACGACGACCCGGTCGGGCGGCAGCCGCTCGCACAGGGCCGACACGAACGACTCGATGCCGCCGCGGCGTGGCGGGAAGTCGTTGGTGACGAACAGGACCCGGCTCACCGGCGCGGTGACCGCTGGGCCTGGCGCCGGGCGGCCCGCAGCGACTGCGGCAGCCCGGCCCGCTGCAGCACGGTCGGGTGGGTCCCCCACCACAGCTGGCTCAGCCAGGGCGGCGTCGGGTCCGCCAGGGACGCGAGGGCCAGACGCCTCTGCATCCGGATGAACGTCGCGTCCGCGTGGGTGGCCGCCAGCGAGACGCGGTCAGCGCGAGCCTCGATGGCCCGGCTCACGGTGTTCTGGACGGGGCTGGACAGGAAGCCCCCGACGGCCACGAGGGCCAGCATCAGGGCGACCGCCGCCGGGTCTCCGGGACCCGTCACCCGGGCCCAGCGCCGCAGCCGCTCGGTGTCCGTGAGCAGGGCCAGCAGCGCCACCCCACCGACGGCGGCGATGCCGCCGAGCCCGGTGCCGAGCAGCACGTCGTGGTTGCGGGCGTGGCCGAGCTCGTGGGCGATCACCACCCGCGCCTCGGCGGGCGTCAGGTCGTGCAGCAGGTTGTCGTAGACGACGATCCGTCGCGTGTCGCCGAAGCCGCTGACGTAGGCGTCGACCGTCGTCGTACGACGGGAGGCGTCGGCGACCAGGACGTCGTCGACGTGCACCCCCTCGCGCGCCGCCAGGCGCAGCACCGACTGCTTGAAGGGTCCGTCGGCCATCGGGGTGAACCGGTTGAACAGCGGCTCGACGACCAGCGGGTAGAGGAAGGAACCGGCCAGCGTGAGCACGAGAGCGGTCGTCGCGGCCCAGGCGAACCACCAGCGCGGGGTGCGTCGAGCCAGCCCCACCGCCACCAGCAGTGCCAGCGTCGTGACCACCCACGACACGCCGAAGCCCTTCGCCTGGTCGACCGTCCAGGGCCCCCAGGCCTGGCGGCTGATGCCGTAGTGCAGGTCCGTGCGGTGCTCGGCGACCCAGAAGGGCACCTCGACGAGCCGGTCGAGGACCAGGACCACGAGAGCACCGATCGGCACCGCGAGCCACCACGTGCGTGGGGTGAGCCGGCGCAGCAGCCGCGCACCCAGGGGGGTCAGCCCCAGCACCAGCAGCACCGCCAGCGACAGCGCGTACGACGTCCAGCCGGCCACCCGCTGGAGGTGGGAGTAACGCTCGGCGCGCGCGATCTGGGCGGGGGTGAACAGCGACTGGGCCGTGCGCGGCACGAGACGACCGCCCGGCACCCAGTCCCAGGGCACCGTGAGCGCGGCCAGGGCGGCCAGGACCACGGCGACGACCACCAGCGTCACCAGCGCGGGACGCCGCGCGAGCCGTTGCCCGCGCGGGTCGGGTGGGGGACCGGTCATCGGGCCAGCCGGCGCAGCTCGCGCTGCCACGCCCGGGTGAACGCCTGCCGGTCCGTGCCCAGCGCGCGAAACGCGCGCCCGGTCGAGGAGGTCCGGTCCACGGTCCGGTAGAACGCGACGAGCCGTCGCTGTCCGTAGGTCCGGGCCAGCTGCCGGCAGGCCAGCCACGCGGCCTCGTACGACGCGCCGATGGCGGAGCTGCCGGGGTCGAAGTCGGCCCGGTCGGGCAGGTGCGCGGGCACACCGGCCCGTCGTACGCGCGCGATCGCCTGGCTCGCGGAGACCCGCACCGGGACGTGCTCGGCGGCGAGCGCGACGTAGTCCGCGAAGCCCTCGAGCAGCCAGGGTGGCATCGAGGAGACGGCGGCCCCGGTAGCGACGTGGGTGGCCTCGTGCGTCATCACGATCTGCGAGCCGCGTGGCCCGAGCCGGCCGAAGACCCCGGAGTTGACGAAGATGCGCACGGGCCGGTCCGCCGACAGGGACCCGTCGGCGGTCGTGGTGGCGGCGGCGATCCGGTCGTACGCGCCGGGCGCCGAGCCGAGAACGGCCTCCAGCTGCGGCGCGCCGCCCGGCACCTCGACGGCCAGGCGACCGTGCCAGCGGGGCAGCACACGTCGCAGCTCGACCACTGCGCGGTCCGCGAGGGCGGCGATGCGCGCGACCCGGGTCTGCGGCACCGATGCCGCTGCGACCACCACGGCACGGGCAGTGCGGTCGACGCGCACGCGGGTGAGCAGCCACAGCGGCACGCCCTTCCCGTCGCGCCCGCGGGCGGTGACGAACCGGGCGCCAGACGCGGACGTGCGGACGGTGACGGGGACCTCGCGCAGGGCGGGGTGGGCGTCGACCCCTCGCAGCCGCCAGCCGAGCCGCACGGTCGCGACCCAGGTCACCGGGCCGGCGGCCCGCCGCTCCCCCGCCCGGTGGACCGGCCGCCCGGAGACGTAGCGCAGCGTGAGGTCGCTGATGTGCAGGCTGCGCACGTTGGCGCGCATGGTGACGAGCTGGCGACGGGCCCCGGCGCCACCGGGCGCGCCGAGCTCGGCGACCTGGGCGGTGGTGCCGTGCTCGAGGGCCGCGGCCAGCCGCGCGAGGAGCGTGGACACGCCGGCCGGCCCGGCTGCCTCGACGCCGGCACCGGCGCCGGCCGCGGAGGACCGCACCGACGCGTCGAGGTGCTCCCGGTCCAGCACGAGCACCGACGCGGTGACGGCCAGACACAGCACGAGACCGGCCGCCCACCGTCGTGGACGACCGGCCTCGGGGCGCCGGTCAGCCGGGGCGGACGGCACCGGCGTAAGGCATCGAGTTCACACCCGTGATCTTAACGCCGACGCTCGGGTTCTCCGCGTTCACGATCTGGCCGTTGCCGATGTACATGCCCACGTGGCTGACCGGGCTGTAGTAGAAGACCAGGTCCCCGGGCTGCAGCTGGGACTGGGACACCGGGGTGCCGTAGCCCATCTGGGCGCTCGAGGAGTGCGGAAGGCGGACACCGGCCTGCGCCCAGGCCATCATCGTCAGGCCGGAGCAGTCGAACGCGCTCGGTCCGGCGGCCCCGTAGACGTAGGCCTTGCCCACCTGCGCGAGTGCGTAGTGCACCGCCGCCGCGGCGCGGCCGGACGCGGGCACGGCCGGTGCCGTGCCGGTGCCGGTGCTGCTGCTGGGCGCCGCGGCCGGGGCGGTGGCGGCCGCGCGGTCCGCCGAGCGGCTGGCGCGCTCGGCGGCACGCTGGGCGGCCTGCTGCTTCAGCGTCGCGAGCAGCTTCTTGGCACGGGCGGCCTTCTCGTCGATCTGGGCCTTCTCGGCCCCGAGCTGACGCTTGGTCCGCTCGATGCCGGCGAGCTCGCGGGCGGCGTCCGCCCGGCGGGTGTCGAGCTGCCTGGCATGGACGGCGTAGCTGGCCATGAGCTGCGTCTGCTGGTCGTTGAACTGGGAGATCGTCGAGAGCTGCGACAAGAAGGTGTCCGGGTCGCGCGAGAGCAGCACCTGGCTCGTCGAGGTCAACGCCTGGCCCTGGTACTGCGCGACGACGGAGGCCGCGACCAGCCGGCGGACCTGCGCGACCTTGGCGCGCTCCTGGTGGACCTCGCTGCGCAGCTGCTCGAGCCGCCGGTCCGCCCGGTGCATCTGCATCCGGGCGTGGTCGTAGCGCTCCGAGGCCTGCTCGGCCTGGCGGTAGAGCCGGTCCACCCGGGTCTGGACGTCGCCGACGTCCGGGGTGGCGGAGCTGGGTGAGGCGACCAGCATCCCGGCCCCGAGGGCGGCGATGGACAGGGTCGCGAGAACTCGCGGGTAGCGCTTCCGGCCGTCGTTCACGAGCGGACGGTCTCCTCTTTGTCTCAGGCGCCTACCGAGTTAGCTGACGGGTGCGGGCGGCAAAGAACCCTACGCACGAGCTCCGCCGCCGATGGGTGGCGGAC
>JAICKK010000196.1 GCA_025927955.1 Nocardioidaceae bacterium
CCGACCACGCCACGGCCGCCGAGAAACGGCTGGCCGCAGCGGCGTACTCCTCCACGAAGACGACGGACGTCGGCTGTCGCGCGACGGCGTTCACCGAGCCATCATGGCACCGCCCCCGCCTCCCGGCGAGAGCGCGCCGGTCGCGGACCGCCTCACGCGGGTGTCGGTGCCGGGACCTAGCGTGTGCTCGTGCCCGCCCGCTCGCGCCCTTCCACGCTGCCGCTGCTCGCGGTCGCCGTCACGTTGTTGCTGTGGGCCTCCGCGTTCGTCGCGATCCGCCACCTCGGCCCCTCGTTCTCCCCCGGGGCGCTCTCGCTGGGCCGGCTGGTGGTCGGCTCCGTGGCTCTCGGCGCGGCCATGCTGGTGCGCGGCTGGACTCCCCCGACCAGGCGGGACTGGCCCGGCCTGCTGGTGATCGGTGTGCTCTGGTTCGGCGTGTACAACGTCGCCCTCAACGCCGGCGAGCACCGCGTCGACGCCGGCACCGCAGCCATGCTGATCCAGCTCTCCCCCGTCCTGGTGGCGGTCCTCGCGGCGGTCTTCCTCAAGGAGCGGGCCACCCCCGCCCTCGGGGTCGGGCTCCTCGTGGCCTTCGCCGGGGTCGCGCTGATCGCGTCGGCGACCTCCGAGCACGGCCACCGGGACCCGGTCGGCGTGCTGCTGTGCCTGCTGGCAGCCGCGGTGTACGCCGTGAGCCTGGTGTTCCAGAAGCCGCTGGTCTCGCGGCTGCCCGCCGTCGAGGTCACCTGGATCGCCTGCACGGTCGGGACGGTCGCCTGCCTGCCGTTCGCCGGCCGGCTGGTGCAGGAGACCGCGGCGGCCGGCGCCGGCGACATCGCCTGGGTCGTCTACCTCGGGGCGTTCCCGACCGCGGTGGCGTTCTCGACGTACGCCTTCGCCCTCTCGCACATGAGCGCGGGCAACCTCAGCGTCACCACCTACCTCGTGCCACCCCTCACCGTGCTGCTCAGCTGGGCGTTCCTGTCCGAGGCCCCTCCGGCGATGGCGTACGCCGGTGGGGCGCTGTGCCTGCTCGGCGTGGCCCTGGCTCGGCGACGGCCACGGGCGCGGGCCGACCCCGGCGGCGACCCCGGCGCGGCCCGAGCTGGCTGACCGGCAGGCGGTCCGTGCCCTCAGTCGCGCTCGAGCCAACCCCGGAAGGCCTCGAGGTTCCGGGTGGACTCGCCGCGCCGCCGGCGCCACTCCCACTCGCGGCGGATCGAGGTCGAGAAGCCGAGCTCGAGGATGGTGTTGAACGACTCGTCGGCGTAGGTCAGCACGGAGCCGAGCAACCGGTCGACCTCCTCGGGGGTGACCACCGACAGCGGCAGCCGTCCGTCTAGGTAGATGTCGCCGGTCCGGTCGACCGCGAACGCGACCCCGAACAGCCGCAGGTTGCGCTCGAGCAGCCAGCGGTACACCCGCTCGTGGTTCTCGTCGGGCTGCCGCGAGACGAAGGCGTGCACCCCGAGCGCGTGCGCGCCGACGTCGAGCCGGCACGGCGTCGTCAGCTTCCGCTCACCCGGGAGCTCGACGGTGAAGACGCCGTCGGACACCTCCTCCCAGCGGAGGTCGGAGCCGGCCAGCGTGTCCCGGAGGGTGGCCAGCGCAGCCTCGCGTTCGCTCACCGCCGGCCGCCGACGAGCACGCGCCGCCGGGAGGCGGCCGCGGCGCGGTAGACCTCGACCGTCCGGTCCGCGGTCCGGTCCCACGCGAACCCGGCGGCCCGGGCCAGCGCTCCGCGGCTCAGCCGCGCCCGCAGGTCCGGGTCGCGCACGACGCGCTCCATCGCGCGGGCGAAGTCGTCGGGCCGGTGGCCCTCGACCAGCAGCCCCGACGAGCCGTCGCGGACGACCGTGGTGAGCCCGCCGACCGCGGCGGCCACCACCGGGGTGCCGCACGCCTGGGCCTCCACGGCGACCAGGCCGAAGGACTCGTTGTACGACGGGACGCACACCAGCGTCGCCGCGGCGTACCAGTCCGCCAGCGTCGACTGGGCCACCGGCGGCACGAACCGGACCACGTCCGCCAGGCCGAGCGAGTCGGCGAGGCCGGCCAGCGAGCCCGGGCGCTCGAGGCCGCTGCCCGACGGGCCGCCGACGACCGGGACCACGAGCCGCGGGCGCAGCGAGGGGTCCCGCTCGAGCAGGCGGCGTACGGCGTGCAGCAGCACGTCGGGTGCCTTCAGCGGCTGGAGGCGGCCGGCGAACATCAGCACCACGGCGTCCTCGCGGAGGCCGAGGCGCGACCGTGCCGAGGACGACGGCCCGAACACGTCGAGGTCGACACCGGGGTGCACGACCTCGACCCGGGCGGGGTCCGCGTCGTAGAGCTCGAGCAGCTGCTTGGCCTCGAGATCGGTGTTGGCGACGAGCATGTCCGCGACCTCGACGACCTGCGCCTCCCCGACCAGCCGGACGTCCGGTTCCGGGGTGTCCCCGGCCGCGAGCGACTCGTTCTTGACCCTGCCCATGGTGTGCATGGTGTGCACCAGCGGCACCGACCAACGGTCGCGGACCAGGGCGCCGACCTGGCCGGAGAGCCAGTAGTGGGAGTGCACCACGTCGTACCAGCCCCGAGGGCGCCCGGCCTCCGCACGCAGCACCTCGTGGGCGAACGCGCACAGCTGGCCGGGCAGGTCCGCCTTCGCGAGCCCCTCGAAGGGACCCGCGTGCACGTGGTGCACGGTGACGCCCGGGAACGCCTCCACGGTCGGCGGCAGCTCGGAGGAGGTCGCGCGGGTGAAGATGTCGACGGCGAGGTCACGCGCCGCGAGCCGGCGGGCGAGCTCGGCGACGTAGACGTTCATGCCGCCGGCGTCGCCGGTCCCCGGCTGGTCGAGCGGGGACGTGTGCACGCTGAGCATCGCGACGCGCCCGTGCGTCGTACCAGGCGTCGGCCGACCCTCGCGCTCGCTCACCGCTGATGCACCTCCGACGCCTCAACCGCTCCGGTCCGGAGTCTCTTCCCCTTCTTCCTACCCAGCCCGCGACGGTGCACCCTCGCTCCCCCTCCCTGCCCGGGGGTCACCATGGTTTCGAGGCTCGCCTAGCGGCTCGCACCTCAACCAACGACACGGCCCACCCCCGCGCTGGTCGAGGTGCCCGAGCG
This sequence comes from Nocardioidaceae bacterium, assembly GCA_025927955.1. Lineage (GTDB taxonomy): Bacteria > Actinomycetota > Actinomycetes > Propionibacteriales > Nocardioidaceae > Nocardioides_B. Next base: position 3,112 of record JAICKK010000196.1, read on the forward strand.
ACGCTGGTTGAGGTGCCCGAGCCGACGCTGGTTGAGGTGCCCGAGCCCCCAGGGCGAGGGCCTCGAAACCACCCGCACCCCCGCGCAGACCCGACCACGGACAGCCTCCGCGGAACGTGACCATGGTTTCGAGGCCTCGGCTAGCGCCTCGCCACCTCAACCAACGACACGGCCCACCCCCGCGCTGGTTGAGGTGCCCGAGCCCCCAGGGCGAGGGCCTCGAAACCACCCGCACCCACGCGCAGACCCGACCACGGACAGCCTCCCCGCCGAAGCTGACCATGGTGTCGAGGCCTCGGCTAGCGCCTCGCCACCTCAACCAGCGGTGGGCGGGGAACCGAGCCGCCCGGCTCACTCCTCGAGCAGCAGCCGGCTCAGCTCGTGCAGGTTCGGGGAGAGGTCGTGCTCGTCGATCACGACCTCCTCGCCGCGGATGTTGAAGTGGTAGACGAACCGGTCCGGCTGCGGGTCCCGCGACCCCACCGACGCCAGGTCCACCTGCGCGAGGAGTGCCTCCACCCGCTCGGATCGTGGGTCCTCCCCCAGCCTCACGTGACCGGACCTGCTCACGCCGGTGACGCCGCCCGAGCGGGTGACGCTGACCACCGACGTCCCGGCGGTGCCGGTGGGGGCCGGGACGCCGGTCCCGCCGGACGACCCGGAGGCCGGGGTCACCTTGACCTGCTCCCAGGCCGACCCCACCGCCTCGGCCGCCTGTGCGGAGACGGCCTGTGCGGCCGTGATGGTCGCGGCCGCGAACCCCGCGAAGTCCGTGTCCGGGCGGATGCCGGAGGTGAGGGCGGCGTACCAGACGCGCCCTGCGCCGTCCCAGGAGTCCCCGCCCAGACCGGTCGCGGCCAGGTAGAACGCCTTGTTGGGGATGCCGGAGTTGGTGTGCACGCCACCGTTGTCCTCGACCGTGTCGACGTAGTCGTCCATCGAGGCGACCTGCGGGTCCTTGCCGAGGGTCGGGTCGTCGTAGGCGGTCCCGGGCGCGCTCATCGACCGCAGCGCCTTCCCCTGGATGGACGGCTCGAAGATGCCCTCCCCGATCAGCCAGTCCGCCTCCGCGGCGCTCCGGCCGGCGAGCCGCTGCTTGAGGCAGGAGCCGAACGCGTCGGAGATCGACTCGTTGAGCGCACCGGACTGGCCCTGGTAGGTGAGGTTCGCGGTGTACTGCGTGACGGCGTGGGTGAACTCGTGCCCGAGCACGTCGACCGGCGTGGTGAACCGGCGGAAGACCTTCCCGTCCCCGTCCCCGAAGACCAGCTGGGACCCGTCCCAGAAGGCGTTGTCGTAGTCCTTCTCGTAGTGCACCGTTGCCACCACGTGCGCGCCCTTCCCGTCGTACGACGAGCGCGCGTACACCTCGGAGAAGAGGGCGAGGGAGCCCTCGACGCCGGAGTACGCCTCGTCGACGGCCGGGTCGCCGGAGGCCGGCGCCCCCGCGGCCCGCACCAGGGAGCCGGGCAGGTCCGAGCCGTTGGCGGCGGTGTAGACGGAGAACGCGTCACCGGCGACGGCCGCCATCGGGCCGGCGAGCGGCGCCGGCCCGGACTCCCGGCGCCCGCGCAGCCGAGCGTCGATCTGCAGGGTGATCCGCGAGGTGGCGGACACCCCCCGGTCGGGGTGGGAGGCGGCGATCCGCTCGAGGAGGAACGGCGGGACGATCTGGCAGCGGCTCATGGCTCCTGTCTACGCCCTCGCGCCGACACGGATGAAGCCCCCGCCCGCCGGCTACCCGGCCGGGAGGCTGAAGCCGCTGGCGATGTTGAGGATGGTGCCGACGGTCAGGTACATCAGCCAGGTCCCGGTGAGCAGGTGCGAGAGGCCGAGCAGCCGCTCACCCACCGGGATGGTGAGGCCCACGAGGACCTCGGAGACGTAGACCATGCTCAGCCCGACGAAGAGCACACCCACCGGCCAGGCACCGGCGTCGAAGAACACGTACGCGCCCGTCACCGACAGGACGAGGAAGGCCACGCCCATCCCCGCGTTGGTGCGCGGGTCGTGACCGCTGAACCGGTTCCAGCCGAGGGCGAACCAGTGGATGCCGTACGCCGAGAACGCCACGGCGGCCATGTAGAGCGCCGGGTCGCCCTTGAAGACCTGGAACCACGTCAGGCCGACGAACAGCATCACTCCGGTGACGAGCTGGCACAGGCCCGGGAGGAAGAGGCCCCACACGCCCGCGGACCGGTCGGACTCGGGGCTGCGCGGCGGGTAGCCGAAGAGCTCCTGCGGCCCCCAGATGAGGTAGCCGGTGCCCAGGCCGAAGAACCCCAGGGCGACCGGTGCGAACTCCGAGCTGGCGAATGTCATGTCCCTCACCTCGCAGCGTCCTTACCCCGATCTGCCCGTCCCATGTGTCTGGTGGTGCCGCTGTGACACGTGACGGTCGTCGCGGGGGAGCGCGGGCGCGTCCGACCGGTAGCATGGATGGTCGGCGCCCGTCCGACGACGACTCCAGGCGCCCTCCCAACCCGAAAGCGACGACGGCTACGCCATGCCTACCACTGGGCCCACGACTCCCTCCACCACCGGTCCCACCACGGCGCCGACAGCCGGCCGCTCCGAGCGCCAGGACCTGCGGAACGTCGCCATCGTGGCGCACGTGGACCACGGCAAGACCACGCTCGTGGACGCGATGCTCTGGCAGGGTGGCGCGTTCGGCGCCCATCAGCACGTCGACGTGCGGGCCATGGACACCGGTGACCTCGAGCGCGAGAAGGGCATCACGATCCTCGCCAAGAACACCGCCATCCGCTACACCGGGGAGGCCGCCGAGAACGGCCCGATGACGATCAACATCATCGACACCCCCGGCCACGCCGACTTCGGCGGCGAGGTGGAGCGCGGCCTGTCCATGGTCGACGGCATCGTGCTCCTCGTCGACGCCTCCGAGGGCCCGCTCCCCCAGACCCGGTTCGTCCTCCGCAAGGCGCTCAACGCCGACCTGCCCGTCGTACTCGTCGTGAACAAGGTGGACCGCGCGGACGCGCGGATCAGCGAGGTGGTCGACGAGACGTACGAGCTGTTCATGGACCTGCTCGACGAGAGCCACAGCCAGGACGCGCTCGACTTCCCCGTGGTGTACGCGAGCGCGAAGGCCGGTCGGGCGAGCATGACGATGCCGCAGAACGGCGGGATGCCCGACAGCGAGAACCTCGAGCCGCTGTTCCGGACCATCGTGGAGACCATCCCGGCGCCGCAGTACCACCCGGACGCACCTCTGCAGGCGCACGTCACCAACCTGGACTCCTCGCCGTTCCTCGGCAGGCTCGCCCTCGTCCGGGTCGAGGAGGGCAACCTCAAGAAGGGCCAGCAGGTGGCGTGGATGCGCCGCGACGGGTCCCGCCAGAACGTCAAGGTCACCGAGCTCCTGGTCACCCAGGGCCTCGAGCGCAAGCCCGGCCTCGAGGCCGGCCCCGGCGACATCGTGGCCATCGCCGGCATCCCCGAGATCACCATCGGGGAGACGCTGGCGGACCCGGAGAACCCCGTCGCGCTGCCGCTGATCACCGTCGACGAGCCGGCCATCTCGATGACGATCGGGACGAACTCCTCGCCCCTGGCCGGTCGCGTCAAGGGCTCGAAGGTCACCGCCCGCCTGGTCAAGGACCGCCTCGACAGCGAGCTGGTCGGCAACGTGTCGATCAAGGTGCTGCCCACCGAGCGCCCCGACACCTGGGAGGTGCAGGGCCGTGGCGAGCTGGCGCTGGCCATCCTCGTCGAGCAGATGCGGCGCGAGGGCTACGAGCTGACCGTCGGCAAGCCGCAGGTGGTCACCCGCGAGATCGACGGCAGGCTGCACGAGCCCGTGGA
>JAICKK010000060.1 GCA_025927955.1 Nocardioidaceae bacterium
ACCGGCACCCCCACCGTGGTCACCACCACCCCCACCGGACACACCTACACCAGCCACCCACCCCCACCACCCGGCGCCCCACCCCACGAACGCCCACCCACCGTCCTCGAGACCTACTTCCGCGACCTCGTCCTCACCGCCTGAGACCTGACGATCCGATCGCCGGCCTCGGCGGCCCGTCCCACCAGCACTCACGCCTGGTCGGGGAAGGGCACCCCTCCCCCGAACGACGACCTGAGACCGTCGTCGTCGAGCACCCGGTAGGGCAGGGCCGCGACCCGGCTCCGCAGCGCGTCGGCCGGGAGGTCGCCGGCGCCCGCCACCACCAGCAGGTTGCCGGCTCGCCGAGCCCGCAGCGTCGCGGGCTCGGCGGTCAGCATCAGCCGCGGGAAGTGCTGACGGAGGCCGGCGACCACCCGGCGGGTGTGGGCGAAGGGCGCCCGGTCACTCAGGTTGAGCAGGAACCAGCCCTCGTCGTCGAGCACCCGGGCCACGACGGCGAAGCACTCGGAGGTGACCAGGTCGGTCGGCACCTGGCCACGCAGGTACGCGTCGAGGACCACCACGTCGGCATACCCGTCGCGCAGCTGCTGCAGGCCGGTTCGCCCGTCGGTGGCGCGCACCTTGATCCGGTCGCCCCGCGGCCACGGCAGCCGCTCGCGCACCAGGGCCGTCACCCGCTCGTCCGGCTCCAGGACGACCTGCACCGAGCCGGGACGCGTCGCGGCGACGTAGCGCGGCAGGGTCAGGCCCGCACCGCCCACGTGCACCGCTCGCAACGGCTGCCCCGCCGGGCCCTGGGCGTCCAGCACGTCACCCATGCGCCGTACGTAGTCGAACTCCAGCCGGGTGGGGTCGCCCAGGTCGACGTACGACTGATCGTGGCCGTCGATGCGCAGCAGGTAGGCACCCGGGCGCCCGGCGTCGACCAGCTCGACGTCCCTGTCCGGCCCGGTCACCCGGGGAACCCTAGCCGTGCCGGGACACCTAGGGTGGCCCGGTCGCGCTGCGCACCACCGTCCTGTTTGTCGTCGGCACCCTCTGGGAGAGCACGCATGCACGAGCACTTCCGGCTCGAGACCGCTCCGGTCGCGGACCCGGCCAACATCGTCTCCGGCGACCGCTACCGCATCACCGTTCTGGACGCCGGCCTGCTGCGGCTGGAGTACAGCGAGACCGGGGCCTTCGAGGACCGGGCCTCGCAGATGGCCGTCGACCGCGCGTTCCCGCCCGCCGACTTCGCGCTCACCGAGTCCGACGACCTCCTGGAGATCCACACCGACCGGCTCCACCTGGTCTACGACAAGGGACCCTTCACCACCCATGGCCTGTCGGTGCAGGCCAAGGGCGGCTACCACTCCCACCGCTCGGTGTGGCGCTACGGCCTCGAGTCGGCGAACCTCGGCGGCACCGCGCGGACCCTCGACGACGTCGACGGGGCGATGCCGCTGGAGAACGGCGTGCTGGCGTACGACGGGGTCGCGATGCTCGACGACTCGCGGACCGTGCTGCTGCGAGACGACGGGTGGATCACGCCGCGGACGCCGGGGAACCTCGACCTCTACGTGTTCGCCTACGGCCGGGACTACCGCCGCGCGCTGCACACGCTGTTCCGGCTCGCCGGCCCGGCGCCGCTGCTTCCCCGCCACGCGCTGGGCAACTGGTGGAGCCGCTACTACGCCTACACCGCTGCGGAGTACGTCGAGCTCGTCGACCGGTTCCGCGCCGGCGGCATGCCGCTGTCGGTCGCCGTCATCGACATGGACTGGCACCAGGTCGACATCGACCCGGCCCACGGCAGCGGGTGGACCGGCTACACCTGGAACACCGACCTGTTCCCGGACCCCAGGCAGTTCCTCGCCGACCTGCACGAGCGCGGGCTCGCCGTGTCGCTCAACGTGCACCCCGCCGAGGGCGTGCACGCGCACGAGGCGTCGTACCCGGCGATCGCCGAGCGGACCGGCGTGGACCCCGACTCCGGGCTGCCGGTCGGGTTCGACCCGACGGACCCCGCGTTCCTGGAGGCCTACTTCGAGGAGCTGCACCACCCCCTGGAGGACGACGGGGTGGACTTCTGGTGGCTGGACTGGCAGCAGGGCGGCGTCACCAGGATCCCGGGCCTGGACCCACTGTGGCTGCTCAACCACTTCCACTACCTGGACTCCGGCCGTCGGGGGGAACGGCCGCTGACCTTCTCCCGCTACGCGGGGATCGGCAGCCACCGGTACCCGGTCGGCTTCTCCGGCGACACGGTCATCTCCTGGGACTCGCTGGACTTCCAGCCGTACTTCACCGCGACCGCGTCCAACGCCGGCTACGGCTGGTGGAGCCACGACGTCGGCGGCCACTTCAAGGGCTACCGCGACGAGGAGCTCACCACCCGCTGGGTCCAGCTCGGCGTCTTCTCCCCGATCATGCGGCTGCACTCCGGCAACAACGCGTTCATCACCAAGGAGCCGTGGCGGTTCTCCGCAGCCGCCGAGACGGCGATGCGGGACTGCCTGCGGCTGCGGCACCGGCTGCTGCCCTACCTGGCCACCATGAACGTGCGCGCGCACGAGGGCGACCCGCTCGTGTCGCCGATGTACTACGACCATCCCGAGGACGCCGAGGCCTACACCGTGCCGAACCAGTTCATGTTCGGCACCGAGCTGCTGGTCGCGCCGATCACGACGCCGGCCGATCCCGAGACGAGGCTCGGCCGCGTGCGCGCCTGGCTGCCGGAGGGCGGATGGCAGGACGTCTTCACCGGCCAGGCCTACACCGGTGGCCGGGCCGTCCACCTGCACCGGGACCTGACCTCGATCCCGGTGCTGGCCAGGGCCGGCGCCATCGTGCCGATGGTCCCCGACGACCTGCTCGGCGACGGGACGGAGCCACCTCCGGTGGTCGAGGTGCGGGTGTACCCGGGCGCCGACGGCGACTTCACGCTCGTGGAGGACCGCGACGACGACCGCTGGGTAGCCACCCGGATGACGTGGGACGACGCGTCCCGCGAGCTGACCGTGCACGACGCGGAGGGCGACGTGGACACGCTGCCGGCCGGCCGCAGCTACCGGGTGGTCGTGGCGGAGCCCTGCGACGACGTCGAGGCACGGGTGTTCACGGTCCTGGACCGCGCGCGGATCGAGCACGAGCTCAAGGCGCGGGCGCTGGAGACCGTGCGCGGCAGCGACTCACCGGGCGCGGCGGTGCTGTCCCTGCAGGCGCTCGACCTGTCGCCCTCCCTGCTGGGCGCCCTCAGCGAGCTGCTGCTCGCCCGATGACTGCCCGGCCGGTGGCCGCGGCGCCGTGCCCGCGCCGGAACAGCGGCGGCAGGAAGCGGATCATCAGCACCGACCAGGTCAGGTGGGTCAGCAGCGGCGCCCCGACCCCGCCCGAGGCGCGCCGCTGGAGCGCGAACAACGACCCCATGACGCCGGCCGCGAGGACCAGCGCGGGGTTGCGGGTCGCGACCGTGGCCACCCCGTAGACGCCGGTCGACAGCAGCGCGGCGTGACGGGAGGGCAGCGCGTCGTACAGCGCACCGCGGAAGAAGACCTCCTCACCGACCCCGTTGGCGGCCGCGGTCAGCAGCACCAGCGGCGTGCTGCCCTCCTCCGCGAAGGTGAGCACCTTGCCCACGGCGCGGTCGAGCAACGGCACCTGCCGTACGACGAGCGCGCAGCCGTAGAAGAAGCCGAAGGCGCCCACGCCGGTCGCCACGGGGGTCAGGAGCGGCCGTCGCAGGCGCCGGTCACGTCCCTCGACCCAGCCCAGGTGCAACGGTCCCGAGGCGAGGCCACCCGCCACCCAGGTCGCGGCGGTGGCGAGGGTGAGCACGTAGAACCGCTTCGAGTCCGGACGGGCCGCCAGCGACACGCCCAGCAGGCCCGCGCCGAGCACGGCGGTCCCCGCGACGACCCGGCGTCGGCGCGCGAGGACCTCCGGGCGGGGCTCGTGCCGGACCGGCGACTGCGCGGTGATCGGTCCGGGGAGCCGGCCCACGGCCCCGTCCCTGACCCGGACGAGCCACGACCTCGGCCGGGTGCGCTGCCCGCGCTCCTCCAGCGCCGTGCGGACGGCGTCGTCGTACCCCATCGGGTCGAAGGGCACCACCTCGCGGATGGCCGGGTCGTGGACGACGACCTCGTTGGTCATGGAGTCCACCAGGGAGCGGCCGGCCTGGACGTCGACGTCCGTGACCAGGCCGAGCCACAGCGCCGACAGGCGGGGGGACAGCAGGGGCACCGGCAGCAGCAGCAGCCGCCGGCCCCGGAGCCGGGCGACCCGGTGCAGCATCGTGCGGTACTCCAGCACCTCCGGGCCGCCGACCTCGAAGACCCGGCCCACCGCCTCGGGCCGGTCCAGCACGCCGATGAGGTAGCGCACCACGTCGTCGACCGCGATGGGCTGGGTCCGCGTGCGCACCCAGCGCGGGGTCACCATCGCCGGCAGGTGCTCCACGAGCTGCCGGGTGATCTCCCAGGAGATGCCGCCGTCGCCGATCACGATCCCGGCCCGCAGGACCGTGACCGGGACGCCGTGCGAGCCGAGCAGCCCCTCCACCTCACGCCGGCTGCGCAGGTGCCGCGAGAGCCGGTCCCCCTCGTCGCCGAGCCCGCCGAGGTAGACCACCTGCTGCACGCCGGCGTCCGCGGCCGCCGTGGCGAACGCCCGCGCCGCGGACCGATCGAGCCGCTCGAAGTCCTTGGAGTCCAGCGAGTGCACGAGATAGTAGGCGGCCCGGCACCCCTCGAGGGCACCCGCGAGGCTGCCGGCGTCCTGCACGTCGCCGAAGACGGCGGTGCCGGGCCCGTCGTAGGTGTCGGGGTGGCGGGTCATCGCCCGGACGTCGTACCCGGCGTCGACGAGCGCGGCACACAGCCGCCTGCCCACGAAGCCGGACGCGCCCGCGACGAGCACCGGTCCACTCACGTGCCCGCGCACCGGAGGGCTCACCCGCCGGAGGCGGGAAGGTCGGTGACCACCATCTGGGCGAGGTACCGCTGGAGCCCGACGCGCTCGATCGCGTCGAGCTGGCCCTCGAACCAGTCGGCGTGGGTCTCCTCGTCGCGGACCATCTCCTCGAAGACGGCTGCGCTGCCGTGGTCGCCGAGACCGTGGCACTCCTGCGCGCCGGCGTTGAACTGGGCCACCGCGGCCTTCTCCGACTCGTAGGCCAGGGTCAGCATCTCGTGGGCGTCCTCACCGACGGTGATCGCGTTGAGCCGCTGCACGTTGGGGTGGCCCTCGAACATGAGGATGCGGCTGATCAGCGCGTCGGCGTCCTTCATCTCGTCGATGGACAGGTCGTAGAACACCTTGCCCAGCCGGCCCAGCCCCCAGTTGTCGAGCATCCGCGCGTGCAGGAAGTAGGTGTTGGTGACGGTCAGCTCGAAGGTGAGCGCCGAGTTGAGCAGCTCGACGACTCGGGGACTAGCTGGCTGCAACGTCGACCTCCAGGTGTGCGGGCGCGGACAGCGCCGGGACCGGCGCGCCCCCATGCTCACACACCAGCCTCTTGAGGGAGAACACGCAGGCACCGCAGTCCTGACCGGCACCGGTCGACCGGCACACCGCACCGAGGGAGCGGGCGCCCGCCTCGACCGCGCCGGCGACCGTGCGGTCGGTGACGACCCGGCAGTGGCACACGATCATGGGCGGGGCTCCTTCGCGGCGTGCGCCGCGTGTCGACGAGGCAGTCCCAAGTTATGTGAGGCAAGCCTAAGTTGGCAAGCCCGGGACGGACACCGGAGGGTCGACACTTGATCCATGGGGTCCATCGGGGTCCAGCGGGGGGGAGCCGGGTCATAGGGTGAGCCCGATGTCCGCCCGCACGCTGCTCGCCGTCGACGGGAACTCGCTGCTGCACCGGAGCTTCCACGCCTCGGCGCGCACCGGGTTCCACACCCGCGACGGCCGGCCGATGTGGGCGGTGCGCGGCCTGCTCTCCCAGCTGGTGGCCGCGGTGGACCGCTGCTGCGCGGACGCCGTCGTGGTGGGGTTCGACGACCCCGCGGCGAGCGTACGACGCGACCGCTGGCCGTCCTACAAGGCGCAGCGGGTGCCGAAGCCGGCCTGCCTGGAGCAGCAGCTGTCCGCCGCCGTGCAGCTGCTGCGCGAGCTCGGCGTCGTGGTCGCGATGCCACCGGGCCTGGAGGCCGACGACGTGCTGGCGTCGGCGGCGGCCTACGCCCGCACGGTCGGCGCGCGGACCGTGGTCGCCACCTCCGACCGCGACTGCTTCGCCCTGGTCGACGACAACACCCGCATGCTGCGGATCCTCAACGGCGGTGTGGACGCCTCCCCGATGCTCGACCCGCACCGCCTGGCGCTGGTCACCGGGGTGCGGCCCGAGCAGTACCCCGACCTGGCGGCGCTGCGCGGAGACGCCTCGGACAACCTCCCCGGCGTGCCCGGCATCGGGCCGAAGACCGCCGTGCGGATCCTGGCGGCGTTCGGATCGGCGGAGGCGGCCTTCGACGCCGCCCGCGAGGGAGCCGGTGAGGCGAGAAGGTGCCGGGAGGTCCTGGGGGTGGCGATGACCCGCCGGCTCGCCGACCCCGAGGCCCGCGAGGTCTGGCGGCACAACCGCGCGGTGATGACGATGCGGCGCGACGCCGACCTGGGGCTCGACCTCGACGCCGGCGTCGGCTGCCTGCCGCTGGTGGAGCCCGCGGTCCGTCGTACGTTCACGATGGTCGAGCTGCACGTCCCGAGCGCGGTCCGCGCGCTGACCGGCGCGATCACACCGTCCCCGCCGGCGGCGGACGTGGACGCGTCGTGGCGGCCGCCGCGTCAGCGTTCGGTCCGTTTCCGGCCGCTGCCCGCCACGCCGCGACCCGCGTACGTCCAGGAGACGCTGTTCTGAGCGGGGCTCTGAGCGGGGTCCCGACGGCTGCTCAGGCGCCGGCGGCGACGAGGATGCCGTCGGTGGCGAAGCCCAGGAGCAGGCCACCGAGGATGCACCAGGTGGTGAGCTGCTTCATGGCGTTGCGCCGGGCCACCGCCAGCAGCTCGATGACGACGTAGAGGACGGACCCGGCCGCCAGGCCCAGGAACGCGATGGCGAGGGTGTCGTTGACCACGCTCTGACCCACGAGCGTCCCGACGAGCGTCGGCCCGCCACCGATCAGCCCGAGCAGCGAGAGCCGGCCCCAGGACGGACGCTCCGCGTCGCCGGCCATCGGGGCGACGATGCCGAACCCCTCCGTGGCGTTGTGCAGCCCGAAGCCGATGACCAGGAGGATGGCCAGCGACAGCTCCCCGCTGGCCGCCGAGTTGCCGATCGCCAGACCCTCGGCGAAGTTGTGCAGCCCGATGCCCACCGCGATCATCAGCGCGAGGCCGGCCGCGGCCGAGCGTGCCGGGGCTCCGGCGGCCGGACCGGCGGACGGGTCGGGAGTCGGGGCGGCCGCGGCCCCCTGGGCCCCGACCGACACCGGGACCGACGAGCGCACCGGCGCCGGAGTCCGGCTCCGCCGCGCGGCCATCGCCTTGTCGAAGTAGACCAGCCCGAGCATGCCGATGGCCAGGCCCAGCGCCAGCACCACCGCTCCCCTGGCCGCCGTGCCCCAGTGGTGGTCGCCCAGCGCGCCCTCGGTGGGGTCCCAGGCCTGGGTGAGGATGTCCCAGACCAGGAAGACGAGCACCCCGATCGCGACGCCGTTCAGCGCCGCCTTGAGCCTCGCCACCGGATGGCGGATCCGGCCGACGGGCAGGCCGAGGAAGATGGTGAACCCCGCGATGGCGCCCAGCACGGCGATCTGGCTACCTGACATGCCCACTCCCACTCTCGGGCGACGTGATGTATTAGGTGAGCCTAAGCTACGCCCTCCCGCGGGGGACGGTGACGGGGCCTCCCCTATCATCGAGCCGGACCCGGGGGACCAGCGCGCAGGCTAGGCTGGCGGCGCGCCGACTTCTGGAGGGGCACGGTGTCGAGTGGTTCCCCGGTAGCCCCCGATGGTCAGGGGCCGGCTCCGCGACGACGCCGGCGCGCCCTGAGGATCGCTCTCGTCGTGCTCGCCGGTCTGGTCGTCATCGTCCTCGTCGTCGCGTCCGTCGGCTACGTCGAGCTCGACCGCCACATCCAGACCTTCAGCGGCCGGGGCATCAGCAGGCACCGGCCACCGCCGACCGTCGCCGGGCAGAACATCCTGCTGATCGGCTCCGACACGAGGGCGGGAGCCGACAGCAGCCTGGGCGGCAAGGGCGAGAAGGTCGGACGCTCCGACACGACCCTGCTCGTGCACGTCTACCAGGGAGGCCGGCGTGCGGTGGCCGTCTCCATCCCCCGGGACTCGCTGGTGGACATCCCCCGGTGCGCCCTCCCGGACGGGAAGTGGTCGGCGCCCCAGCACAACGTGATGTTCAACGCGGCGTTCTCCGTCGGGCAGACCACGGCCGGCAACCCGGCGTGCACCGTGAACACCGTCGAGAAGCTCACCGGGATGCGCGTGGACCACACGATCGTCGTGGACTTCAAGGGGTTCGCGGCGATGACCAGGATCGTCGGCGGTGTTCCGGTGTGCATGCCCAACGACGTCTACCAGGACGACCTCGACCCGAACCGGCAGACCCAGGGGAGGCTGGTCTTCCACAAGGGCGTCCAGGAGGTGTCGGGTCGCCGGGCGCTCGACTACGTGCGCCTTCGCCACGGCGTCGGGGACGGCTCCGACATCGGCAGGATGCGCCGCCAGCAGGCGTTCCTCGGCAGCGTCGTGGCCAAGGTCCGCAAGGAGGGCGTCACCCCCCTGCACATCCTTCCGCTGGCCAAGGCGGCGACGAAGTACCTCACCGTCGACCCCGGTCTCGGCAGCGCCCGCAAGCTGCTGTCGTTCGTGCTCAGCCTCCGGCACATGAGCGAGAGCAACATCGTGTTCCTCACCGCCCCGTGGAGGTACGACGGGCCGCGCGTCGCCCTGGTCCACCCGGACGTCGACCGGCTCTGGGCGGCGCTGAAGAACGACCAGCCGGTGACGCCGGGCTCGCAGAAGACCGCGAAGAAGCCGACCGTGCGGCAGCGGCTGGCCACCGTCAGCGACCCGGTCACCGTGCTCGACGCCGGCGGGTCGGGGGCGTCCCGTTCCGCGGCCGCCCAGCAGGCGGCCCGGCAGGCCGCGCACCTGCTGCGCCAGGCCCGCGTGCACGTGCAGGTGTCCACCGGCGGGCTGCGGGCCGCGCACACGGTCGTGGAGTACGGCCCCGGGCAGCGGGCGCAGGCGCTCGCGCTGGCCACGGCGTTCGTGGACGCCCGCACGCACGCGACGTCCCACCCGGGCCTGCGGGTGGTGCCGGGCAGCCGGCACGGGCTGCAGCCCCTGGGCTCGGTCGCGAAGGGCCCCTCGGTGAAGCTGCCGAAGAGCGTGACCCGGGACGCCCGCTCCGCCGCCACCGGCCCGTGCCAGGGCATCTCCTACGGCGCGGGCAGCACCCCGTAGCGGTCGTCGAGTGACCTAGGGGATCATCCAGCTCAGCACCGGGGTGGACTGCAGGAAGACCAGGACGCAGGTCAGCACCAGCAGCAGCAGGCTCCAGCCGATGACCTTGCGGAAGATGTCGCCCTCCCGGCCGGCCATGCCGACGGCGGCCGCCGCGATCGCGAGGTTCTGCGGGCTGATCATCTTCCCCATCACCCCGCCGGAGGAGTTGGCGGCGGCCATCAGCAGCGGGTCCAGCCCCGCCTTGGTCGCGGTCTGCACCTGCAGCCCGCCGAACAGGGCGTTGGCCGACGTGTCGGATCCGGTCACCCCCACCCCGATCCAGCCGAGGATCGGGGAGAGCACCGCGAACGCACCGCCGGCGCCCGCGAGCCAGGCACCGAGCGAGCTGGTCTGGCCGGACAGGTTCATCACGTAGGCGAGCGCGAGGACGGCCATCACCGTGGCGATGGCCCAGCGCAGCTCGTAGTAGGTGCCGGTGTACGTGCGGAGCATCTTCGCCGGCGAGATCTGCAGGATCAGCGAGGTGATGATGCCGGCGATGACCATCAGCGTCCCGGCCGCGGGCAGCCAGTTGAAAGCGAAGGTCGTGGTGGACACGGGGTCCCCCGCGGTGTTGAGGACGTGCAGCCCCGGCCAGCTGAAGGAGAACGCGAACGGCTTCTTGCCCAGGAACTCCTTGACGGTGGTGATGTTGGTGACCGAGAACAAGATGATGATGACGATGTAGGGCAGGTAGGCCTTCACCACCTCGGTGCGGTTGTCGGGGGCCGGACCGGCCGCCCCCGAGGCCGCGGAGGCCGCGGCCGCGTCGGTCTCGGCGGTCCCGCCCGCGCCGCCGACCCCGGCGGCCGCGCCCGAGGGGGCCCGGTGCACCGCACGGGAGCCGCGGCCGGCGGGCGCCGCCTCGGCCACGTCGACCTCGGCGGCGTCCGCGGTGAGCTCCGGCGAGGGCGACCAGACGCGGGTGAGCAGCACCACCGCCGCGGCGGAGACGAGCGAGGCGAAGATGTCCGCGAGCTGCACGGAGATGAAGTTCGAGGCGACGAACTGGGCCCCGCCGAAGGCGATGCCCGCGGTCAGCGCCGCCGGCCAGGTCTGGCGCGCGCCACGGCGGCCGTCGACGGCGATCACCAGGAACAGCGGGACGATGAGGGCGAGCAGCGGCGTCTGGCGCCCGACCATGGAGCCGATGGTGTCGATGGTGAGCCGGGGGTCGTTGGAGGCGCCGGAGGCGACCGTCGCCAGGGTGACGATCGGGGTGGCCAGGGCACCGAACGCGACGGGTGCGGTGTTCGCCAGCAGGCTGACCACGGCGGCCTTGAGGGGCTTGAAGCCGAGGCTGACCAGCATGACCACGGTGATGGCCACCGGCGTCCCGAAGCCCGCCAGCGCCTCGAGCAGGGCCCCGAAGCAGAACGCGATGATGATCGCCTGGATCCGCTGGTCCGGGCTGACCCGCTCGAACGAGCGGCGCAGCACGTCGAAGTGCCCCGAGGCGACGGTGAGGTTGTAGACCCAGATCGCGTTGATCACGATCCACAGGATCGGGAAGAACCCGAACGCCGCGCCCTGCGTGCCCGCGAGCAGCGCCTGCCCGACCGGCATACCGAAGCCGAGGATGGCCACCACGAGCGCGACGCCCAACGAGATCAGGCCGGCCAGCCACGCCTGGACCCGCAGGCCGCCGAGGAGCACGAAGAGCACGATCAGCGGCAGCGCACCGCACAGTGCGCTGAGGAACAGTGACCCGCCGACCGGGTCGAGGCTTTGCTGGAACATGGGGACTCCTGGGCAGCGGTCGGTAGCGGAACGGCTAGTCGGGCAGCTGGGCGGGCAGGAACGTGCTGGCGGGCAGCCCACGGATCGACGCGTCGAGCACCTCGATGGTGTGCGCCATGCCCATGGGACGCCCCGACCGCTGGATCGCGGAGGTCACCTGCATCAGGCACCCGGGGTTGGCGGTGACCAGGACCTGGGCCCCGGTGGCGACGATGTTGGCCGCCTTGCGGTCGCCGAGCTCCCGGGCCGGCGCGGGGTTGAGGATGTTGTAGACGCCGGCGGACCCGCAGCAGATCTCGGGCTCGGCGATCTCCCGCACCGACAGGCCCGGGACGGCGTTGAGCAGCCGGCGCGGCTGAGCCCGGATCCCCTGCGCGTGGGCGAGGTGGCAGGCGTCGTGGTAGGCGACGGTCATCACGAGCGGGTGCCGGGTGGCGACCGGCCCGAGCTCGTCGAGCACCTCGGAGATGTCGCGGACCTTCCCGGCGAAGGCCGACGCCCGCTCGGCGTAGTCGGGGTCGTCGCCCAGCAGGTCGGCGTACTCCTTCATGGTGGAGCCGCAGCCGGCCGCGTTGACCACCACCCGCTCCACCCCCGCCGCCTCGAACGTGTCCACGAGGCGCCGGGCGAAGCGCTGCGCCTCCTCCTCGCGGCCGTTGTGGGTCGACAGCGCACCGCAGCAGCCCTGCTGCGGCGGGACGACGACCTCGCAGCCCTCCGCCTGCAGCACGCGGGCGGTGGCCGCGTTCACGGCCGGGAAGAACGCGCCCTGCACGCAGCCGGTCAGCAGCCCGACGACGGCCCGACGCTCACCGGTCGCGGGCAGCCGCTCGGGCAGTCGCTCCACCTGGCCGAGCGGGGGCGTCAGGCTCTCCATGGCCGCGAGCTGCGGGGCCATCCGCTCGAGCAGCCCGGTCCGGCGCAGCGCCCGGTCGAGCCCGGTGCGCTGCAGCAGCCTCAGCGGGCCCCGGACCAGCCGCAGCCGCCGGGGGTACGGGAACAGCGCGAAGATCGCCGCCCGCAGCGCCTTGTCGGCCGGGGACCGCTCGTGGTGGCGCTCGACCTGCGCGCGGGTCGCCTCGATGAGCCGGTCGTACTGCACGCCCGAGGGGCACGCGGTGACGCAGGACATGCAGCCCAGGCACGCGTCCCAGTGCTGCACCATCGAGTCCGTCATCGGCTCGCCCTCTAGGCCCTGCTTCATCAGGTAGATGCGCCCCCGCGGGGAGTCCATCTCCTCGCCCCACAGCACGTACGTCGGGCACGTCGGCAGGCAGAACCCGCAGTGCACGCAGTCGCCGACGAGTGCCGAGTCGGGCGGGCGGTGCTCGTCGAAGGCTCCCCCCGGCTCGGGCATCGCCCGCTCGTCCGCGGCGCCGACGACGCCCCCCATCTCACCGATGCTCATGCTCAGATCCCTCCCACGAACCGGCCCGGCGAGAGCCGGTGCTCGGGGTCGAACTGGTCCTTCACCCGGCGCATCAGGCCGACGCCCGGCACGGGCCCCCACACGTCGACGGCCCGCTTGACCTCCGCGGGCGCGTCGAGGACCACCGCGTGGCCGCGGTGCCGAGCGCAGGCGGAGCGCAGCGTCCGCACCGCGGCGGCGAGCCGGTCGGTGGGCTGGTCGCCGGGCAGCGCGGCGTACACCACGCCGGTGCCCGCGGAGCCGCGCAGGTCCGCACCGGCCTCGCGGGCCGCGGCCAGCACGTCCTCGAGCCCCGACAGCACGAAGGTCAGCTTCACTGCGACGTCGGCCTCCTGCCAGGGGTACGACGTCCAGCCGGCCGGCGGCTCCTCGTCGATGGTGGCGCCGGCGCCCAGCAGTCCGGCGACCGTCGCGGCCCGCTGCTCGACGCCGTCGCGGCGTCCCTCCAGCAGCACGCCGAGCCGCCCGCCGCCGCCGGCCGGCCGGTCCACCTCGACGGCCGAGGGCACCGCCTGGGCGTGCACCACGGCCTGCACCAGCCGGTGCACGTCGGCCGGCGCGTCGGCGGCCGCGACGCTGACCCAGCGCTGGGCCTCGGCGACCGGGTGCAGCCGGAAGAGTGCCTCGGTGACCACGGCGAGGGTCCCGAGGGAGCCGATGACCAGCTTGCCGAGGTCGTAGCCGGCGACGTTCTTGACGACCCGGCCTCCGGCCTTGGCGACGACCCCGTCGGCCCGCACGACGGTGACCCCGATCAGGAGGTCGCGCGCGGTGCCGGTCAGCATCCGGCGCGGCCCGGAGGCGTTCGTGGCCAGGGTGCCGCCGACGGTCGCGCCGGGGACGGTCTCGTCCACCGCGAGCCGCTGCCGGGAGCCGGCCAGGGCCTGCTGCACGGTCGCCATCCGGGCGCCGGCCTGGGTGGCGACGACCAGGTCACCCGCGGCGTGGTCGAGCACCCGGTCCAGGCCGCCGAGGTCGAGCAGCAGGTCGGCGGACAGCGGCGGCAGCCCCCACGACAGCTTGGTGCCGGCCCCGCGCGGCACCACGGTGAGCCCGTGCGCCGCGGCCGCGCGCATCACCTCCGCGACCTGCTCGGTCGACGCCGGGCGGGCCACCAGCAAGGGTGCGACGCCGTCGACCTCGTCGGCCGCGGTCGGGTCCCGCACCTCCTCGCACGCGGACCCCACCGCCTCCCGAGCCGTCCTCTCCAGCACCGTCATCAGAAGACCTCCGCCACGCCTGCCTCCTGCAAGGGGTGGGCCCCCTTGTGCCTGCCGGGGACCTCGCCGCACAGTCGCGGGGTCGGGAACACCTTGCCCGGGTTGGACAGGTTGTCCGGGTCGAAGGCGCAGCGCACCAGCTGCATCGTGTCGAGGTCGTCCTCGTCGTACATCCTCGGCATGTACTTGGCCTTGTCGATGCCGACGCCGTGCTCCCCGGTGATCGAGCCGCCGTGTCCGATGCAGAGGTCGAGGATCGCGCCGGAGACCTCCTCGGCCGCCTGTCCGGCCCCCTCGACCGAGTCGTCGAAGAGGACCAGCGGGTGGAGGTTGCCGTCGCCGGCGTGGAAGACGTTCGCCACCCGCACCCCCGAGGACTCCGAGAGGTCGGCGATGGCCTTGAGCACCTCCGGCAGCGCGGTGCGCGGGATCACCCCGTCCTGGACGATGTAGTCCGGGCTGATCCTGCCCACCGCGGCGAACGCGGACTTGCGGCCCTTCCAGATCAGCGCGCGGTCGACCGGGTCGGTGGCCAGGCGCAGCTCGAACGCGCCGTTCTCGCGGCACAGCCGCTCCACCTCGTCGTACTCCGCGCCGACCTCGGCCGCGGCGCCGTCGAGCTCGATGACCAGCACCGCGCCGGCCCCGTGCGGGTAGTCGCAGTGCACGGCGGCCTCGGCCGCCTCGATCGCGAGGGCGTCCATCATCTCGATCGCCGCCGGCAGCACGCCGGCGGCGATGATCCCCGACGTCGCCGCCCCCGCCTGGTCGGTGCTCTCGAAGCCGGCCAGCAGCGTGCGGACCTCCTCGGGCACCCGGACCAGCCGCACCGTCGCGCTGGTGACCACCCCCAGCGTCCCCTCGGAGCCGACCACCGCGCCGAGCAGGTCGTAGCCGGGGGTGTCCGGGGCCGCACCGCCGATCTCCACGAGCTCGCCCTGCGGGGTGACCAGCTCGGCACCGAGCACGTGGTTGGTGGTGAAGCCGTACTTGAGGCAGTGCGCCCCACCGGAGTTCTCGGCGACGTTGCCGCCGATCGAGCAGATCTGCTGGCTCGACGGGTCGGGCGCGTAGTAGTAGCCGTGCGGCGTGGCGGCCCGGGTCACGTCGAGGTTGATCACGCCCGGCTCCACGACGGCCCGCTGGTCCTCGGGACGCAGCTCCCGGACCGTGCGCATCCGCGAGGTCACGATGAGCACGCCGTCGGCGTGCGGGAGGGCGCCCCCCGACAGCCCGGTGCCGGCGCCGCGGGCGACGAACGGGACGCCGTTCTCTGCGCAGGCGCGCACCACCCCCGCCAGCTGGGCGGCGTCGTCGGGCATCACCACGAGCGCCGGCGTCACCCGGTAGTGGGCCAGCCCGTCGCACTCGTAGGTGCGCAGCCGGGCGTGGTCGGTGATGACCCGGTCGCGTGGCATGAGCTCCCGCGCGCGCTCGGCGACGGCCGCGAGAGCGACGCCGCTCATGGCATCCGCTCGTAGGCCGGCAGGGTGAGGAAGTCGACGTACTCGTCGGAGACCGCGGTCTCGGTGAACGTCGACCGGGCGTCGTCCCACCGCCCCTTCGAGAACCTGTCGCCCACCTTCTCCTTGATGTGCTGCATCTCCTCGTCGACGAGCTGCTCGACCAGCTCGCGGGTCACGCGCTGGCCGCCGGCGAGCTCCACGTCGTTGTGCAGCCACTGCCAGACCTGGGACCGGGAGATCTCGGCGGTGGCGGCGTCCTCCATGAGGTTGTTGATCCCGACCGCGCCGGAGCCGCGCAGCCAGGACTCGAGGTACTGGATGCCGACGCTGATGTTGTTGCGCAGGCCCTCCTCGGTGACCTCCCCGGGCGTGGACCGCACGTCGAGCAGCTGGTCGGCGCTCACGTGCACGTCCTCCCGCAGCCGGTCGAGCTGGTTGGGCCGGTCGCCGAGAACCTTGTCGAACGCCTCGCGGCAGGCCTCCACCATGCCGGGATGGGCCACCCAGGACCCGTCGAAGCCGTCGTTGGCCTCGCGGGTCTTGTCCTCGGTGACCTTCTTGAAGGCCAGCTCGTTCTGCTTCTCGTCCTTGCTCGGGATGAAGGCCGCCATGCCACCGATCGCGTGCGCGCCCCGCTTGTGGCAGGTGCGCACCAGCAGCTCTGTGTAGGCGCGCATGAACGGCACCGTCATCGTCACCGAGTTGCGGTCCGGCAGCAGGAACTCCCGGCCGCGGGTGCGGAAGCTCTTGATGACGCTGAACATGTAGTCCCAGCGGCCGGCGTTCAGCCCCGCCGAGTGGTCGCGCAGCTCGTAGAGGATCTCCTCCATCTCGAAGGCGGCCGGGTAGGTCTCGATCAGCACGGTCGCGCGGATGGTCCCGCGGGGGATGCCGGTGAAGTCCTGAGCCAGGTTGAAGGCGTCGTTCCACAGCCGCGCCTCGAGGTGGGACTCCATCTTGGGCAGGTAGAAGTAGGGCCCCTGGCCGCGGTCGAGCTGCCGCTGGCCGCAGGCGGTGAGGTAGAGCGCGAAGTCGACGAGACCGCCGGACGTCGGCCTCCCGTCGACCAGGATGTGCTTCTCCGGCAGGTGCCAGCCGCGCGGCCGGACCACGATGGTGGCCAGCTCCTCGGCGGGCTTGAGCCTGTACTGCTTGCCCTTGGCGCTGGTGAAGTCGAGGTTGCCGGTGATCGAGTCCAGCAGGTTGAGCTGCCCCTTGACGACGTTCTCCCACAGCGGGGTGTTGGCGTCCTCGTGGTCGGCCAGCCACACCTTCGCGCCGGAGTTGAGGGCGTTGATGGTCATCTTGCGGTCGGTGGGGCCGGTGATCTCCACGCGCCGGTCCACGAGGCCGGGCGCCGGGTCGGCGACCCGCCACGAGTCGTCCTCACGGACGCTCCTGGTCTCCTCGAGGAAGTCCAGCGTGCCTCCCTCGGCGAGCTGCCGGCTGCGCTCGGCACGCCGGGCGAGCAGGTCCTCGCGCCGCTGCCCCAGCTCGCGCTGCAGCAGGGCGACGAGCTCCAGTGCCCGGGGCGACAAGATCTCCTCGAACCGGTCCTCGATCGGCCCGGTCACCTCGACACCGTCGGGAGTATCCATCGTCTGCCTCCGTTATGTCACATCGTGGAATGTGCGTTTTGTTATCCGGAATCACCCTAGTGCCGCGGCGCTCCGGCAAGGCGACCGGTGCCCGGCATGGTGCCCGCGGACGGGGGTACGAAACGCGGGCGTCGTCACGGCGTCGTCACGGCGTCGTCGGAACGTCGTGAGAACGTCGTCAGGTCCGCCCTCGAGACCCAAGGAGCCTCGGATGCGCTGCCCGCACCCACGCGGACCGCTCAGCACCATGGTGCGCGGTTCCCTGCTCCGCCACGCGGAGCTCGACCTGGACGCCTTCACCCGCCGGGCGGACGCGGTGCCGCGCGCGCACGTGCTGCGCGACGGCGATGTCCAGCTCGCGCTGTGGACGCTCTACGAGCTGCACTTCCGCGGGTTCGAGGACGTGAGCGCCGACCTCGAGTGGGACCCGCTCCTGCTGGGCGCCCGCGGCGTGCTGGAGTGCCTGCTCGAGCGCGACCTGCGCCGCCGGACCGTCGAGCGCGTCCAGGGGGCGCTGGACGCCGACGGCCCGGTGGCCGAGCGCATCTTCGACATGGTCGCCGCCGACGACGGACCCCGGCTCGCGGCGTACCTGCACCGCGAGGCGACGGCCGCGCAGGTCGTCGAGTTCCTCCGCGAGCGCACCGTGTTCCACCTCAAGGAGTCCGACCCGCAGTCGCTGGTGCTCGCCCGTCTCGAGGGCCGCGCCAAGACCGCGCTCGCCGAGCTGCTGTACGACGAGTTCGGCGGCGGCCGCCCCGAGCGCCTGCACGCCTCCATGTTCGCCGACAGCCTGGTCGGAGCGGGGCTGGAGAGCAGCTACGGCGCCTACCTCGACGAGGTGTCGGGCACCACCCTCGCGGTCAACAACGCGATGTCGCTGTTCGCGCTGCACCGACGGCTGCGCGGCGCCGCGATGGGCCACTTCGCTGCGTTCGAGGCGACCAGCTCGGTGCCCTCGCGCAAGATCGCCGCCGGGATCCGGCGCGTGGGTCTGCCCGAGGTCGTCGCGGCCTACTTCGACGAGCACGTCGAGGCCGACGCGGTGCACGAGCAGCTCGCGGTGCGCACCATCTGCGCCACGATGGTCGAGGAGGCGCCCGGGCTGGAGGCGGACGTGTTCCTCGGGGTGGCCACCTGCCTGCTGCTCGACGGCCTCGCCGGCGGCGAGCTGCTCGAGCGGTGGCGCGCCTCCGGCTCCTCGGACGGCCCGGTCGAGCAGGTGGCCTCGTGAGGCCGGTCCCGTCCGGGTCGCCGGGAGACGTGGTCGCCGAGCTGTGCCCGGGGGGGCCGATGCTGCTGCGCGGCGTCAGCGCGGTGCGCGACGAGCACGGTGAGCTGCACGAGGCCACCCGGCCCGTCGTCGCGGTCTGCATGTGCGGCCGCTCCCAGCGTCAGCCGTGGTGCGACGGCACCCACAAGGCCGTCAGGTCGACGCGACGTGGCTGAGACGCTCGTCCACCTCCGCTCGGCCTGACCGGGTTCCGCCGGTTGGGCGAGCGGAACGGGGGGTAGGACGTCCGCGGCTCGAATGCCCGCACGCCCCCCTGTGACGAAGAGGAGTCGGTGATGTCGAGAACCGAGGAGACCTTGCAGGAGGCTCCCACCCGTCCCCACCTGATGCAGCGGTTCACCGGCCTGTGCGTGCGCTACGTCGAGCGGCTGATGCCGGACCCGTACCTCTTCGCGGTCATCCTCACGCTCGTCGTGGTGGTGCTGGTCTTCCTCCTTGTGCCGGGTGCGTCCCTCGGCGGCGTGGTCGACAGCTGGTACGGCGGGGTGTGGGGACCGAACAACATCTTCACCTTCGCGATGCAGATGATCCTGATCCTGGTCAGCGGCTACACGCTGGCCGAGGCACCACTCGTCAAGAGAGGTCTCGGCTGGCTTGCGAGCAAGCCGCGCAACCAGGTGGAGGGTGCGCTGCTCTGCTTCGTGGTCGCCGCGATCGCGTGCCTGCTCAACTGGGGCCTCGGCCTGGTGGTCGGGGCGCTGCTCGCCCGACAGGTCGGCGCGCGCCTTCGTGGCATCCACTTCGGCTACCTCGTGGCCGCCGGCTACATGGGCTACATGGTGTGGACCAAC
>JAICKK010000204.1 GCA_025927955.1 Nocardioidaceae bacterium
GCCAGCGCGTGCCCGACCGTGGGCAGGAAGATGTCGCCGCGGGGCTCGTTCGGCTTCGGCTCCAGGCCGATGCGCAGGCCGTAGCCCTTGGCCTTGATGTAGCCGGCGACGGTGTCGAGCCCCTCCTTGTAGCGCTCCATCGCGGCGTAGACGTCCTTGGACCCGTCGTACTCGCTGCCCTCGCGACCGCCCCACATCACGAAGGTCTCGGCACCCATCTCCGCTGCCAGGTCGACCGCCCGCAGCACCTTGCGCAGGCCGAAGCGGCGGACCCCGCGGTCGTTGGAGGTCAGGCCGCCGTCCTTGAAGACGGGGTGGGTGAAGGTGTTGGTGGTGACCATCTCGATGACCAGGCCGGCCTTGTCGGCGGCGTCCTTGAGACGCTTGCAGCGCTGCTCGCGGGTGGCCTCGTCGGCGTCGAAGGCGAACACGTCGTTGTCGTGGAAGGTGAAGCCCCAGGCGCCGATCTCGGCGAGCTTGTCGGCGTACTCCCACGGGTCGAGCGCGGGCCGGCTGGCCGCGCCGAAGGGGTCGATGCCGGTCCAGCCGACGGTCCAGAGGCCGAACGAGAACTTGTCTTCCGCGGTGGGCTGGCGAACCATGAGCGCTCCCTGTCAGTTTGTTGTGCCGTAAAACATAAGCGTCCCCGTCGGGTAGGGTCAAGCGCCATGGGGACCGCGCAGCAGGCAGCCGGCGCCCGGCAGTCCCTGATCCGGGAGAGCAACCTCGGGCTCGTGCTGCGGACCGTGTGCGCCGCCGATGCGCCGCTCTCGCGCGCCGACGTGGCCGCGCTCACCTCGATGACCCGGTCCACGGTCTCCCGGCTGGTCGACGACCTCGTGAGCACCGGCCTGCTGGACGAGGTGGCGCCACCCACCGGCCGGCAGGGCCGGCCCGCGACGCCGCTGGTCCCCGGGACGCGGTGGGCGGCGCTGGGCCTCCAGGTGAACGCGGGCTACCTGGCGGCTCGGGTGGTCGACCTGCGCGGTCGTGTGGTGGGGGAGCGGCTCGAGGCGCAGGACCTGCTCGGCAGCGACCCGGAGACCACGCTCGTCGCTCTCGGTGACCTGGCCGCGGACCTGCTCCGGCGAGTGCCCTCCGGCGTGCGGCTGGTCGGCGCAGGGCTCGCGCTGCCGGGCATCGTCTCGGTCTCCTCCGGCGTGCTGCTCAGTGCGCCGAACCTCGGCTGGTCCGACGTGCGTCCCGCCGACGTGCTGGCGGCCTCGGACCGGCTCGGCGGCCTGCCGTTGAGCATCGGCAACGAGGCCGACCTCGCGGCCCGCACCGTCGCCGAGGAGGCACCGGGCCGATCCGGCTCGCACGGTGACTTCGTCTACCTCTCGGGGGAGACGGGCATCGGTGGCGCCGCTGTCCTGGACGGGCGGGTGATGACCGGCCGGCACGGCTGGGCGGGGGAGGTCGGGCACGTGTGCGTCGACCCGGACGGCCCGGTGTGCCGGTGCGGCTCGAGCGGCTGCCTGGAGCAGTACGCCGGGAAGCGCGCCCTCCTCGCGGCGGCCGGGCTGCCCCTGGACGCCTCGCCGTCCGACCTCGTCGCGCGCGTGGAGGCGGGCGACCCGAGGGCGAGCCAGGCCGTCGACCGCGCCGCCCGGGCGCTCGCGGTGGCGCTCGCCGGTGTCGTCAACGTGCTCGACATACCGACGGTCGTGCTCGGGGGTCACCTCGGGGAGGCGGCGGGGGTGCTCGCGCCCGCCGTCGAGGCGATGCTGCACGAGCGGGTGCTCTCCGGGCGATGGGTCAGACCGCGGATCGTCACCGCGCCCGCAGACCCCGCACCGGGGGCCACGGGAGCGGCGCTGCGCGAGCTCGCTGCGGTGCTGGCCGGGCCGGCGCCCTGGACGGACCGGGCCACCGCCGTCAGCGGGCCATGAGGTCGAGGAACCGAGCGGTGCCGATGTTGCCGCCGGACAGGACCAGTCCCTGCTTCGGCGCCGTCCCGCTCGAGCCGGAGAGCACGGCCGCCAGCGGTGTCGCGCCGCTGGGCTCCAGCACGATCTTGAGGCGGTCGAAGGCGAAGCGCATGGCGTCGAGGATGTCGTCGTCGGCCACGGTCACGATGTCGTCGACGAGCCGCTGGTTGACCGCGAAGGTCAGCTCACCCGGGGTGCTCACGGCCTGACCGTCGGCGATCGTGTGCGGCACGTCGACCGTGACCCGTCGGCCGGCCCTCAGCGACCGGCGGGTGTCGTCACCTGCCGCCGGCTCCACGCCGACGACGCGGATGTCGGGTCGCATGGCCTTGGCCGCGATGGCACTGCCAGCGATGAGGCCACCGCCGCCGACCGGCACGACCAGGACGTCGAGCCCCGGGACGTCCTCGAGCAGCTCGAGCGCGGCGGTGCCCTGTCCGGCGATGACGTCGCGGTGGTCGTAGGGAGGGATCAGGGTCATGCCGCGCTCGGCGGCGAGCGCGGTGCCGAGAGCGAGGCGGTCCTCGGTGTAGCGGTCGTAGGTCACCACCTCGGCGCCGTACCCGAGAACGGCGTCCACCTTCGAGGCCGGAGCGTCGGCCGGCATCAGGATGACGGCGTGGCTGCCGAGCTCACGGGCCGCGAGGGCGACGGCCTGCGCGTGGTTGCCGGAGGAGAACGCGGCCACGCCGGCGGCGAGCTGCTCCGCGGAGAGCCGCGAGATCGCGTTGTAGGCGCCCCGGAACTTGAAGGCTCCCACGCGCTGGAAGCTCTCGCACTTCAAGAACACCTCGCCGCCGACCTGCGCGTCCAGGGTGCGCGAGACCAGCACCGGTGTCCGGTGGGCGACGCCGCGGAGGCGCTCGGCGGCGGCCCGCACGTCCTCGAACGAGGGCAGGTCGGGGCCGCTCAACTACACACCCTCGACCAGCAGCAGCGACGAGCGTGCGGCACGCTGCCGCACCGCCTTCGCCTCGGCGTACTCGGGGGAGTCGTACCAGCGGCGGGCCGCGTCCACGTCGTCGAACTCGATGACCACGACCCGGTGGGGGTGTCCGTCGCCCTCCAGCCGGGAGACCTCGCCCCCGCGGACCAGCCATCGGCCCCGGTACTTGTCCGCCGCGGCCGTGGACAGCCGCTTGTACTCCTCGTACGCGTCGGCGTCGAGGACCTCGATGTCAGCGACCACATATGCCTTTGCCATGCCCGTATTCAACCGCGGCCCCCGTCGGGACGGCGAAGCCGGCTGCCGGTGGTCGCCGCCGGCACGGCGAGTCCCCACCGCCAGGGCGCCCAGGCGCCACTTCAGCCGCCGCCCACATCGCGCAGGTGGTGAGCCTTTCGACCACGCAGTCCAAGCCGGACGCAAGTCGGTCTCAAGGGCCTCGGCAGACACTGCTGACGCGGACCAGATCTGCCCTCAGCCCGCTCACGAAGGAGACCGCGATGCTCACCGAAGCCGACGCCGCCGGGGTCCTCGGCGCCCTGTCCGCCCGACGAGCGATGACCGAGCTCGACGCTGCCCGGGCCCTGCGCCGCGAGGCGAGCGCTCCCGCTCCTCGACCACTGGACGGCACGCAGACGCGTCCGACCCGAGCGACGATGCCCACGGTGGCCGAGCCCCGGCCCGCAGCGGCGGATCGGCTCACCACGGCGTAGCACGACCCGGTCCGCGGGACCGCGAGCCGGGGCCCCGGCCCGGGGGACGAGCCGTCTACCGGCGCGCCAGCCAGCGCAGCTGCTCTCCGCGCTGGAACGCCTCGCCGCCCTCGTGGTCGTTGTACTCGTAGACCACGATGTCCTTGGGCCCGCCATAGGCGTTGTAGGCGGCGAACACCGTCGAGGGCGGACAGGTCTGGTCCATCACCGCGACCGAGAACAGCCCAGGAACCGTGCCGCGGCGGGCCAGCACGGCGCCGTCGAAGTAGGCGAGCGTCCTGAAGGCCCGCGCGACCCGGTCGCGGTGCGCCTTCAGGTAGCGCACCAGCTCGCCGTACGGGTCGCCCTGCGCGATCCGGCTCGCGCGCGGGAAGTCGCACAGGAACGGAACGTCCGGCATCACCGCGGCCAGGCCGTCGGTGAGCGCGGCCACCGCGATGCTGATCCCGCCGCCCTGGCTGGCCCCGGTCGCGCACACTCGGCCCGCGTCGACCAGCGGATGGGACCTCAGCAGCTCCAGCGCTCGTACGGCGTCCGTGTACACCCGCCGGTAGTAGTACTCGTGCGGGTCCTCGATGCCGCGGGTGAGGAAGCCGGGCTGCGCGGGCGCCGACCCGACCGGGTCGTCGGTGCCGCCGACGGCCCAGCCGCTGCCCTGGCCGCGGGTGTCGACGACGAGGTGTGCGTAGCCGGCGAGCGCCCAGAACACGTGCTCGTGGGAGAGGCCCCGGCCGCCGTTGTAGCCCTGGTACTGCACCACCGCCGGCAGCGGACGACCGTCGCGCAGGCGGGGCGCCGGCAGGTGCAGCCAGGCGCGGACCGGGTGCCCGCCGAAGCCGGCGAACGAGACGTCGAAGCTCTCGACGGCGACCAGGCCGGAGTCGACGGGGGTGAAGGACGCCGCGAGGTCGTGCCCCGCCACCGCCTCGAGCGTGGCGCTCCAGAACGCCTCCAGGTCCTCGGGCTCCGGGAGGTCGGGACGGTACCGGCGGAGGTCCTCCAGCGGCAGGTCGAGCTGCGGCATCAGCGGCCTTCCTCCACGACGACCGTGGGCTCCAGCACCCGGTCGGAGCCGACCTCGCGCCGGGGGCCCGCCAGACACAGCTCCACGACCGCGCGGATGTCACCGCTGGACGCCCCCACCCGCAGCGCGACCGCACCGGGCTCGACGAAGCGGACGCCCGCGCGACCCGTGAACGAGCCCAGGTCGGCGTGGGCGGCGATCCGCACCCGCTTCCGGGCCCCTGGAGGGAGGTCGACCCGCGCGGCGGCGACGAGCCGCTGGACGGGCCGCACCACCTCGGCGACGGGGTCGTGGAGGTAGACCTGCACGACCTCGCTGGTGCGGCGCCCGCTCTCGTTGACCAGGTCGACGGCGATCCCGGCGACCCCGTGGAGGGTCTGCAGGAAGGTCACGGAGAAGTAGTCGGCCACGACCGTGCCGCGGAAGCCCAGTGAGCCGCGCAGCAGGCCGTCGAGCACCGCGGGGTCAGCCGCGACGGGCAGCCCGTCGATGTCGGTGTAGGCGTTCATCACCGACCGCGCGCCCGCTCGCAGCGCCATCTCGAACGGCGGCAGCAGCACGTCGAGCACCTCGTCCATCGTCTCCTCGACCCGCCCCCAGCGCGGGTCGCGGGCGACGTCCATGACCGGCGCCAGTCCCTGGTGGATGCCGAGGGACGGGTCAGCTGTCCCAGACCGTCGCGGGCCAGCTCGTCCCGGACCCGCTCGTCCGGCCCGACGGCAGGGTCGCGCCACCGTTCGGTCGCGGCGTCGGCCTGGCTCACCCGTGCTCCTCCGGTCCTGCCTGTGGGTGCGACGTCCAGGGTGCCATGACCAGGGCGGTGGGGAGGTGCGGGAGACCCCCGGCGGACCGGAGGACGCGGCGCTCGTCCATGTTCGCCAGGCGAGCTCACCCACCGCGAGCGCGGACGTGGGCGTCGGCGCAGCGCAGCAGGCTCGCTCATCCACGGCACCGACCGCCTTCACCCCGTTTTCGACCCCGCTTCCCTCTGGCGACGGAGGCCGGAGAGGAGTTTCGTTGGACGTGCGGTCGAGGGGGTGCCCGAAGGAGCGCCCCACCTGCATCCGAAGGAAGGGACCAGACATGTTCGCATCGGTGGGTGACCGGATCGTCGTCCACAGCCAGCACGTCGACGACCCGGTGAGGGACGGTGAGATCCTCGAGGTGCACGGCGCCGACGGCGCGCCGCCGTACCTCGTGCGCTGGACCGGTGACGGGCACGAGTCGCTGTGCTTCCCCGGGCCGGACACCACGGTGGAGCCGTCCCGCCCGTAGGGGCTCAGGGCTCGGGCGCTGCCGCGGGCTCGGCCGGCCGCGGCTCTTCGCGGGCGGGTCGCGCCCTCGCGCCCTCGTCGTAGCCGCCGCGACCCGCCGGCCGCACCACCAGCCGCGTCAGGACGACGTGGACGAGGGCGGCCACGCCCGCCGTCGGCAGCGACGCGCCGACCCAGGAGAACGGCTCGTGCACGGTGTACGACTCGGGGTCGAGCAGGCGGAGGTGGGTCCCGACCCCGCCGCCATCCCCGTCAGCGCCGCCGGGTTGAGGCCGAGCCAGAAGGCGTACGGCGCGCGCGGCCCGCGGTCGTAGATCGCGCGCAGGCAGATGCGCTGGCGGCGGAGGACGAAGTAGTCGACGATCTGGATCCCGACGACGGGTGCGAAGAAGACGCCGAGATAGGCCAGGAACGTCCCGAAGTGTGCGAAGAACCAGTCCGGGGTGAACACCCCGACCGCGAACACCGGCGTCAGTGAGAGCAGAAGGACCACGTTCCAGGGCAGCCGTCTCAGGCCTTGTACGGCGGTGAGCCTGACGGCCGAGGCATAGATGCCGGCCGTGCTGGCGCCGAGGTTCGCGGCGATCACGAAGAGCAGGGCCACGGCGCCGACCACGCTGCCGCCGAGCCGGGTCGGCCACTGCGTGCGGTCCGACGTCTGCAGGCCGAGGACCCCGGCCAGCCCGACGAGGCTGAGCAGCGGGACGGGCAGCCCCATCCCGATCATCGAGGGCAGCACCGCGGTGCGGAC
>JAICKK010000209.1 GCA_025927955.1 Nocardioidaceae bacterium
ACCTGGGACCACGCCCACCCGACGCGACAGCCGGGCCCACGGCCATGCCCCCACACCAGCAACCGCGCCCACAGCCCCACTCGTGCCGCCGTCGTGCCGCCAAGACCACGATCACGTCGCCGCGTGAAAGAGGGAGGCTAGACGCTGCCCGCGCACGGTGCCAGACTCTCGAACGACTGCCGTGACGGCCGCCTGGCAGTTCTCGGAAAGGTGGGCCCGCGCATGCATCTTCCCTCCCGTCCTCTCGCCGCCCTCACGCTGGTCCTGGCGCTGGCGGTCAGTGGCGCCACGGCAGCCACCGGGTCACCACCGGCAAAGACACCCCTCCGCGGGGCCGCCAAGCAGGAGGCGCTTCGGCATGCGCACCCCCGGCTCCACGCCGACGTCATCGCGGAGGCAGGCACTGCCGGCACGGACGAGGAGGGCGAGGGCGACCCGCTGGAGGTCGCGGAGCGGGCGGAGCAGTACGCCGCCGAGCGCAGCGCCCCGGCCGACTCGGTGTCCGCAGCCGCCCTGCTGGCCGCGCGCCG
This sequence comes from Nocardioidaceae bacterium, assembly GCA_025927955.1. GTDB lineage: Bacteria > Actinomycetota > Actinomycetes > Propionibacteriales > Nocardioidaceae > Nocardioides_B. Next base: position 531 of record JAICKK010000209.1, read on the forward strand.
CCAGGCCGCCACCCTTCCGAGGTCGAGCGCCAGGGTGCACGAGGTCACCGACCGGTCCCTGGACGCCGAGCCCGCCGGCTACACCGACCCGACGTGGTCCAACATCGGTGCTGGCTTCGGCATCGTCTCCGGTCGGGTCACCGCGCTGGCCGTCGACGGTCGCACCTGGTACACCGGCACCGCCGACGGCGGCGTCTGGCGCTCGCGCAACGGCGGTCGCAGCTGGGTCTCCGTCTGGGACCGCCAGGCGACCCTGTCCATCGGAGCGCTGCTGACCACGCCCGGCCACGCCCTCTGGGTCGGAACCGGTGAGGCCAACACGAACAGCGACTCCTACCGTGGTGTGGGCGTGCTGCGCTCCACCGACCGAGGCCGGAGCTTCCGTCGCGTCGGCGGCAACCAGCTGCTGAACAGCCAGATCTTCCGACTGGTCGACGACCATCACGGCTACGTCTACGCGGCTACCAGCCGCGGGCTCTGGCGTCACCGCAGTGGCACCACCCGCGGAGCGTGGACGCTCGTCCTCAAGCCCGACCCGAACCCGACCGGCTCGCCCTACGCCACCTCCTTCATCACGGACGTCGCGGTCCGACCCGGCACCGACGGCCGGTCGGTGCTCGCCGTGCTCGGTTGGCGTAACGGCTCGCCGTACAACGGCTTCTACCTCTCGACGACCGGCGGCGGAGCAGGGTCGTTCTCGAAGATCGCCCCCACCGGCGACATCGACGCAGGCGACATCGGCCGCACCACGCTCGCCTATGCGGCCGATGGCTCACGCCTGTACGCGATCGTGCAGTCCCCGGAGAAGCTCCTCGCCGGCGCCGACACCGTCCTTCAGGGCGTCTTCGTGTCACCCACGGGCGATCCCAGCGGGCCGTACCAGCTCGTCGCCGACTCCGGCAAGCTGGGAGCATCGGGTTCCGCGTTGCAGAACCTGCCCGGCTACCACGTCGGCGTGCAGGCTTGGTACAACCAGACGCTGACGGTGGACCCACATGACCCGATGCACGCCTACGTCGGACTCGAGGAGGTCTTCGAGACCAAGGACGGCGGGGCCACCTTCACCACCGCCAGTCCGTACTGGAACTACGGGCTTGCATGCGGCGCCAGCTGTCCGATGACCACCCATCCCGACCAGCACGCGCTTGCCCTGACGGGCAACCGCGTCGTCATCGGCAACGACGGCGGTGTCTACAGCCGGCCGACGTCCATGACCGGGTACGGGGGCTGGTCGGACCTCAACGCCACCCTGCGCACACTGCAGTACTACGACGCCGCGGCCGGGCAGCACGGTCGAGGCCTGGCCTACTGGGGCGGACTGCAGGACAACGGCACCTCGCTGCTGCTCCCCCGCCGCAGGAACATCGAGCCCGCTGGTGGTGACGGGGGCATGGTGCTCGTGGACCCTCGGGACGCCAACCGGGCGGTGGGCGAGTACACAGACCTCGCGATGTACCGCACCTCCGACGGCGGTCACACGTTCACGACCATCAGCCCACTGTGTGGCTACTACACCGGATCGGCATGCGACCCTTCGGCGCGGTTCATCGCACCCTTCCAGGCCGACGTGCACGACACCAGCCACTGGGTGGCCGCGGGGAGCAAGGTGTGGGAGACCCGGAAGGGCTTCGACACCACGTGTGCCACGACCTGCGACTGGGTGCCGGTGCACGACTTCGGGCTCGACGCCGCCGGCGGCTACAACGTCGGCACGGCGCTCGCGGTGAGTGGCACTACGACATACGCGGCGTTCGTCGACTCGAGCGCGAACCCGTCCCCCACCTTCCGCACCGGCATCGACACGAACTACGGCGGCTCCTGGCACCGAATCGCCAGCCCGGTGCTGCCCAACCGCTACATCGCCGGCCTGACGGTCGATCCAGGGAACCCGGCACACGTGTACGCGATCTTCAACGGCTACTCACGGCGGTGGATCCCCGGCGGTGGTCTGGGCACGGTCTTCGAGTCCACCGACGGGGGGTCCACCTGGCACAACCTGACCGGGAACCTCCCCGACGCTCCGGGGGACGGTCTGGCGCTGGTGGGCAACCGGCTGGTCCTGGGCACGGACGTCGGTCTCTTCGTCGCCGACCGCACCAGGCCTCGTCGCTGGGCACGGGTCGACGGCCTCCCGAACGTCGTGGTGGACAACGTCCGGGCCCTCCCGGGTGCTTCGGCGGCGGTGGCGGCGACACACGGTCGGGGGATCTGGCGCGTCGACCTGAGATGACGTCGCGCTCGAGCTCAGGTGCCTCATGACGCAGGTGGTGGTGCTCGACGACCACCAGCGGGTCGCCGCCTCGTGCGCGGACTGGGCCCGGGTCGACGGTGACGTGCGGTTCGTGCACGAGCACCTCGAGGGCCAGGACCTGGTCGCGGCACTGCGCGACGCCTCTGTGGTGGTGGCGATGCGCGAGCGTACGGCGTTCGCCGCGCACCTGCTCGCACGTCTCGGTCAGCTGCGTCTGCTGGTCACGACCGGGGCCGTCAACGCCTCCATCGACGTCGCCGCGGCCGCGCGTCACGGCGTCACGGTCTGCGGGACGCGCAGCCTGCCCAGCCCCGCCGCCGAGATGACCTGGGCGCTGCTGCTCGCACTCGTCCGGCAGCTTCCGCGGGCCGACGCCGACGTGCGCGCGGGACGCTGGCAGACCACGGTCGGCACCGAGCTCGCCGGGAAGACGCTGGGCGTGGTCGGCCTCGGACGGCTCGGGCAGCGCGTCGCCCGCGTCGGGCTGGCCTTCGAGATGGAGGTGCTGGCCTGGTCGCAGAACCTCGACCCCGACGCCGCCCGCGACCTCGGTGTCGCCCCGACCGCGAGCAAGGACGATCTGCTCAGCCGGTCGGACGTCGTGACGCTGCACCTGAAGCTCAGCGACCGGACCCGCGGCATCATCGGCGCCCGCGAGCTGGCGCTGATGAAGCCAGGCGCCTACCTCGTGAACACGTCTCGCGGCCCCCTGGTCGACGAGGCCGCGCTGGTCGACGTACTCGTCGCAGGGCGGATCGCCGGAGCCGGCCTGGACGTGTACGACCGCGAGCCGCTGCCGCCGGGGCACCCGCTGCTGACGGCGCCACGCACGGTGCTCGCTCCCCACCTCGGCTACGTCACCGAAGGGTCCTACCGCCTCTTCTACACCGACGCCCTCGAGGACGTGGTGGCCTGGCAGCAAGGCGTCCCCCTGCGCGTCATCGCACCCTGACGGGCGCGCAGGGCCGGGGCGATACGGTCGAGTCATGCGTGCCATCGAGTACTCCCAGACCGGCGATCCGGACGTGCTGCGACTCGTCGACCGTGAGGTGCCCGAACCGGGGCCAGGCGAGGTGCGGGTGCGCGTCCACCGGTCGGGCGTCAACCCGACCGACTGGAAGACCCGCCGCGGCAACCGTCCCGGAGACACCGTCGACCCGCCGCAGGTCCCCGACCAGGACGGCTCGGGAGTGGTCGACGCGGTCGGACAGGGGGTCGAGGAGTCCCTGACGGGTCTGCGGGTGTGGGTCTGGGAGGCCGCCCACCAGCGACCCTCCGGCGGCACCGCGCAGGAGTACGCCGTGGTCCCCGCCAGTCACGTCGTCATGCTGCCCGACGTCGCCTCCTTCGACCTCGGAGCCAGCCTCGGCGTGCCGTTCCTCACCGCGCACCGATGCCTGAGCGTGACCGAGGACGGACCTACGCGCCTCGGCCCCGGCACGTTGCAGGGTCGTGTCGTCCTGGTGGCCGGCGGCGCCGGGGCGGTCGGCAACGCCGCGATCCAGCTCGCGCGCTGGTCCGATGCCACGGTGATCACCACCGTCAGCAGTCCGGAGAAGGCCCATCTGTCCGCGCGTGCGGGCGCCGACCACGTCATCGACTACACGAGGCACGACGTCGTCGCGGAGGTGCGAGCGCTGGCGCCGGCCGGCGTGAACACGATCGTCGAGGTCTCGGCGGTGACCAACGCCGCGATCGACGCCGACGTCCTCGCCCGGCACGGCTCGGTGGCCGTCTATGCCGGCAGCGGCGGTGACAGCATGCAGCTGCCGGTCCGGCCGTCGATGGTGCCGAACGCTCGCTGGCAGTTCGTGCTGGTCTACAACGCTCCGGAGGTATGGCGGGCACGGGCGCTCGAGGACGTCGCCGCGGCGGTGCTGGACGGAGCGGTCAGGGTGGGCGCCGAGGCCGGCCTGCCCATGCACCACTACCCGCTGGAGCAGGCCGCCGAGGCGCACGCGGCCGTCGAGGGCGGCGCAGTGGGCAAGGTGCTCATCGACGTGCGACCGTAGCGCGGGCCCGAGGGTCAACGACCGCGACTCCGAACCGCGCGCCACGCCAGCAGGAGCCCGGCCAGCGGCACGCAGGCGGCGAGCAGCAGCTCCCACCAGTACCACGTCCAGAGGTACGGCCAGGTGCCGAACAGGGTCCACACCGGGCCGGCGGCGAGCGCACCTTCCGCCCACTGCACGCAGAAGGACTGGAGGCGTGGATGTACCGCGACGAGGGCGCGCGAGCCGTGGGCCGTGACCAGCACCGACCCCGCCGGCTTCCCCTGCGACTTGGTCGGGAGGACCGGGTCACTGCCGAGCCAGCCGGCCTGGCAGCTGCCGCGGTCCAGGGGGCTCAGGTGGCGGGTCGGCTCCTCGTGGCCGTCGGCCATGGAGAACATCCGCAGCGTGGCGTGGGAGTAGGCGCCCCGCCGCATCTCGACCAGCAGCAACGTCGCCCCGTCGGCGGAGACGCTGGCCGTCAGCGGCGAGTCGGGTCGACCCCGCCACGGGTGGTCGAGGCCCAGCGGCAGGTCGTTCGACTCCCCGGTCCTCAGATCCGTGGTGGTCGCCACGATCCCACCCGAAGCCCGGGCACCACCGACCTTCCGCACCGTGACGGGCTGCTCGGCCGAGCGGAACCCGGCGGGGACGCCACCAGCGACCGTCTTGAGGCCGCCGGACGCGAGGTCGAGCACCATGGGCCGGACCCGGCTCGGATGGGGGTGCTCGCCGATGCTGCCCAGCACCGATGACCCGTCCGGAGCCCAGTAGACCGGTGCCTGGTCCGACAGCGAGTACCTCGCCGTTGGGTCGTGACTGGCGTCGAGGTAGAAGATGTCCCCGAAGACGCGGCGGGTCCCGTCGTTCAGGTCGTGCACGACCAGGCGCGCGTGATGCTCCTTCGACTGGAGCTGCAGTAGTCGGGTGCCGTCGGGTGAGAGCACGTTGGGCCCCCGGTCGAGCTTCCACAGGTCGCCGTGCGAGGTGACCGCGACGTCGAAGCCGTTGCCGAAGTCGTTGTCGTAGAACGTGGCAGCAAGGGGCCCCGGCCGGTCCGGAAGCGGCGCGGGAGAGCGCTCGAAGCCGATCCGCTGTGGGTAGCCGTCGACGCTTGCGACGCTGTGGCCGGCCGGCCGGACAGTGGGAGCTCCGCCCAGCGCACCCGGGACCGCGAGCGCGATGCCCGCCACCAGCGTCGCGCCCAGCGCCCGCACCACGAGCCGTCGACCTCCCGCGCGCATCGACACGTCACACCCCTCCCCCCGTGAGAGGACAGCCAAGCACGCCGAGGCTCGCATCGGAGGCACTTCGCCCGCATCGGGTGCCACCAGCGCGGCCGGTGCGAGAGCGGTCGGCTAGCCTGTTCCCGCATGGCGATGCCGGCCGCCACGTGGTCGCGTGGCCACGGCTGGTCATGCTGCGCCCTCGTAGCTCAGGGGATAGAGCGTCGGTTTCCTAAACCGTGCGTCGCAGGTTCGAATCCTGCCGGGGGCACCAG
>JAICKK010000088.1 GCA_025927955.1 Nocardioidaceae bacterium
CACCACCCGGCGCACCACCCCCCGGCGCACCGCGCGAAGCCCCTCGACGACCGACCCGGCTCGAGGCCTACTTCCGCGACCTCGTCCTCACCGCCTGAGCCTGCTCCCCCGGTGACAGCCGCGGCGGCATCCGGTCGGTCTGCCCGCCGAGCCTGAGCCGGTCGGTGGTGAGGAGGGCCCGGCTCAGCGATCTGCGAGCGTGGCACCCAACGCGTCGGTGAGCACGCCCACGTGCTCGTCGGCGAAGACCAGCGGCGGGCGAATCTTCAGCGTCGAACGGTCGCGGCCGGTCCGGCCGATCAGCACGCCACGCTCACGCATCCCCTCCACGATGCGCCGCGTGCGGTCGGGATCCGGCCGACCGGACTCCGCGTCGACGATGTCGACGGCGAGGGCGAGCCCCCAGCCCCGCACTCCGGCCACTTCACCGCGGCCGGTGGTCACCTCGCACAGCGCGCGCACCAGGCGGCTGCCGACCGCGGCCACACGGTCCACGACCTGGTCCTGCTCGAGGGTCCGCAGGACAGCGACCGCTGCCGCGCAGGCGGCGGTTCCGCCACCGAACGTGCTGAAGTAGTCCGTGCTCTCCACGAAGGGGTCGACGAGCTCGGCGGGACCCACGACCGCGGCCACCGGGTAGCCGTTGCCCATCGGCTTGCCCAGCGTCACGAGGTCTACCGGGACGTCGCCCGCGACGAAGCTCCACAACGCGTCGCCGGTGCGCCCGTGGCCGGCCTGCACCTCGTCGGCGACGTACAGCCCGCCCGCCTCGTGCACCGCGGCGGCCGCCGCGGCCGTCCACGCGTGCGCCGGGCCGAGGATCCCGTCGCTGGTGAACACGCCGTCGACGAGCATCGCGGCCACGCCGTGCCCGCTCGAACGCAGCTGCTCGGCCGCCTCGGCGACGGCGGACGAAGGCGCCGGAGGCGGCTCGACCAGCCGCATGTGCGCCGGGGGCTCCGCGCTCCCCCAGCTCTCCGGGGAGAACGGGTAGGTCGCCTCGGTGACGCCGTGGTAGGCCCAGCTGGTCGCGATGCCGCCCGACGCGCCGGTCGCGTGCCGCGCGATCCGCCAGGCCAGGTCGTTCGCCTCGCTGCCCGAGTTCACCAGCAGCACCCGGTCGAACCGCTCCGGCAGGGTCGCCAGCAGGCGCTCGGCGAGCTCGACCGGCGCCTCCTGCAGGTATCGGCTGTTCGTGTTGAGGGTCGCCAGCTGGGCGCTGACCGCCTCGACCACCGCCGGGTGCGAGTGACCGAGCACCGGCACGTTGTTGTAGGCGTCCAGGTAGCGGCGTCCGTCCGCGGCCTCCAGGAACACGCCTCGGCCGGCGACCAGGTGCAGGGGGCTCGCGTAGCTGAGCTCCTGCGGCCCCAGCGACCGCTGCCGGGCGGCGAGGAGCTCCGCGGTGGAGCGGTGGTGGTACGGCGGCCCGCCGACGCCGTACGCCGGGTGCGACCCGCCGCGCAGCGCCGTGACGAACCCGGCGGCCAGCCGGTCGAGCCCCACCTCGAGCATCTCCTCGAGCTGGCGGTACGCCCCGGCGTCGACAGCGGGCGCCCAGCCCTGCTCACGCGTCCGCCACGCGGTGATCAGGACGGCCGCGGCGCAGCGAGCCGCCATCAGGTCCGCGACCAGCGCGAGCTCGCCGGGCTCGAGCCGGGTGACCGCGTCGTACCCGGCGATCACCTGCGGCGCCAGCTCGAGCCCGCCCTCCCGGCCGCTCATCAGGTCCGCCGCCGCCACCGCGAGGTCGCAGACCAGGGCCGTGTGCGTCATGTCGCCGAAGTCGGTGATCCCGGTGAGGGCCGACGACTCGTCGACGAGCACGTTGCCCGGCGCCAGGTCGTTGTGCACGACCTGGGCCCGCAGCCGCCGCAGCTCCGGTTCGACCCGGTGCTCGAAGCGGTCGAGCACCGCCTCGAGCGCCGGCCGGCGGCCCGCGTCGACCGCCGTCAGGCAGGGCCGCAGCTGCGCCAGCCGCCGGATGTCCCAGGCGATCGGGTACGACGCGGCCGGGTGCACGAACCCGCGCAGCGCCCGCCCCAGCCGCGCCGCCGTACGACCCCACTCCCGCAGCTGCTGGTGGCCCAGGCCCTGCACGTCCGGGTGACGCCCGTCCAGCCAGGTCATCACCCAGGCCGACGACCGCCGGCCGTCCTGCCCGGACAGCACCACCCAGGGCCGGCCGTCGCGCGCGGGGACGGCCTCGGGCACCGGCAGGTCGGGAGCCACCGACCGGAGGTGCCGCAGTGCCGAGAGCTGGAGGTCGAGCACCGGCTCCTGGTCGGCCGGGTTGTGCACCTTGAGCAGGAACCGGCCGCCTGCGGTCTCGATCCGGAAGTTCCGGTCCCGTTCGCCGTGCACGGCCACCAGCTCACCGTCCAGGCCCCACGTCCGGGCCACGGTCGCCGGCAGGGTGTCGAGGTCGAGGTCGGGTGGGGGCACGGCGAGCGGGTCGTTCATCGGCGAGGTCACGGGCCCATTGTCGTGGGACGGCGGCGAGCCGAGAACCTCCGCCTCGCGCACCAGCTCCAGCGCGGGGTCGTCCAGCTCCCCCGGTTGGACTCGAACCAACAACCCTCCGGTTAACAGCCGAATGCTCTGCCAATTGAGCTACAGGGGATCGTGCAGCCGCAAGGTTAGCAAGGAACGGGCTCGCGCCGCCAAGTCACCACGGATCCGGCGGCTCCTGGCCCAGGCCCACCTCCGCCATCGCGTCGCGCAGCGCATCCTCGGCGGCCCGCCGTACCGCCGGGTCGTCCGGTTCGAGTCCCGGGTCGAGCTCGTAGGCCCACACCACCTCTCCCCGGCCGCGGGGCGCCCGCCGGGCGACCACGGTCAGCCCCGCCCCGCCGCCGACCTCCACCCGCCGCTGCAGCAGCACGCTGGCGGTCACCCGCTCGCGGACCATCGGGAGCAGCGGCCCGGGATCGGGAAGGGTGAACACGTGCACCGGGCGGACCGCGCCGAAGTCCGCGGCCTCGACCACCCGCAGGCGCTCGCCCTCCCGGTCCCAGTCCGCGGTCTCCACACGCTCCCAGGGGATGCGCAGGACGGAGTCGGCCGCCACAGCGACCACCACGAGCGCGTCCCGGGTGCCGACCAGCCAGCCTCCGCCCGCGACCTGGACGGAGGCCAACGGCCGGTCACCGCGTGCCAGGCCGGCCCGCTCGCGCACCTCGGCCGGCAGCGCCGGACGGCGGGTGAAGGGACGCCTCACGCGTCCGAGCCGATCGCCTTCTCACGCAGCGTCCGGCGGTGCTGCTCGAGCGCCACGAGCTCGCCGAACATGCGGTTGTACTCGCCGGCGTGCTCGACCGGGTTCGTGCGCTGCAGGCGCGACTTCAGCTCGGTGATGCGCCGCAGGGCGGTCACCTCCTGGAGCTTGAAGACGTGCTCGGCGACGTAGGCGGTGTTCGGCTCCCGCTTGACCCGCTCCACCGCCAGGGCCGAGAGGGCCGAGGCGACAAGCGGGTCGGTGATGCTGTCGCGCAGCTTGGTGACCCACACCTCGCCGCTGGGCGCGCTCGCCGGGCCGCCGCACGCGGTCACGGCGTCCCAGACGCCGCGGTAGGTCGGGTGCGTGAAGTCGTCGCCGCCCACGTCCTTGGCCATCCGGCCCACCGCCTCGGGATGCTGTACGACGAGCTTGAGCGTCTCGCGCTCGAGGGAGAAGCGCGGGTCACGCAGGCTCGGCAGCGGCGGTGCTGCGGGGCGGTCCGGCTCCTGCCGCCCGGGCGGGTGGACGGTGGGTCCGCGGACGCCGCGGCGGTCGTCGGGACGTCGGTTGCCGGCCCGGCGCACCTCGGCACGGGCGTCGTCCACGTCGACGCCCACCATGCCCGCGAGCTCGCGGGCGAAGGCCTCGACCTTCGACCGGTCCCGGATCGCCGAGACCAGCCGGGCGGCCTCCCGCAGCGCGTCGACGCGTCCGTCGGCCCGGTCCAGGTCGTAGCGGCCGACCACGTTGCGGAGCACGAAGCGGTACAGCGGGATCCGCCGGGCCACCAGCTCGCGGACGGACGGCTCGCCCTTCTGCAGGCGGACGTCGCACGGGTCGAGGCCGTCGGGCTCCACCGCGACGTAGGTCTGCCCGGCGAACTGCTGGTCGGTCTCGAACGTGCGCAGCGCCGCCTTCTGGCCGGCCTCGTCGCCGTCGAAGAGGAAGATCACCTCGCCGCGGAACTCGTCGTGGTCCTTGAGCAGCCGGCGCAGCACGCGTCCGTGGTCCTCCCCGAACGCCGTGCCGCAGGTGGCGACCGCGGTCGGCACCCCGGACAGGTGGCAGGCCATCACGTCGGTGTAGCCCTCGACCACGACCGCCTGCGAGGCGCGGGCGATGTCGCGGCGGGCCAGGTCGATGCCGTAGAGCACATGGCTCTTCTTGTAGATCGGCGTCTCGGGGGTGTTGAGGTACTTGGCCTCGATGCGGTCGTCGTCGAAGAGCCGCCGGGCGCCGAAGCCGATCGTGTCCCCGTTCGTCTCGCGGATCGGCCACACGAGCCGGCCCCGGAAGCGGTCGTAGCTGCCGTGCTGGCCCTGCGCCACGAGCCCGCCGGTGACGATCTCCTCGTCGCGGAACCCCTTCTGCCGGAGCATCTTGTAGAGGTCGTCGCCCCCGCGCGGGGCGAAACCGACCCCGAAGGTGCTCGCGGCGTCCTGGTCGAACCCGCGCTCGGCGAGGAACTGCCGGGCCGCCAGCGCGTCCGGCGTGGACAGCTGGTCGGCGTAGTAGGCCTGGGCGACCTTGTGCGCCTCGAGCATCCGCGGGCGCAGGTTGTGCTCCCGCTTGGCGGGACGCTCGCCGACCTCCTCGGTGTAGCGCAGCTGGACGCCGTACTTGTCGGCCAGCCGCTCCACCGCCTCGCCGAAGCCGAGGCCCTCGACCTTCATCAGGAACGAGATGACGTCGCCGCCCTCGCTGCAGCCGAAGCAGTGGAAGAACCCCCGGCTCGGGTTGACGTTGAACGACGGGGTCTTCTCGTCGTGGAAGGGGCACAGGCCCTTCTGCGAGCCGCCGCCGGCATGGCGCAGCGTCACGTAGGAGGAGACCACCTCCTCGATGCGGGCACGCTCGCGGACGAGTGCGATGTCCTCGTCCCGGATCAGCCCTGCCACGGCGCCGAGTCTACGGCCCGCGGTGCGGCCCGGCTCCCGGTCGACCCCCGGCTGGGGACGCCCGCGGGCCGATGGTTTCGTTTGCGCCGGCAGCGGGTATCCGAGCATCCCCCGACCCGTGTGCACCACCCGTTCCGGGCCGTCATGGGAGGCAGTCATGAGCGAGTCGATCAGGCGTCCACCGCGCAAGTCCGTCGTCGGCAGGCCGCGGCCCGGCCAGTACCTCCTGGCCGGGTTCGTGTCGGGCTTCCTGGCCGGGGTCGCCCTCATCGCGCTGACGTCGTGGTACTCGAGCTACCACGGCTCCCCGGAGCTGATGCCGTTCCGGTACGTCGCCTCCCTGGCACAGGGGCCGACGGGCATCCCGACCCACACGCTGTGGATCGGGATGGCGGTCCACTCGGTCCTCAGCGCGCTCCTCGGCCTGGTCTTCGCGATCTTCACGTCCTGGATCCGCAGCGCGTCGCTCGTCGCCCTGGCGGGCCTGGTCTTCGGCGCGGCCGTCTACATCGTCGACTTCCAGATCCTGGCCAGGGTGGTGACCCAGTTCTCCGCCTTCCGCACAGTCGACCAGCCGTTCATGGCCTCGGTGCACCTGGTCTTCGGTGCGGTCCTCGCCGTCCTCGTCCTGCTGGGCGCCCGGCGGGACGCGGGCCTGCGTCCGTACTACGCGACGGAGACCGAACGCCGTACGGAGGTGTGACCGGGCCCGTCCGCCGGGTGGCGCCCGTGGGGTGTGCGGGCCCGTGGGACTCGATCATGTGCGCTTCATGCACTCGTGCCCACACTGGTCCCCTCAGCGACATGACGGGACGACATCTCCATGCGGAAGCGTGAGCCACGCGGACTCCTCGCTATGCCGCCTGGTCTCCTGGCGGCGTTGGCCGCGGCGGCGACGCTCCTGGTGATCGCGGTGGCGGCGACCAGCGCCTTCGGCGGGGTCGCGGAGGCGCTGGATCCGGATGTGCACTCGCTGCCCCTGACGGTCCAGCCGTGCGGACGGTCGACGACGCCTCCCCCGCGCTACCAGCACGTCATCTGGATCTGGATGGAGAACCACTCCTACCACCAGGTGATCGGCTCCCGGAGCGCGCCGTTCGAGAACGCGCTGGCGAGGTCGTGCGGGCTCGCGGCCGACTACCACGCCATCACGCACCCCTCCCTGCCGAACTACCTGGCCGCGACGGGTGGCTCCACCTTCGGCGTGACCCGCGACCGGTCGCCGTCGGCCCAGCCGATCCGAGCGCGCACCATCTTCAGCGAGGTCGCTCGGTCCGGACGCCAGTGGCGCACCTACGTCGAGTCGATGCCGGCGCGCTGCCACCCCGTGGGCGTGCACGGCTTCGCACGCAACCCGGCGATGTACTTCGTGCACAGTCGCAGCCGCTGCCGGGCCTGGGACGTCCCGATGGGCGGTCCCCACGCCGGCGCCCTGAGCACCGCCCTGGCCACCGACCGGCTGCCCGCCTTCAGCCTGATGATCCCCGACCTGTGCCACGCCACCCACGGGTGCCCGGTGACCAGCGGCGACGCCTGGCTGTCTCGGTGGGTCCAGCGCATCGTGACCAGCCCCTCCTACCGCAAGGGCACCACTGCGGTGTTCCTGACCTGGGACGAGGGCAGGCACGACCTCGGGCAGCACATCCCCCTCGTCGTGGTCTCGCCCTCGACCGAGCCGGGCACCCTCACCCGGACAAGGTTCGACCACTACTCCCTGCTCAGGACCACCGCCCAGCTCCTCGGGGTGGCACCCCCGGGCAGGGCCGGCACCGCGTCGTCCATGCGGTCGGCCTTCGGCCTGTGAGCCGGCGTCCCGCAGGCGTTCCGTTGACAACCAGACGGCCCGAGGGCGAGGGTCGTCACAGCACGCACCTCGCTCCCTCTCGGGAGTCTCGGGAGCTCTCGGCGTCGCAGGAGAGGAACGCCCCGATGCACACCACCATGAAGCGGCGCCACTGGCGCGCCCTCGTCGGCGCCCTCGCGGGAACGCTCGTCCTCGCCTCCGGCGCCGTGCTGTCGGCTCCGGCCGCCTCCGCGGACGGCCAGCCCGGTGTCGGGCAGCACCACCGGCACGCCCACCACCGGCCCGGCTACCTGGCTCTCGGCGACTCCGTGGCGTTCGGCTACCGCCCGCCGGAGGTCGTGGCGCCTCCGACGCTCTACCTGGACGCCGCGAACTTCGTCGGCTACCCGGAGGTGCTGGCCCGACGCGCGCGCCTCCACCTGGTCAACGCGTCCTGCCCTGGCGAGACCACGGGCAGCATGATCGACGCGACCGCGCAGAGCTACGCGTGCGAGAACCTGCTGGGTCTGCCGGGCGGGTACCGCACCCAGTTCCCGCTGCACGTGACCTACCAGGGGTCGCAGCTGGACTTCGCGGTCCACTACCTGCGGCGGCACCCGCACACCCGCCTGGTGAGCATCGACATCGGCGCCAACGACGTGTTCGCCTGCCAGGCCACCACCGTCGACCACTGCACGGGCACGGACTTCGCGGCGGTGACGGCGCAGGTCGAGGACAACCTCGACACGATCCTGGCCGCGCTGCGTCACCGGGCGCACTACCACCACCGGCTGGTCGTCCTGACCTACTACTCCCTCGACTACGCCGACCCGGTCGGCACCGCCGCGATCGAGGCGCTCAACGCGGCGCTGGTCCGCGCGGCACACGCCCACCGGGCGGTCGTCGCCGACGGCTTCGGCGCGTTCGAGGCGGCCGCCGCCCCTGCCGGCGGGGACGTCTGCGCGGCGGGGCTGATCATCGCGCTGCCGTCCGGTGGCTGCAACGTGCACCCCACCCTCGAGGGCCAGCGGATCCTCGCGACCGCGGTCCGGCAGGTGGCGGGCCGGCTCCAGCCGGGCGACCACCGGCACCGTTGAGCGTCCGCTGCGGGCGCCAGGCCCGTCGTACGGCGTCCACCCGCTCCCTCCGCGAGCCGGTGTCGCTCGCGAAGGGCACGGGTCAGGCGGTGAACAGCTGCCCGAGGTCCTTGAAGGCCTTGAACTCCAGCGCGTTCCCGGACGGGTCGAGCAGGAACATCGTCCACTGTTCGCCGGGCTCACCGGCGAAGCGGACGTAGGGCTCGATCACGAAGTCGGTGCCCGCCTCGGTGAGCCGCCGGGCCAGCTCCTGGAACCGCTCGAGGTCGAGCACCAGCCCGAAGTGCGGCACCGGCACGTCGTGACCGTCGACGGAGCTGGTGGCGACCACCGCGTTCACGTGGTCGTCGACCTGGTGGGTGACGACCTGGTGACCCTCCACGTTCCAGTCGGTCCACCGCTCCGCGGACCGGCCGCGGTCGAAGCCGAGGACGCCGCCGTAGAACTCACGGGCCGCGTCGATGTCGTGCACGGGCAGCGCCAGATGGAAGGGGGGCAGCGTCGTCGAGGCCATGCGAGCAACCTACGTCGGGCGAAGGAGACGCCTCCCGCCCGGGCTCAGCTGAGCCTCCGGTGCCACGACACCGCCGAGCCGTCGGTCAGCGACGCGACCTGGTCGACGACCACCCGCAGCCGCGCGGCGTCCGAGCCGGCCGCCTCGAAGTCGGCGCGCAGGGCCGGCATCAGCGCCTCCGGCCCCCGATCCAGCAGCAGCGAGACCAGCTCGGTGACCACCTCGCGCTGCCGGCGCAGCACCACGACCCGCTCCTCGGCGCGCATCACGTAGTGCGCCGCGACGCCCTTGAGCACCGCCACCGCGAGCGCCGTCTCCTCCGGGACGACCAGGTCGGCGGCGTAGCGGACGAAGGGGAGGTCACCGGCCTTCTCCCTGGTCGCGTCCCGGACCTGCGTGCAGAACAGCCCGATCAGGTCGCTGGTCAGGTCCTTGAGCGCCGCCATGGCCCGCCTGCTGCCGTCGTACGGCGCGTCGGGCCACGAGCCCACGCCGCGCAGGCCGCGCAGCGCCTGGTCCAGGTCGGCGTCGACCAGGTCGGGGAGGTACCACTCCCGGACGGTCTGCCACACCTCGCGGCGCGCACCCGGGTCGCCCAGCACCGCGAGGTCGACCTTGCCGGCGACGATGCCGTCCTCAAGGTCGTGCACGGAGTAGGCGACGTCGTCTGCGAGGTCCATCACCTGCGCCTCGACGCAGCGTCGCGCACCGGCGACGCCCTCCCGCATCCAGGCGAACACCTCCAGGTCGTCGTCGTAGACGCCGAACTTGCGGCCACCCCCGCCGGAGTCGCCGGCGAGCGCCTCGGTGACGGGCGCGTCGGACCGGGTCCAGGGGTACTTAGTGCTCGCGTCCAGGGTGGCCCGGGTCAGGTTCAGCCCCACCGAGCGCCCGTGGGCGTCGAGGGTCTTGGCCTCCAGCCGCGTCAGCAGCCGCAGCGTCTGGGCGTTGCCCTCGAACCCTCCGCAGGGGGCGCTCACGTCGTCCAGCGCCCGCTCGCCGTTGTGCCCGAACGGCGGGTGCCCGAGGTCGTGGGCCAGGGCGGCGGTCTCCACGAGGTCCGGGTCGCAGCCGAGCGTGCGCCCCAGGTCGCGGGCCACCTGGGCGACCTCCAGGGTGTGCGTGAGCCGGTTGCGCACGAAGTCGTCGGCCTGCGGCTCCACCACCTGGGTCTTCGCGGCCAGCCGGCGCAGCGCGGCCGAGTGCACCAGCCGGGCGCGGTCACGCTCGAAGGACGTGCGGTCCGCCCGCTTGGGCGGCTCGTCCACCCAGCGCGCCCGCGCGTGCTCGCCGTACCCCTGGCTCGACCCCATCGCCAGCGACCCTACTGCCGGACGCCGACGGCGCCGGCCGGCAGACACCTGTCGGCGGCCCCGCCTAGGGTTGGTCCATGAGCACCCCACGAGACCGCTCGCCCGGCTCACTCTTCCGGGGGGACCCCGCATGACCGTCGTCGGACGCGACACGACCGAACGGCTGCGCGACTGCGCGGACGTCCGCGGGTTCGTGGAGCGCGTGTGCTTCAAGACCGGCCCGCCCGAGCTGGTGGGCGCCGAGCTGGAGTGGCTGGTCGGGTTCCCCGACGCACCCGCCGAGCCGGTGCCGATCCCGCTGCTGCGCGATCTCCTCGACGCCGCCGGTCCTCCACCTCGCGGCAGCACGGTCACCTACGAGCCCGGAGGCCAGCTCGAGCTGAGCTCGCCGGCCTTCCGCGGCGCCACCGCCTGCTGGCTGGGGATGACCGAGGACGCCACCCACGTCCGCCGGGCGCTCGAGCCGGCCGGCGTGGTCCTCCTCGACACCGCGATCGACCCGTTCCGCCTGCCGCGCCGCCAGCTGGCCCACCCGCGGTACGACGCGATGGAGGCCTACTTCGACGAGCTCGACGACAGCCTCGGGCCCGTGATGATGACCAGCACCGCGTCCGTGCAGGTCAACCTCGACATCGGCACCGACCGCGACGACGCCACCCGCAGGTGGCGGCTGCTGCACCGCGTCGGGCCCGCGATGGTGGCCGCCTTCGCCAACTCCCCCGTCCACGCCGGGCGGGACACCGGCTGGCGCTCGGCGCGTCAACGCGTCTGGCAGGGCCTGGACCCCGCCCGGACCGCGGCCCCGGTCGGCCCGGACCCGGTGGCCGCCTGGGCCGGCTACGCGCTCGACGCCCCGCTCATGCTCCGGCAGCGCGACGGCGACGACTGGCGGGTCCGGCCCAAGGCGACGTTCCGGGACTGGCTGGCGGAACCCGACCGGCCGACCACCGAGGACCTGCGGCTGCACCTGAGCACGCTGTTCCCGCCGGTCCGTCCCCGCGGCTGGTTCGAGGTCCGCTACCTCGACGCCCAGCCGTGGCGGTGGTGGCCGGTGCCGGTCGCCGTGCTGACCGCCCTGCTCGACGACCCGGTGGCCGGCGACGCCGCCGACCGGGCCTGCGCCGGGCTCGACGACTGGGCGGTGGCGGCCCGCGACGGGCTGGCCGACCCCGCCCTGCAGGCGGCCGCCGCGGCCTGCTTCGACGCGGCGCTGCCCGCGCTGCTCCGGTCCGGCGAGCACCCCCGCCTCGTCTCGCTGGTCGCGGAGTTCCGTGACCGGTACGTCCGTCCCGGCCGCTCCCCCGCCGACGACTCCCTCGACGACCTCCCGGAGGCCCGATGAGCATCCTGCCCGGCACGTCCCCCGACTCGCTGACCGAGGACCGGCTCAAGCAGCACGTCGCCGACGAGCTGGAGCGAGGTCGCTCCCGCAGCATCGCGCTGACCACCGACCTGCTCGACGAGCCGGAGCTGCTGGCGCAGCACTCGACGCTGATGTCGCCGCTGGTGTGGGACCTGGCGCACGTCGGGAACTACGAGGAGCTCTGGCTGCTGCGGGAGGCGGCAGGGATCCAGGCGATGCGCCCCGAGCTCGACGACCTGTACGACGCCTTCGAGCATCCGCGCGCGACCCGGCCCTCCCTTCCCTTGCTCAGGCCCGCCGAAGCGGGCGACTACATCGCGCTGGTGCGCCGCAAGGTCCTCGACGCGCTGGACCGGCTGCGGCTCGACCCGGGCCGCGAGCTGCTCGACTCCGGCTTCGTGTTCGGCATGGTGCTCCAGCACGAGCACCAGCACGACGAGACGATGCTGGCCACCCACCAGCTGCGCCGCGGCGACCCGGTGCTGCCCGCCTCGGACGCGCTGCCGGCCCCCTCGGCGCTGATCACCCGTGCCGAGGTCCTGGTGCCCGCCGGCCCCTTTCCGATGGGCACCTCCGCCGACTCCTGGGCGCTGGACAACGAGCGGCCCGCGCACCAGGTCGACGTGGCGTCGTACCTCATCGACACCGTGCCGGTCTCCAACGCCGCCTACCGCGCCTTCGTGGAGGCGGGCGGCTACGACGACGAGCGGCTGTGGAGCGAGGCCGGCTGGGACTGGCGGTGCCGCTCCGGCAAGCGGGCACCGGCGTTCTGGCTGCGCGAGGGCGGCACCTGGCTGAGGCGGCGCTTCACCCGCGTCGAGCCGCTCCCCGACGAGGAGCCGGTGCAGCACGTCTGCTGGTTCGAGGCCGACGCCTACGCACGGTGGGCCGGGCGGCGGCTGCCGACCGAGGCCGAGTGGGAGAAGGCCGCGTCGTGGGATGCCGCGAGCCGCACCAAGACCCGGTTCCCGTGGGGCGAGGACGCGCCGACCGCGGAGCGGGCGAACCTCGGCCAGGCGCGCTACCACCCGACGGCCGCGGGCTCCTTCCCCGCGGGCGCCGCGCCCTGCGGCGCCCTGCAGATGGTGGGCGACGTGTGGGAGTGGACCTCGACGGACTTCACCGGCTACCCGGGCTTCCGGGCGTTCCCCTACCGGGAGTACTCCGAGGTCTTCTTCGACCAGGGCTACAAGGTGCTGCGCGGTGGCTGCTGGGCCACCGACCCGCTCGCCTGCCGCACCACGTTCCGCAACTGGGACCACCCCATCCGCCGGCAGATCTTCTCCGGGTTCCGCACCGCGCGGGACGCCTGATGTGCCGCCACCTGGCCTACCTGGGGGCGCCGCGGACGCTGGAGTCGCTGGTGGTCGCGCCGTCGCACTCGCTGTACGAACAGTCCTGGGCGCCCGCCCGGCAGCGGCACGGGACCGTCAACGCCGACGGGTTCGGCGTCGGCTGGTACGTCGACCGGGTGGCCCCCGTCCGCTACCGGCGCGCGCAGCCGATCTGGACCGACGCCTCGTTCGCGTCCCTGGCGCCGACGGTGTCGACGTCGTGCGCCGTGGCCGCCGTGCGCTCCGCGACGCCGGGCACGTCCCTGGACGAGTCCGCCGCCGCGCCGTTCACGCACGGGCGCTGGCTGTTCAGCCACAACGGCCGTCTGCACGACTGGGCGACCGCGCGCAAGGCGCTGGGCGCCGAGGCCGCCGACGTGCCGGACACCCGGGCCGGTGTCGACTCCGCGCTGCTCTTCGCCCTGGCCCTCGCCCGGTGGCAGGCCGGCGCCGGGCTCGCCGAGGGCCTCGCCGGAGCGGCCCGGGCGGTCCTCGACCACGGCGGCGGCCGGCTGAGCGCGCTGGCCGCGGACGGTGAGTCGATCGCGGCAGTGGTCGTCGGCGAGCCGGTGTACGTCCTCCCCGGGGCCGACGGCGTCGCGCTCGCGGCCGAGCCGCACGACGACGACCCGGGCTGGCGAGAGCTGGCCGACCTGTCCGTCGTACAGGTCGACGGGAGTGGCCTCACCGAGTCCCCCCTCTGACGCCGAGCCGGCGCGTCCGCACCGCTCTGCTGCGCCGAGCCGGCGCGTCTGCACCGAGGGGCCCGCAGAACAAGACGCCTCGGCGCACCTGGCTCCACGGAACAAGACGCCTCGGCGAGAACCGGCAGACGCTCACAGCCAGCCGTTGGTGTCCGCGGTGCGGACCGCCTCCGCACGGTTGGCGGAGCCGGTCTTGCCGATGGCCGCGGAGAGATGGTTGCGGATCGTGCCCTCGGACAGGGACAGCCGGCGGGCGATCGTCGCGACCGTCGCCCCGTCGCGGGCCGCCTGCAGGACCTCGGTCTCCCGCACGGTCAGCGGCGAGTCACCGGCGATCAGGCTGTCCGCGGCCAGCACCGGGTCCACGACGCGGAGCCCGGCGTGCACGCGGCGCACGGCGTCCGCGAGCTGGCGCGCCGGCGTGTCCTTGACCACGAACCCGTCGGCCCCCGCCTGGAGGGCGCGGCGCAGGAAGCCGGGCCGGCCGAACGTCGTGACGATCAGCACCCGGACCCGCGGGAGTGCGTGCTTGAGGGCGCGCGTCGCCTCGATGCCGTCCATGCCCGGCATCTCCACGTCGAGCAGCGCCACGTCGGGCGCGTGCGCGGTGGCCGCCGCCACCACCTCGTCCCCGCTGCCCACCTCCGCCACCACCGTCAGGTCCGGCTCGAGGTCGAGCAGGGCGGCCAGCGCCCCCCGCACCAGGGCCTGGTCGTCGGCCAGCAGCAGCCGGATGTCGCTCACTGGGTGCGGACCGACAGCGCGAAGCCCCGCGGCTCGAGGGTGCGGGTGACCAGGACCGCGCCCAGCGCCCCGGCCCGCTCCCGCAGGCCGCTGATCCCGTGACCGGCGCCGGGCTCGAGGGCACCGAGCCCGTCGTCGAGCACCTCCACCCCCTCGGGCCCGAACCGCACGGTGCACCGGGTGGCCCCGCTGTGCCGGATCACGTTGGTCACCCCCTCGCGGACCGTCCACGCGAACAGCTCCCGCAGCCGCGAGGGCACCTCGTCGGTGCTGTGCGGGAGGTCCGCCTCGATCCCCGCGGCCCGCAGCGCCTCCCGGGCCCGGGCCAGCTCGCCGGGCAGCGTCAGGTCGCGGTACCCCTCCACCGCCCGCCGTACGTCGGACAGGGCGTCGCGGCTGAGCCGCTCGAGGTCCACCAGCTCGGCCCTGGCTCGTGCGGGGTCCACGTCCAGCAGCCGGTTCGCGAGCTCGGCCTTGACCGTGATCACCGTGAGCGAGTGGCCGAGGATGTCGT
Source organism: Nocardioidaceae bacterium (assembly GCA_025927955.1). Classification (GTDB taxonomy): domain Bacteria; phylum Actinomycetota; class Actinomycetes; order Propionibacteriales; family Nocardioidaceae; genus Nocardioides_B. Next base: position 14,485 of record JAICKK010000088.1, read on the forward strand.
GGAGGTCGCGCGCGAACCGGCTGCGCTCGTCGATGACCGCCAGCCGGGCGTTCTCCTCCCGCGCCCGCAGCAGGTCGACGTTGCGCGTCATCAGCTGCGAGACGCCCCACATGGCGAAGGACGCGGTGCAGACGGCGAACGCGAGCCCCTCGGGATCGGACCAGCCGGGGACCGCGTGCCCGGACCACTCCACCAGCCCGGCGAGCGCCGCCGTGAGCACGCCCGCCGCCCAGGTGGGGAGGATCAGCACGCTGACCACCGCGATGTAGACCACCGCCGCCGTCCCGGGCTGGCCGATCGAGACGATCATGACGGCCATCACCGCGACCAGGACGCCGATCATCGCCCAGGCCTGGCGCGCCGGCACCTGCGGGTCCAGCCGCCTGCGCCGGGCGCGCACCCAGGAGAAGATCAGCAGGTACGTCACCGCGAAGCCGACCGTGGAGACGACCCCGACCCACCCGGCGAGGGCGTCCCGGTCGCCCCACGCCACCGACCAGGCCTTGCGCAGGGAGTCGACGAGGAAGACCAGCCAGACGGCGGCGAAGGCGATCCCGAACCGTCCCGGCCGGCCGTTGCGGAAGGTCCAGGCCGCCGGTGTCGCGGTGCTCTCGACGCGGCTCACAGAGGTCAACGGTAGCCGGGTCACACCCGGGCGGTGTCCTTGCTCATCCGCCAGGCCGCCCCGGCGACGAAGACGGCCA
>JAICKK010000213.1 GCA_025927955.1 Nocardioidaceae bacterium
CTCGTCGTGCTGGTCTCCGGTGCCGGCACGAACCTCCAGGCCCTGCTCGATGCCTGCACCGACCCGTCGTACGGCGCGCGGGTGGTCGCCGTCGGCGCGGACCGGGACGGCATCGAGGGGCTGGCCCGCGCCGAACGGGCCGGGGTGCCGACCTTCGTGCACCGCGTGAGGGACCACGCCGACCGCGACGAGTGGGACGCCGCCCTGACCGCCTCCTGCCGGGAGCACCGGCCCGACCTGGTCGTGCTGGCCGGGTTCATGAAGCTCACCGGCCCGGCGTTCCTCGGCGCCTTCGGCGGCCGGTGCGTGAACACCCACCCGGCCCTGTCGCCGGCGTTCCCGGGGATGCACGGACCCGCGGACGCGCTCGCCTACGGCGTGAAGGTGACGGGTGCGACGCTGTTCGTGGTCGACGCCGGGGTGGACACCGGCCCGATCGTCGCCCAGACGGCGGTGCCGGTCGAGGACGACGACGACCAGGCGAGCCTGCACGAGCGGATCAAGGTCGCCGAGCGGGCGATGCTGGTGGCGACCGTGGGCCGGATGGCCCGCGAGGGGTTCACCGTGCGCGACCGGCGGGTGCGCCTCGGCGCCCCGGTCATCTAGGGTGAGCGCACACGACTGGCGCAGGTGGGCCACCACCGGGGAGTGACGTCGAGCGCATCGAACGCCTGGGTGCCTCATCGATCGATGAGGAGACGCGCATGCCCGATCCCGACAGCCCGTCCGAGCGCCGCCCGGTCCGCCGAGCCCTGGTCTCGGTCTACGACAAGACCGGTCTGGAGGACCTGGCCACCGGCCTGCACGAGGCGGGGGTCTCGGTCGTCTCCACCGGGTCGACCGCTGCCCGGATCGCGGCCGCCGGGGTCCCCGTCACCAAGGTCGAGGACCTCACCGGCTTCCCCGAGTGCCTCGACGGCCGGGTCAAGACGCTGCACCCCAAGGTGCACGCCGGCATCCTGGCCGACCTGCGGCTGGAGTCGCACCGCGCCCAGCTCGAGGAGCTCGGCGTCGAGCCGTTCGACCTGGTGGTGTCCAACCTCTACCCGTTCACCGAGACGGTGGCCAGCGGCGCCTCGCCGGACGAGTGCGTGGAGCAGATCGACATCGGCGGCCCCTCGATGGTGCGTGCCGCCGCCAAGAACCATCCGTCGGTGGCGGTCGTCACCTCGCCCGGGCAGTACGACGAGGTGCTCTCCGCCGTACGGCAGGGCGGGACGACGCTGGAGCAGCGGCGCCGGCTCGCCGCGGAGGCGTTCGTGCACACCGCGACCTACGACGTCAACGTCGCGTCCTGGATGGGCAGCGTCGTCACCGACACCTCCGGCGGGACCGGGTTCCCGGCCTGGATCGGGGCGACCTGGGAGCGCTCGGCCGTGCTGCGCTACGGGGAGAACCCCCACCAGCGGGCGGCGCTCTACACCAGCGGCTTCGCCCCCGAGGGCGGCCTGGCGCAGGCTCGGCAGCTGCACGGCAAGGAGATGTCCTACAACAACTACGTCGACGCGGACGCGGCGCGCCGGGCGGCCTTCGACTTCGACGAGCCGGCCGTGGCAGTCGTCAAGCACGCCAACCCGTGCGGCATCGCGGTGGGCGCCGACGTCGCCGAGGCGCACCGCAAGGCCCACGCCTGCGACCCGCTGTCCGCGTTCGGCGGCGTCATCGCCACCAACGTCCCGGTCTCCGTGGACATGGCCGAGCAGGTCGCCGAGATCTTCACCGAGGTGGTCGTGGCGCCCGGGTACGACGAGGGCGCGGTCGAGGTGCTCTCGCGCAAGAAGAACGTCCGCCTCCTCGAGTGCGGGCCGCTGGCACGCGGCGGCGTGGAGAGCCGGCAGGTCTCGGGCGGTCTGCTCGTGCAGGCGCGCGACGCGGTCGACGCGGCGCTCACCGAGGGGGGTGGCGACGACCCGGCGTCGTGGACGCTGGCCTGCGGCGAGCCCGCCTCGCCCGGGCAGCTGGCCGACCTCGCGTTCGCGTGGCGTGCGTGTCGCTCGGTGAAGTCCAACGCGATCCTGCTCGCCCGCGACGGCGCCTCCGTGGGCGTGGGCATGGGCCAAGTCAACCGCGTCGACTCCTGCCGGCTCGCCGTCGACCGGGCGGGGGACCGGGCCGCGGGCTCCGTGGCCGCCTCCGACGCGTTCTTCCCGTTCCCGGACGGGCCGCAGATCCTCGTCGACGCCGGGGTGGCGGCGATCGTGCAGCCCGGCGGCTCGGTGCGGGACGCCGAGGTGGTCGCCGCGATGGAGAAGGCCGGGGTCACGATGTACCTCACCGGGACGCGTCACTTCTACCACTGAGGGCCGACTCGGCGTAGCTGAGACGTGCAGACGCGCCCGCTCGGCGCCGCGGGGGCGTGCGAACGCGCCGGCTCGGCGTGGCAGACTACGCGCGTGACAGCCCAGCTCCTCGACGGCAAGTCGACCTCCGCGACCATCAAGAAGGAGCTCGAGGCTCGCGTGGCCCGGCTGCGCGAGCAGGGCGTGGCCCCGGGGCTCGGGACCGTGCTGGTCGGCAACGACCCGGGCTCGACGTGGTACGTCAACGGCAAGCACAAGGACTGCGCCGAGGTCGGCATCGAGTCGATCCGGGTCGACCTGCCCGAGACCGCGACCCAGGCCGAGGTCGAGGAGCACGTGACCCGGCTGAACGCCGACCCGTCCTGCACCGGCTACATCGTCCAGCTGCCGCTGCCCAAGGGCATGGACGAGAACGCCGTGCTGGGCCTCATCGACCCCGCCAAGGACGCCGACGGGCTGCATCCGACGAACCTCGGCTGGCTGGTGCTCGGGAAGGCGGCGGCGCTGCCCTGCACGCCGTACGGCATCGTGGAGCTGCTGCGCCGCCACGACGTGACCATCGCGGGCGCGGACGTGTGCGTGGTCGGCCGCGGGGTGACCGTCGGGCGGCCCCTCGGGCTGCTGCTCACCCGGCGCAGCGAGAACGCGACCGTGACCCTGTGCCACACCGGGACCCGCGACCTCGCGGCGCACGTGCGCGGCGCCGACATCGTGGTCGCCGCAGCGGGCGTCCCGGACATCATCACCGCCGACATGGTCAAGCCGGGCGCGGCGGTGCTCGACGTCGGTGTGTCCCGCGTCGACGGGAGGCTCGCGGGCGACGTGGCCCGCGACGTGTACGACGTGGCGGGCTGGGTGTCGCCGAACCCCGGCGGTGTCGGCCCGATGACGCGCGCGATGCTGCTCTCGAACATCGTCTCGGCAGCCGAGCTCTCACTCGACCGGTCCTGAGCCTGGTGCGCGACGACAGCCCCTTCCGGCGGCCACAGACGCTCGGGGGGCTGGTCTACCTTGCCGTGCTGGTGGCGGCGCTGGTGGGCCTGGGGATCGTGCTCGCCGGGGCGTGGCGGACGGGACTGAGCTGGATCGGTGTCGGGCTGCTCGTCGCGGCCTTCTTCCGGCTCGTGCTCTCCGAGCGCGGTGCCGGGATGCTGCGGGTGCGGCGCAAGTGGTCCGACGTGCTGATGCTCACCGTGGCCGGTGTCGCGCTGATCGTGCTCAGCGTCGTGGTGCCGAACCAGCCGTCGGCCTGAGGGCTCAGATCAGGCCGAGGCCCTTCACGGCGTCCCGCTCCTCGCTGAGCTCGGCGGCGGTGGCGTCCATCCTGCCGCGGGAGAAGTCGTCGATCTCCAGGCCCTGCACGATCTCCCAGTCCCCGTTGCTCGTCGTCACGGGGTAGGAGTAGACGAGTCCCTCGGGCACGCCGTACGAGCCGTCGGAGACGACCGCCATCGAGACCCAGTCCCCCTCGGGGCTGCCCCTGAGCCAGTCGCGGGCGGCGTCGATGGTCGCCGACGCGGCGGAGGCCGCTGACGACGAGCCGCGGGCCTCGATGATGGCGGCGCCGCGCTTGGCGACCGTGGGGATGAAATCGTTCTCGATCCACCCCTGGTCGCCCACCACCTCGGCCGCGTTCTGGCCGTTCACTTCGGCGTGGAAGATGTCGGGGTACTGCGTCGCCGAGTGGTTGCCCCAGATCGTGAGCCTCCTGATGTCCGTGACGCGGGTGCCGGTCTTGGCGGCGAGCTGGGACAGGGCCCGGTTGTGGTCGAGGCGGGTCAGCGCCGAGAACCGCTCCCGGGGGATGTCGGGGGCGTTGCTCATCGCGATCAGCGCGTTGGTGTTCGCGGGGTTCCCGGTCACGCCGATGCGGATGTCGCCGGCGGCCACCTCGTTGAGCGCCTTGCCCTGGGCGGTGAAGATCGCCCCGTTGGCCTCCAGGAGGTCCCCGCGCTCCATGCCCTTGGTGCGCGGCCGGGCGCCGACCAGGAGCGCGAGGTTCGCACCCTCGAAGATGGTGTTCGCGTCGTCGCCGGTCTCGACCCCGGCCAGGGTCGGGAACGCGCAGTCGTCGAGCTCCATCACGACGCCCTCGAGCGCCTTGAGGGCGGGCGTGATCTCGAGCAGCCGCAGCTCGACGGGCGTGTCCTTGCCCAGCAGGTCCCCGCTGGCGATCCGGAACAGCAGGCTGTAGCCGATCTGGCCGGCGGCACCGGTGACGGCGACCTTGACCGGTCCGTTCGAGGGGGAAGTGCTCACGAGGGCTCCTGGTTCGGTCCGGGTCTGGGTCTGGGTCTGGGTCTGGGTCCGACGCTAGCAAGGGTGCGACCGGTTGCGGCAGTGCCCCTCTACGCTGCGTTGGTGACTGGCTGCACCGAACCGGACACCCGGCGCCCCACCCCCGCCCTGCACCGCCTCGACGTCGCGGTCGCGGCGCCGGCGCTGGTGCTGTCCGACCCCGACGGGCAGGTACGGCGGGGAGGTGCCCGCGGCTGGTTCGTCGACGACGTCCGGCTCGTCGACGAGCTCACTGTCGGGGTCGAGGGCAGCGGCCTGGACCTGGTCCGCTCGGCCTCGCTCGGCGCCGACCGGCACGAGTACACCTACGTCGCCCGCGAGCTCGGCGGCTGGTGGCACGACCCGACGGTGACGCTCGAGCGGCGCCGGACCCTCACCGCTGGAGGCCTGCTGGAGAGGGTCGAGGTGCACTCCCGGGCGCCGGAGCCCGTCGAGATCGTGCTGCACGTCGACGTCGTCGCCGACCTGGCGCCCACGGCGACCGTGCGCCAGGGACGTGCGACCACCCCGGTGACCGCCGAGCGCCTGGGCGACGGGCTGGCCTGGCGCCGGGACGGCAGCGGCGCCACGCTCGTCATGGTCCCGCCGCCGCAGGATCTCGAGCGGCTGGGGGACGGTGAGCGGCTCACCTGGAGGGCGACGCTGAAGACGGGGGACCGGCTGCTCGTCGAGCTGGCCTTCGCGGCCGAGGGCGAGCCGTCCTTCGCGCCCGGCGGGACGCCGCCGTGGGGCTCCGATGTCGCCGTCGAGGTCCCGGACCTGCGGGTCCGGCGGCTGCTCGACCGCAGCCTGGCCGACCTGGGCGGCCTGCTGCTGCGCGACGGCGAGGACGCGTTCCTCGCCGCCGGCAGCCCGTGGTTCCTGACCCTGTTCGGCCGCGACGCGCTGTGGGCGGCCCGCCTGCTGGTGCCGTTCGGCACCGACCTCGCGCTCTCGACGCTTCGCGCGCTGGCCCGCCGGCAGGGCAGCCGTACCGACCCCGACACCGAGGAGCAGCCCGGCAAGATCCTGCACGAGGTCCGCTCCGCCGCCCTCGATCTCGGCTCCCTGCGCCTCCCGCCGGTCTACTACGGCAGCATCGACGCGACCCCGCTGTTCGTGTGCACGCTGGTCGACGCATGGCGGTGGGGCGCCGACGCCGGGCAGGTCGCCGCCCTGCTGCCCGCCGTACGCCGGTGTCTGACGTGGGGGATGGACCAGTCCCGCGAGTCCGGCTGGCTGCGCTACGTCGACCGGTCGGGGCACGGCCTGGCCAACCAGGGCTGGAAGGACAGCGCCGACTCGGTGCAGCACGCCGACGGCCGGCTGGCGCAACCGCCGATCGCGCTGTGCGAGGTCCAGGGGTACGCCTACGAGGCCGCGGTCGGCGGGGCGGCGCTGCTCGAGGCGTTCGGCGAGCCGCCGGTCGCCGGGCTGGCCGCGTGGGCCGACGACCTGCGATCGCGCTTCCGGGAGGCGTTCTGGGTGGACACCGCGGCCGGGGGCCACGTCGCGATCGCCCTCGACGCCTCCGGTGAGCCGGCCGACTCGGTGACCTCCAACATGGGCCACCTGCTGGGCACCGGCATCCTCTCCGAGGAGCAGACGGCGCGCGTGGTCGA
>JAICKK010000162.1 GCA_025927955.1 Nocardioidaceae bacterium
GGCGCTGCGCCCCGGGACGGCCGCTGAGCGTGCCCGCGACCCGGTCCCAGACCACGCGGGGGCGCAGCTCGCGGAACTCGTCGGAGGGGTAGCGGCCGCTGAGCAGGTCCAGCGTCGCGTCGTAGGCCGAGCGCGGCAGCGTGGCGAAGGGCGCGGACCTGCGGACCATCGCGAACAGGTCGTCGACGTCCCACTCGTCGAGCGCGGTGGCGGCGACGACCTGCTGGGCCAGCACGTCGAGGGGGTTGGCCGGCACCCGCAGGGCCTCGATGGCACCGGCGCGCATCCGCTCCACGGCGACCGCGGTCTGCAGCAGGTCGCCGCGGTGCTTGGGGAGCAGGACGCCGCGGGAGACCTCGCCGACCTGGTGGCCGGCGCGCCCCACCCGCTGCAGTCCCGAGGCCACCGACGGTGGCGACTCGATCTGCACCACCAGGTCGACCGCGCCCATGTCGATGCCGAGCTCGAGGCTGGAGGTGGCCACCACGCACGGCAGCCACCCGCGCTTGAGGTCGTCCTCGATGAGCGCCCGCTGCTCCTTGGACACCGAGCCGTGGTGCGCCCGGGCGACCACCGTGTCCGCACCCTCGGTCCGGCCCGCCTGGCCCATCAGCGCGGCGGGCGAGCGGCCGGTCGTCACCGGCTCGGCCGCCCCCTGGGCGCGCTCGGTGGCGATCTCGTTGAACCGGGCGGTGAGCCGCTCGGCGAGGCGCCGGGAGTTGGCGAACACGATCGTGGACCGGTGTGCCTCGATGAGGTCGACCACCCGCTCCTCGACGTGCGGCCAGATGGAGCCGCGCCGCTCGGCGCTGCCCGCGGTGGAGCCCTCCGGCACCTCGTCGACCGAGGCGGCCAGCGCGAGCTCGGTCATGTCCTCGACCGGCACCACCACCTGCAGGTCCCACTGCTTCTCGGAGACGGGCGCCACCACCTCGACCGGCCGGCTGCCGCCGAGGAACCGCGCGACCTCCTCCAGCGGGCGCACCGTCGCGGAGAGCCCGATGCGCTGGGCGGGCTCCTCGTCGTGGCGACGCCTCAGCTCGTCCAGGCGCTCCAGGGAGAGCGCGAGGTGGGCGCCGCGCTTGGTGCCGGCCACCGCGTGCACCTCGTCGAGGATGACCGTCTCGACCCCCCGCAGCGTCTCCCGGGCCCGCGAGGTGAGCATCAGGAACAGCGACTCCGGGGTGGTGATCAGGATGTCCGGCGGCGCGGTGCCCAGCCGCCGTCGGTCCGCGGCGGGGGTGTCGCCGGAGCGCAGGCCCACGGCGATGTCTGGCGCCGGCACGCCCAGCCGGTCCGAGGTGTGCCGGATGCCCGCCAGCGGCGCTCGCAGGTTGCGCTCCACGTCGACGGCGAGCGCCTTGAGCGGCGAGACGTAGAGCACCCGGCACCGCAGCAGCCGATCGGCCGGCGGCGGGGCCGCCGCGAGCCGGTCCAGGGACCACAGGAACGCCGACAGCGTCTTGCCCGACCCCGTGGGCGCCACCACGAGCGCGTTGCGACCCGCTGAGATCGCCCGCCAGGCGCCGACCTGTGCCTGCGTCGGCGCGGCGAACGCGGCCTCGAACCAGGTGCGCGTCGGCGCGCCGAAGGACGCCAGGGCGTCCGTCGTACCCGTGCCTGTGACCACCGCTCCATCCTGCCGGACGCCACCGACGGCAGCGGCCCCGTGCTGCACGACGCCGGTCGGCCGCGGGTCCTGGGCCCGGGGACGCGGTGCATGCCGAACGCGTCCCTGGTGCGCCGTAGGGTCTGCGGGTGCCCTCGATCCCGCGCCCCGAGACGCTGGCCGGTCGCGACGGTGGCGCCGACCGCGCCGACCGCGCCGGCGGCTCGCTGGTGTGGGCCCGCGGCCTGCGCAAGGCGTACCCCTCGACGGGCTCAGGACGGCGCGGCGAGGTCGAGGCGGTGCGCGGCATCGACCTCGACGTGCGCCGGGGGGTGGCGTTCGGGTTCCTGGGACCCAACGGCGCCGGGAAGTCCTCGACGATGCGGATGGTGGCCGCCGTCTCGCCGCCCACGGGGGGCGAGCTGTCCATCCTCGGGCTGGACCCCCGCACGCACGGTCGCGAGATCCGCGCCCGGCTGGGTGTCTGCCCGCAGGACGACACCCTCGACAACGAGCTCAACGTGCGGGAGAACCTCGTCGTCTACGCCAGCTACTTCGGCATCAGGAAGCGGGAGGCGGGCCGGCGTGCCGACGACCTCCTGGACTTCGTCCAGCTCACCGAGAAGGCGCGCAGCCGCGTCGAGGACCTCTCCGGCGGCATGAAGCGCCGGCTGACGATCGCCCGCTCGCTGATCAACGACCCCGACCTCCTGCTGCTCGACGAGCCGACGACCGGCCTCGATCCGCAGGCGCGCCACCTGGTCTGGGACCGGCTGTTCCGCCTGAAGGCGCGGGGCACCACCCTGGTCGTGACCACCCACTACATGGACGAGGCCGAGCAGCTGTGTGACCGGCTCGTGGTGATGGACGGCGGGCGGATCGCGGCCGAGGGCTCGCCGCTGGAGCTGATCCGCGAGCACTCGACCCGGGAGGTGGCCGAGCTGAGGTTCGGCGTCGGCGAGCACGAGGCCGTGGCCGAGCGCGTCGCGGACCTGGCGCAGCGGGTGGAGGTGCTGCCCGACCGGCTGCTGCTCTACACCGACGACGGCGAGACCGCCCTGCTGCGGGTGCGTGAGCGCGGCCTGCAGCCGGCGACCGTGCTGGTGCGCCGCTCCACGCTGGAGGACGTGTTCCTGCGCCTGACCGGCCGGATGCTGGTGGACTGATGGCGGCTCCGCACGGCGTCGACGCCGTCCCGCCCGCCCGCGCCGACCCGGCCGCCCGGGCCGTCGGGGCCGTCCGGGCGACGCTGCCGCGCTGGGAGATGGTGGGGCGCCAGCGCGTGTACTGGGCCACCGTCTACCGGCGCACCTGGAAGGGCTCGATCTTCACCTCCTTCGTGGTGCCGCTGTTCTACGTGCTCGCGATGGGCGTGCTGCTGGGACGGTTCGTCCAGGCCGCGCCGGCGGCGCTGGAGGGCGCCTCGTCGTACCTCGCCTTCGTCGTCCCGGGCCTGGTGGCCGCGCAGGCGATGCAGACCGCGATGAGCGTCGCGACCTGGCCCGTGATGGGCATGATCAAGTGGAACCGCACGTACTACGCGATGACGGCCTCGCCGCTGGCCGTCTCCGACATCGTGGCCGCCCACCTGCTGTTCATGACCTTCCGCGTCGCCACCACCTGCGGCGTGTTCCTGGCGGTGGTGGCCCCGTTCGGCGCCTACGCGTCGTGGTGGGGCGCCCTGCTGGCCTGGCCGGTGGCGGTGCTGGTGGGGCTCGGCTTCGCCGGGCCGCTGCTCGCCTACTCGTCGACGATCAGGAGCGAGGAGGGCTTCACGATCGTCTACCGGCTGCTCGTGGTGCCCCTGTTCCTGTTCTCGGGGGCGTTCTTCCCGATCACCAACCTGCCGGCGCCGTTGGAGTGGCTGGCCCGGCTGACCCCGCTGTGGCACGGCGTCGACCTCACCCGGATGCTGACCCTCGACCGGCCGCGTCCCGGGCTGGTGCTGGTCCACCTGGGCTACCTCGGAGTGCTCGCGCTCGCGGGCTGGGTGCTGGCCGTGCGCAGGCTCGACAAGCGACTGGAGGTGTAGCCGATGTCCCTCGTCGCCTCCGCCGCGACCCGGGCCGTGGCCTCGCGAGGTCCCGGCCCGTGGGTGATGGTCAGCCGCAACTTCGTGGTCTACCGCAAGTCCTGGGTGGTGTTCCTGACCGGCTTCGCCGAGCCGGTGCTCTACCTGTTCTCCATCGGCGTCGGAGTCGGCCAGCTCGTCCACGGCTTCGCCTTCCACGGGCACACCGTCTCCTACGCCGCGTTCGTCGCCCCGGGGATGCTCGCGGCCTCGTCGATGAACGGCGCCCTGCTGGACTCGACGTTCGGGATCTTCTTCAAGCTGCGCTACGACAAGGTGTACGACGCGGCGCTGGCCACCCCGCTGCGGCCGGTCGACATCGCGTGGGGCGAGCTCACGTGGTCGCTGCTGCGCGCGTCGGTGTACTCGCTGGGGTTCCTCGGCGTCATGACGGGTCTCGGCCTGGTGTCCTCGTGGTGGGCGCTGCTGGCCTGGCCGGCCACCTGGCTGGTCGGCTTCGCGTTCGCGGGCGCGGGGATGGCTCTGACGACGTACATGAAGTCGTGGCAGGACTTCGAGTACATCCAGCTCGCGGTCGTCCCGATGTTCCTGTTCTCCGCCACGTTCTTCCCGGTCACCGCCTTCCACGGCGCCCTGCGGTGGGTCGTGGAGGTGACCCCGCTCTACCGCGGGGTCGCCCTGGTCCGGGAGCTGACCGTCGGCGCGCCCACGGCCGCGTCCGCGTGGTCGGCTGTCTACCTCGTCGCGATGGGGGCGATCGGGGTCTGGGTGGCGGCGCGGCGCTTCGAGCGGCTGCTGCTGCGCTGAGGCCGCCGGGGGCTCATCGTTGGGAGGCGGGCAGCTCGAGGCGCTCCCACACCGCCCGCCAGACCTGCTTGGGTGACTCCCCGGCCTCGAGCGCCTCGACGACGGTGCGGCCGCCGAGGGTCTCGAGGACCTGCTGCTCGGCCCAGCTGCGCGCGTAGGCGCGTCCCAGGGCCTGCTCCATCCGCGCCCAGAGCTCCGTGTGCCGCATGATGAAGAGGCTATGTTGTCTGCGCTCGCTCCGCTCGCGCGTGTCCGGCGCGCCGCAGTGGTCGCCCGTTCCCTTCTTCGCTCGACGCCTCCTCCGCTGCGCTCCCCCGGCGCCTCGCTCAGTCGGTCCAGGCACGACCGCGCGCCGGACGTCGTCCGTGGACGCGTTGCGGCGACGGCGCGTCCCCTGGGGAGAATGGAGGCATGGCTCTCGACGTCGTCATCAGGCCCGCCGTCGAGGACGACCTCGGCGACATCGCCGCGATCTACAACCACGAGATCGCGAACAGCACCGCGACGTTCGACCTCGAGCCACCGACGCTGGACTACTGGAGGCAGCGGCTGGCGGGACGTGAGCAGGGCGACCGGCTCCTCGTCGCGGTGGACACCGACGAGGACGTCGTCGGCTACGCCTACTCCTGGTCCTACCGGCCCCGGCCGGGCTACCGGCGGACCCGTGAGACCTCGATCTACGTCGACCCGTCGATGAGGGGCCGGGGCGTCGGCAGGGTGCTCTACCCGGCACTCCTGGAGGCGATGACCCTGGCCGGGGTGCACTGCGCCGTCGCCCTGGTGGCCCTGCCCAACCCGGGCAGCGTCGCCCTGCACAAGGCGTGTGGCTTCGAGCACGTCGGGTCCATGCGCGAGGTGGGCCACAAGTTCGACCACTGGGTCGACGTGGAGTGGTACCAGAAGATCCTCGTCTGACCCCGTGCCGTCGCACCTGCGACGATGTCGCGATGTCGCACAGCCGCATCCTCGCCATCATCCAGGCAGGTGGCTCCGGAGGGCGCATGGACGTCCTCACCCGCGAGCGCGCCAAGCCGGCCCTGCCCTTCGCCGGGGTCTACCAGCTCGTCGACTTCCCGCTGTCCAACCTCGCACACAGCGGGATCAGCGACGTCTGGCTGTCGCTGCAGTACCAGGGGTCCAGCATCGAGGAGCCGGTCGCCAACGGGCGCCCCTGGGACCTCGACCGCAGCCGTGGTGGGCTGCGGCTGCTGATGCCCCAGCAGGGCACCGGCTCCGAGGACGAGGACGGCTTCGCGCAGGGCAACGCCGACGAGCTGTTCCGGATCCGCGACCAGATCCGGAGCGCCGACCCGGAGCTGGTGGTGGTGCTCAGCGCCGACCACGTCTACCGGTTCGACTACGCCGACGCCATCGAGACGCACCGCGCCAAGCGGGCCGAGTGCACGATCGTGACCAGCGAGGTGGACCTCTCCGAGGCCGGCGACCACGCCACCGTCGAGGCCGACGGGAGCGGCACCGTCACGGGTTTCGCCTACAAGCCCCACGACCCGACGACGCGCACGGTGGCCACCGAGGTCTTCGTGTACGACGGGCACGTGCTTGTCGAGGTGCTCGAGGAGCTCCAGCGCGAGCTGACGGGAGGCGCCGACGCGGGGGACTCGGGGCTGGGCGACTTCGGCGAGACGCTGGTGCCGAGGCTCGTCGACCGCGGCCGGGCCGTGGTGCACGCGATGCCTGGCTACTGGCGGGACCTCGGGCAGCCCCACCTCTACCTCGCCGCCCACCGCGACATCCTGCTCGACGACAGGGGGCTGTTCGACGACCCGGCCTGGCCGATCCTCACCCGGCAGCCGCAGCGCGTGCCGGCCCGCGTCCACGAAGGCGCCACGGTCGTCGACAGCCTGCTCTCACCCGGCGTCCGCGTGTACGGAGGGGTCCACCGCAGCGTGCTGGGGCCGGGGGTGGTGGTCGAGGAGGGCGCCGTGGTGCGCGACAGCGTCGTGTTCGCCGACACCGTGGTCGAGCGGGGCGCCGAGGTGCACTGGGCGATCGTCGACGAGGGCTGCGTGGTGGTGGGCGGCACTGTGGTCGGTCGGCCGGGCGAGTGCGCGCCGAGCGACCCGGACGAGGTCACGATCGTGGGCCGGGACAGCCGGGTCGGCGAGAACCTCGAGCAGGGGGCGCGGCTGGAGCCGGGGACCACCGCCTGAGACCGCTCACCCGTTCCCGCTGGCCTCGCGCACGCCGAGCCGCCGGGCCAGGTCACGGCTCATGGCCAGCGCGACCTCCGGGTCGCCGGCCCAGCTCCGGTCGCTGCGCCCGACGTCCACGTGCACGACGTACGGCTGCCACCGGACCACCAGCTCGGTGCGAGCGTGACCGCGGACCGCCTCCTGGCAGGCCGGTGCGTACTTGTCGGGCGTGCCGGCGTAGACCCATCCTGCCTGGCACGCCTTCGACGGCAGCCGCACCGGACCGGGGTGGTAGACCGCGCGCACGGTGACGTACCTCGCAGGGTCTCCGTGGACGCCCGTGGTGCAGGTCAGCGGGAGGTGCTGCTCGCGCAGCGCGTCGATGGCCCCGTGCAGGGCGACCTCGACGTGGGTCCCGAGCAGTCCGACGACCAGGCGTTGCGGGAGGACCCCACAGCCCGGCCGGGACGCCGCAGCGGCAGGAGCGTCCGACGCCGTACCCGTGCAGCCGGCGGCGAGAGCCGCAAGGGCCAGCAGCGCTCCTGCCGTCCGCATGCGCGCAGTGTAGGGCGGGTCGAGGGATGAGCGCCCGGAAGAGGGGTAGACGCCCAGGATGCGACCCCTGGATCGGCAGACCGTCCTCGTCACCGGTGCGACCGGAGGGCTGGGACGCGCGCTCGTGCACCGGCTGGCCGAGCACGGTGCCCGCGTCGTGGCGCAGGGGCGCAACGAGGAGAGGCTCGCCCTCCTCGCCGGCGACGTCGAGCGGGCCACCGGCCGGCGGGTGGAGACGGTGCGGGCGGACCTGGCCTCTCTGACCGACGTGGACCGGCTGGCCCAGACGGTGCTGGAGCGGCACGACGCCCTCCACGTGCTCGTCAACAACGCCGGCGTCGGGTTCGGCGCCCGGGGCGCCACCCGCGAGGTGAGCACCGACGGCATCGAGCTCCGGTTCGCGGTCAACCACCTCGCGGCCTACCACCTGGCCCGCCGGCTCGTCCCGCTGCTGACCTCGAGCGCGCCCGCGCGCATCGTCCAGGTCGCCTCGGCCGGTCAGCTGCCGCTCGACCACGACGACCCGCTCACCGAGCACGGGTACGACGGGGTGACGGCCTACCGGCGTGCGAAGCTGGCGCAGGTGATGGCCACCTTCGACCTGGCCGGCGACCTGGTCGGGACCGGCGTCACCGTCAACGCGCTGCACCCCGCGACGTTCATGGACACGGCGATGGTCCGCGAGTACGGCCAGCAGCCGCTCAGCACGGTCGAGGAGGGGCTGGAGGCCACCTGGCGGCTGGTCGCCGACCCCACGCTCGACGGTGTCAGCGGCTGGTACTTCGACGGCACAGAGCAGGCCCGCCCGGACCCGCAGGCCGAGGACCCGGCCGCTCGCTCGTGGGTGCGCGAGCTCTCGGACCGGCTGGTCGCCGACGCGCTGGGGTGAGGCCGGGAGTCGCAGATTCCCTGGGCCCCCAGGGAAACGTGCACGCCCCCGGTGTTGCAACGGAGGGGATGTGCCAGATTCCCTGGGGCCCCAGGGAATCTGGCACATCCCCCACGTCGAGCTCGCGCCCCGGCGTGTCGGGGGTGGTCGAACACGTGTTCGGGCTATCGTCGGTCACGGCGCTCGGGCGGACCCCTCACCCGGCGCCCCGAGGGAAGGCCTCAGGACGTTCGTCCCCAGGTCCGGATCTCGGGCTCGTGAACTGTCGGAGGGCCTCTCTAAGGTCGTCGACACGATGAAGAAGACAGCAGGCTCCGCGCAGAGGCGGACAGACGGACGGGTGGCTTCCATGGCTGGTGCAGATCGCGACAAGGCGCTCGACGCCGCTCTGGCGAACATCGAGCGGCAGTTCGGCAAGGGCTCGGTCATGCGGCTGGGCGAGGAGACCCGGGCGGCGCTCGAGGTGATCCCGACGGGCGCCATCTCCCTCGACGTGGCGCTCGGCATCGGCGGGCTGCCGCGCGGCCGGGTGGTGGAGATCTACGGCCCCGAGTCCTCTGGCAAGACCACGGTGGCCCTGCACGCGGTCGCCAACGCCCAGCGGGCCGGCGGCATCGTGGCGTTCATCGACGCCGAGCACGCGCTCGACCCGGACTACGCGAAGGCGCTGGGCGTGGACACCGACGCGCTGCTGGTCTCGCAGCCGGACTCCGGCGAGCAGGCCCTCGAGATCGCCGACATGCTGATCCGCTCCGGCGCGCTCGACCTCATCGTGGTCGACTCGGTCGCCGCGCTGGTGCCCCGCGCCGAGATCGAGGGCGAGATGGGCGACAGCCACGTCGGTCTGCAGGCCCGGCTGATGA
>JAICKK010000173.1 GCA_025927955.1 Nocardioidaceae bacterium
GCCTGTGCGAGGCCTGCAACTACGTCAAGACCACCCCCGGCTGGACCGCCCGACCCGGACCCGACGGCACCATCACGACCACCACCCCCACCGGACACGCCTACACCAGCCCCGTCCCCCGACAACCCGGCACACCACCAGGTAGCACACCACCAGGCACGGACACCGGTGAGGCAGTCGGGACCGATGCCCCCGGCCCACTGCCGCC
Source organism: Nocardioidaceae bacterium (assembly GCA_025927955.1). Taxonomy (GTDB): domain Bacteria; phylum Actinomycetota; class Actinomycetes; order Propionibacteriales; family Nocardioidaceae; genus Nocardioides_B. The sequence goes on from JAICKK010000173.1 coordinate 209, forward strand.
AGCTCCTCATAGCTCGGCCGCGTGAACCAGCACACCGGGCCGCTCTGAACCAGCGCAGCCGGGGTCGGCCGAAGCGGACGTGACGACCAGCCGTCCTTCTCGGAGGCGGACCAACCCGCACTCAACCGCTGGGGGCCGCCAAGGCGACGGCGGTCTGTCGGCAGAGCCGCTCGAACCAAGGTGGTCCGCCAGCCTTTCGGACGGCTCGTTGCCGACGCGCCGACGCCACTGCGCAACGAGGTTTTGGTCCCCTGCCGCCGTCATGGCCGCGCGGGCAGCCACCGCTGTAGCCTCGACCTCGCTGCGGCGGGCGGGCAGCAACACCCAGGTCCCCGACGTAGAACCCGCAAGGCTCGTAGCCGGCGAGCGCTGCGAGATGACCTCGGGATGACGCAGCCCAGCGGTGCGGCATCTCCATCAACCCGCTCTCGTCCCACTCGCTGCCATGGCATGCGGTTCGGAGGTGCTCAACCATCGGTGAGTCCGCGGGCACGTCCGGCAAGAGGTCGTCTGCGAGGCTCTCGAGCTTCGTGAGGGCCGCCGGAGGTTCCAGAACCACGCGGGCAGCGCCGAGCTCTGTCACCACGACAGTCGTCGCCTCTCCGCGAGCGACGCAGCGAGTGGCGGGCGAGCTCAGCGCATCGTCCGGTGTGGACGCCGCCTGTCCCATGCCTCACGCGCCCCGGCCGAGAATGGCGGCGGTCAACGCGGTCGCCGTCGGCATCCCGTCGGCCGAGCACACGTCGACCATGGTGCAGCGTCCTTGGCCCCAGGTACTCGGAGCATCGCGCCTCGTCGCGACGCCCCGGCGATGAGGGTCAGCGACCCCGTCGGGCCGAGGAGAACGATGCCGCGCTGTGCGGACGGCCACCGGAGGGGGACCCGGCGCCCGACCGGGCGGCGGACCGCCCGGCGGGGGCACCGCCGCGCTGGCGGCTGCGGCCCTCGCCACCGGATCTGCTGGAGCCACCGCGAGGGGTGCTGCGACCACCACGGCCCCCGCGGGCGCCGGAGGTGGTGGACGTCTTCTCGACGGGGCGGTCGGCGACCGCGACGTAGGTGCGCTCGCCCGGTGCGATCATCGAGAGCAGCGCGTCACCCGGCTGGATGCGCGTGACCTTCGGCTTGATCCCCGCCTTGCGGGTCAGGTCGCGCACGTCGCTCACCTGCGCATCCGTCATCAAGGTGACGACGGTGCCCTCGTTGCCGGCGCGCGCGGTGCGGCCCGAGCGGTGCAGGTAGGCCTTGTGCTCGACCGGCGGGTCGGCGTGCACGACGAGGCTGACGTCGTCGACGTGGATGCCGCGGGCGGCGATGTCGGTGGCGACGAGCGTGGTCGCCGCACCGTTCCCGAACGCGTCCAGGTTCCGGGTGCGGGCGTTCTGGGCGAGGTTGCCGTGCAGCTCGACCGTGGGCACGCCCCGGGCGTTCAGCTGGCGGGCCAGCGCCTTCGCGCCGTGCTTGGTCCGGGTGAACACGATCGTCTTGCCCGGCGCGGCCGTGAGCTCGGCGAGGACCGGCACTCGTCCCTCTCGGCTCACGTGCAGGACGTGGTGGGTCATCTGCGAGATCGGCGACTGGGCCGAGTCCACGCTGTGCGTGACCGGACCGTGCAGGAACCGCTTGACCAGCACGTCGACGCCGGCGTCGAGCGTCGCGGAGAACAGCAGCCGCTGACCGTTCGCAGGGGTCTTGTCCAGCAGCCGCCGGACGACCGGCAGGAAGCCGAGGTCGGCCATGTGGTCCGCCTCGTCGAGAACGGTGACCTCGACGGCACCGAGGTCGGCGTGGCCGGACTGCACGTGGTCGGCGAGCCGGCCGGGGCAGGCGATGACGATGTCCACGCCGTTGCGGAGACCCTGGATCTGCGGGTTGGGCCGGACACCGCCGAAGACGGTGAGCGTGCGCAGGCCGAGACGCTTGGCCATCGGCGCCATCACCGCGTCGATCTGGCTGGCCAGCTCGCGGGTGGGGGCGAGTACCAGGGCCCGCGGCTGCCGGGGCCGGCGCGGGCTCTTGCTCGCGGCCAGCCGGGCAAGCACGGGGAGCACGAACGCGAGCGTCTTGCCGGAGCCGGTGCGGCCCCGGCCGAGGACGTCGCGGCCGGTGAGGGAGTCGGGCAAGGTGGCCGACTGGATCGGGAAGGGGGTTGTGACGCCCGACTCGGTCAGCGCGGCCACCAGGGTCGCGGGCACGCCGAGGTCGGCGAAGCCGGGAGATGCGGGCGCGGTCGTACGGGCGTTGTCGAACGCCATGGGGGAGCTCCAGATGAGAGAGGTGGGTCGTCCTGCCCGGCGCGACCCGGGACGCCCGGTGAGGGGCTCGGTCGCGGCGCTCGGTGGATGACGCATCTGGCCCGAGGCAGAACTGATGGGGCCAGTGCACCCACTGTAGCCGCCGGCGGCACGTCCAACGAACCGAACGGCCGTCATCGGGTGTGACGTGCACGACGCCGGGACGCACAGCGACGCACAGCGACGGGCTGCGAGACACTGCGACACACTGGCCGCATGGACCTCGACCAGGCACGCGACTTCGTCCGCTCACACCACCGCGCCGTCCTCGCCACCCGCGGCGTCCGGGGTGTCCAGCAGAGCCCGGTGCTCGTGGGTGTCGACCAGGACGGGCGGTTGACGGTCAGCAGCCGTGAGACGGCGTACAAGACGAAGAACCTCCGTGCGGACCCGTGGGCCCAGCTGTGCGTCCTGCCGGACGGCTTCTTCGGCGACTGGGTGTACGTCGAGGGCGACGCCGAGGTGGTCTCGCTGCCCGAGGCGATGGAGCCGCTCGTCGAGTACTACCGCGGCATCTCCGGGGAGGCCGACGACTGGGACGCGTACCGAGCCGGGATGGAGCGTGAGCGGCGCGTCATCATCCGCATCGTGCCGCGGCGCGCGGGCCCCGACCGGCAGGGCTGAGCACGCGCCGCACGCCGTACTCTGGTGGGCGCCATGACCGACACCAGCAGCGTCCATAGTGACGGCCACAGTGACGAGGGGCGACTCGACGTCTACCTGGACCACGCGGCGTCCACGCCCATGCGCGCCGAGGCGGTGGCGGCGATGACGGCCCGCCTGGCCCTGTTCGGCAACGCCTCCGCGCTGCATGCCTCCGGTCGGGCCGCGCGGCGCGTCGTGGAGGAGTCCCGCGAGGCGATCGCTCGGGCGCTCGGGTGCCGGCCCGGCGAGGTCGTCTTCACCTCCGGCGGGACCGAGTCGGACAACCTGGCCGTGAAGGGCCTCTACTGGGCCCGCCACGACGCCGACCCGCGCCGGACCCGGGTGCTGTCCACCACCATCGAGCACCACGCCGTGCTCGACGCGCTGCACTGGCTCGGTGCCCACGAGGGCGCGGATGTCGAGGTGCTGCCGGTCGACCGCCTCGGCCGGGTCGACCTCGCCGCGCTGCGCGCCGGCGTCGAGCGCGACCCCGACTCGGTGGCCCTGGTCTCGGTGATGTGGGCCAACAACGAGGTCGGGACCGTCCAGCCCATGGACGAGGTCGTCGCGATCGCGCACGAGCACGGCATCCCGGTGCACACCGACGCCGTCCAGGCGGTCGGTCAGGTGCCGGTCGACTTCGCGGCCGTCGGGGTGGACGCGCTGACGTTCACCGCGCACAAGCTCGGCGGCCCCAAGGGCGTCGGCGCGCTCGTCGTACGACGTGAGCTCGACGTGACGCCGCAGCTGCACGGAGGAGGCCAGGAGCGCGACATCCGCTCCGGCACCCTGGACACGCCCGCCATCGCCGGCTTCGCGGCGGCCGTGGAGGTCGCCGTCGCCCAGCAGCCGCAGCGGGCGGTGGAGCTTGCGGACCTCCGTGACCGCCTGGTGGCGAGCGTGCAGGCACGGGTGCCCGACGCATCGCTCAACGGTGACCCCGTCCACCGGCTGCCCGGCAACGCCCACCTGAGCTTCGCCGGGTGCGAGGGCGACTCGTTGCTGATGCTGCTCGACGCACGCGGCATCGCCTGCTCCACCGGCTCGGCCTGCTCCGCGGGAGTGCCGCAGCCATCGCACGTGCTGCTCGCGATGGGCTACGACGACGAGCACGCCCGCGGCTCGCTGCGCCTCACGCTCGGCCACACGAGCACCGGGCGCGACGTCGACGCGCTCCTCGCCGCCATCGCGCCTGTCGTGGAGCGGGCGAGGGACGCGGGCGGCGTCACCCGGAAGGCCGGCTGACGACGTGCGAGTGCTGGCCGCCATGTCCGGCGGCGTCGACTCCGCCGTGGCCGCGGCGCGGGCCGCGGACGCGGGCCACGACGTCACGGGCGTCCACCTCGCCCTGTCGCGCAACCCCCGCTCCTACCGCACGGGGGCCCGCGGCTGCTGCACCCTCGAGGACGCCAACGACGCGCGCCGCGCCGCGGACGTCATCGCGATCCCCTTCTATGTCTGGGACCTGAGCGACCGCTTCCACGAGGACGTGGTCGAGGACTTCGTCGCCGAGTACGCCGCGGGTCGCACGCCCAACCCGTGCCTGCGCTGCAACGAGAAGATCAAGTTCGCCGCCGTCCTCGACAAGGCGGTCGCGCTCGGCTTCGACGCCGTCGCGACCGGCCACTACGCCCGCCTGGTCGCGGACTCTCACGGGGAGGTGCAGCTCCACCGGTCGGTCGACGCCGCCAAGGACCAGTCGTACGTCCTCGGCGTGCTCACCCAGGACCAGCTGAGGCACGCGATGTTCCCTCTCGGCGACTCCCTCAAGCAGGACGTGCGTGCGGAGGCCGAGCGGCGCGGGCTGCAGGTCGCCGCCAAGCCCGACAGCCACGACATCTGCTTCATCCCCGACGGCGACACGGCCGGCTGGCTGCGGGAGAGGCTCGGCAGCAGCAGCGGGACGGTGGTGGACCACGCCACGGGCGCGGTGCTCGGCACCCATCAGGGCTCCTACGGCTTCACCGTGGGGCAGCGCCGGGGCCTGGGCATCGAGACACCGGCCGGCGACGGCCGGCCGCGCTACGTGCTCGACATCGAGCCGGTGACCCGCACGGTCACGGTGGGCCCCCGCGAGGAGCTCGGTGTCGACCGCCTGGAAGGGATCCGGCCGCGGTGGTGCGGAGCAGCACCGTCAGGGCCGGTGAGCGGCGGCACCGTCCAGCTGCGCGCGCACGGCGGCGAGCACCGGGCGAGGGTCACGGTCGACGGTGAGCGCGTCCTGGTCGACCTGCTGGACCCCGCGCAGGGCGTCGCCCCGGGCCAGGCCGCCGTCGTCTACGACGGGACACGCGTGGTCGGCTCCTGCACCATCGCGCGGGCGACGCGGGGGTAGCCCGGGGCTGGGGCGAAGCCGGGTCCGGCCACCTCGGAACGTATCGTCGGGCGGCATGACCACCGCGACCGGTGTCGGATCGATGCCCGGCGACGACGCCGACGCGTACGAGGAGGCCGTGCGGGTCGTGCTCGGCGAGGTTCCCGACCTGCCGTTCCTTCCCCAGCTGCCCGGGCGCGGTGTCGAGGCGTCGACGACCGGGCGGACGCTGGCGGTGGTCGCCGACCTCGACGCGGACCTGCAGCCGGCCGGGTGGCGCCTGACCGGCAGCCAGGGGGCGCCGGGAGCCGACCACCGCCGCGCCCGCTCGCAGCTCGCCCGGGACCTCGACGTCCTCGAGGAGCACGCGCAGGGCTGGTCGGGCACGGTCAAGGTCCAGGTGGTCGGCCCCTGGACCCTGGCCGCGACGGTCGAGCGGCCGCGGGGTGACCGGGTGCTCGCCGACCGGGGCGCACGCCGCGAGCTGGCCCAGGCGCTCGCCGAGGGGCTGCGCGCACACGTCTACGACGTGCGCCGGCGGCTGCCCGACGCGAGGATCGTGGTACAGGTCGACGAGCACGCACTGCCCGCGGTCCTGGCGGGCCGGGTCCCGACCGCCTCGGGGTTCCACCGCCACCGGTCGGTCGACGCGCCCGCAGCCGATGCGGCGCTGGGATGGGTCCTCGGCGCGGTCCGTGAGGCCGGCGCCAGCTCGGTGGCGCACTGCTGCGAGGCGGACGCCCCGCTACGGCTGCTCACCGGTGCCGGAGCGGACGGCGTGTCGGTCGACCTCGACGTGCTTCCCGCCGCCGGGTACGACGTCCTGGCGGAGCTGCTGGAGAGCGGCCGGCCGGTGCACCTGGGGGTGGTGCCCACGACGCGGCCGTCGACGGAGCTGTCGGAGGGCACGGTGGCCGACCGGGTGCTGCGGTTCCTCGACATGCTGGGCCTCGACCCGGCCACCGCCCCCTCGCTGGTGGTCACACCCTCGTGCGGCCTCGCCGGAGCGGACCCCGCGTGGGCTCGCGAGGCGCTCCGTCTGGCGCAGCGGGCCGCCTCCGCCGTGGACGGGTAGGCCTGCTCGGTGAAGTCGGTGCGGTGACGCCCCAGGTCTGGGAGCATGCTCACCATGGTGGGCAGGACGGGCCGGGTCACCGGCAGGGTGGGCCCGGGGCGCGTGGGCGAGGTGATGATCGCGATCCGCGGGGGGAGCGAGGCGTTCAACGCCTACCCCTACCTCGACGAGGAGATCGCCGCCGGTGAGCTCGTCGTCGTCATGGAGTACCACGAGCCGCGCACCGTCTACGTCTCACCGGCGCGCCGGTGAGGCCGGCGAACCGCCGCCACAGATCGAGGCCTTGAGGAAACAGGGGGACTGTCCATGCTCTACACCGCGGTCGGGATCGCCGTCGGGATCGTCGTCGTCGTCGCCGTGCTCATCGTGCTGTTCCGCAGCGTGTGGCGGGTCGCGGAGCCCAACGAGGCTCTCATCATCTCGGGCCTCGGCGCCCACGGAGAGGCGAGCCTCGACGACAGCCGCGGCTTCAAGATCGTCGTCGGCCGCGGCACGCCGGTCATCCCCGGCTTCCAGACCGTACGGCGCCTCCCGCTGGGCACGAAGTCGACCGGCCTGATCGTCAACGCGGTCTCGAACCAGTCGATCCCGCTGACCGTGAAGGGCATCGTCGCGTTCAAGGTCGGCGACGACCAGGGATCGATCCGCAACGCGGCCCGGCGGTTCCTGGAGCAGAAGGACGAGCTGATGCTCTCCACCATCCACGAGCTGTTCGCCGGGCACCTGCGCGCGATCGTCGGCGGCATGAGCGTCGAGGACATGCTGCACAACCGCGAGGAGCTCACCGCCAACATCCGCTCCTCGCTCGCCGACGACCTCGGCAAGCTCGGGCTCGTGGTCGACTCCCTGCAGATCCAGGAGATCGACGACGAGTCGGGCTACATCGCGAACCTCGGCAAGCCCCAGGCCGCCTGGATCGAGTCCAAGGCCCGGATCGCCGCTGCCCAGCGCGACCAGGAGGCGACCGAGGCCGAGCAGGCCGCCGACGCCGCCAAGGCCGCCGCCGTCCGGCAGTCCGCGATCGCGCAGGCCGGCTACCAGGCCGAGGTCGACCAGGCCAAGGCGCAGGCCGCGCAGTCGGGGCCGCTGGCCGAGGCCCGCTCCCGCCAGGAGGTGGTCCGTGCGGAGACCGAGACCGCCGAGCTCGACGCCGTACGGCGGGAGAAGATGCTCGAGTCCGAGGTCCGCAAGCCAGCCGACGCCGAGGCCTACCGGCAGGTGACGCTGGCGAACGCCGAGCGTGAGGCCAAGATCGCCGCGGCCCAGGCGAACGCGCGCGAGCAGGAGCTGCGCGGCGCGGCCACCGGCAAGGCGACCGAGTCCACCGGCAACGCCGAGGCGGCCGTCGCGAAGACGCGCGCCCTCGCGGAGGCCGACGCGCTGCGGGCCCGGGGTCTCGCCGAGGCCGAGGCGGCCAAGGCGCGAGGGCTCGCCGAGGCGGAGGCGGTGCGGGCCAAGAGCCTCGCCGAGGCTGAGGGCATCAAGGCGCGAGCGGCGGCGCTGGCCGAGAACCAGGATGCCGTGATCGCCCAGATGATCGCCGAGCAGTACCCCGAGATCGTCCGTGCCGGCGCCTCCGCGCTGGGCAACATCGACAACCTGGTCGTGCTCAACGGCGCCGACGGCATGGAGGACCTGCTGGGCAAGGCGCTCACCATGGGCGGCGCCGGCCTGGGCCTGGCGCAGAAGCTGATGACCTCCATCAGCGCGGACGGGCCGGTGCCGCTGCGCACTCCGGGCGGCGACGGCACGCCCTCCCGC